>CAKONZ010000009.1 GCA_934098525.1 uncultured Bacilli bacterium | reverse complement strand
ATAAGTGATGGAATAATGGATTCATGGAATAAGAGAAACGCATCTTTTGATATTATGAGTCAAAAACAAAGTGATGCTATACTCGGTTATGAAAGAGTATATGATACTGAAACTAATGAAATATATAAAGCATATAATGGATTTACAGATGATTATGATGGTGAAAGATATAAATCTATAACTGATGATATGTATTCACAAAAAACAAGTGGATATATAGAAAAGTAGGTGTGATATGAAAAATAAAAAAATAATTTATGCCATAATAGGAATTATTGTATTAATAGCTATTATAGTTATTATTGCTATTATAAGTAACAAACCAATGCTAATAGATCATACACCTCCAGAAGCACAGTCTATTATGGAAGAACTTAAAAAGAAGTATCCAGATAAGGAATATAAAAAATTAAATGATGGAGAATTTTTAAATGAAGATACTCCATTTAGCAAATATTCATTTATAAATAATAATTCCATATATATTTTCAATCCTAGTAAATTGGATAGTGGAGAGTTTGTTTATAAAAAAGTATATGATATAGACAATAGCATTAAGGTTATGAATATTGCTCCAAATTCTGGAGCAGATATAAAGTTTTATGATTATAATGATACAATATATACCTTACATGATAACAATACGGATAATAGAGTTACAGATAGTTATGATATGTATTTGAATGCAAATTATAGTCTTAGCGATTATCTTAAATGGGAATATTCAACAGAATTTCTTGGTAAAAAGATTGATTATGATTTTATGTCTGAGTATGTTTATGTAAAAGATAATATCTTGTACTATAAAAATTATGGTAATGAAAGATACCCTGATCTTGAAAAAGTAAATGGTAATTATGAGGGAGAAAAAGTAATTAGAATATATAATGAAAGAATTCTTAAAACTGACAAAGGTTTTTATGAGTTAATGAGTTACTTTGATAAAAACTTAAATAAAAGAGTTGTAACAACTGTTAGGATTAATATGTTAACAAAATATTATGATGAAGTATTAACATTTACCTACAAATATGTAATATTAAAGGATTTAACTCTTATACCTATAAATGATGTTATGGAAAATAGAGTAAGAGATTATCCGGATGATTATTACTTAAGTGGATTTAATAGTATGAATGAGGTTAGATATGAGGAATAAAGAAAGGAGAGTAACATAGAGGAAAATAATTAGATTACAGATGATAGAACTATATTAAAAAATTGTTATGACTATAAAGATTAATAATAAAAAAATCAAATAAAATTAGGAGGAGAAAGAAATGAATTTAAAAAAGACATTATTTATGATGTTAATAGCAGTAGTTAGTGTTTTAGGAATAACAACAGTTGATGCTTTAACTATTAGTGATGATGGAAAATATACATTAATATTGACTAGCACAGCAGAAAATGCCAGTATTGATGGTAAAGACCAGAAAATTATAAAATTTAACGTTGCAGAAGGAGAAACAACAGTTAAATTATCTGAGCTAACAAAAGGAATAGTACCATTCAATGGTAGAACAGAATTTGCATATTGGGGAAGTTTTACTGGCGAAAAGTCTAATGAAGAAATAGCAATAACTGATTTTAGCTGGAGTGGAGAGTTAGCAGAAGGCGAAACATATACGAATGGATTAACTCTTTATGCAAAATTTTCTGATAAAGTATTACAAGGAACTGGTACATATTATTTAACACTTGATCCATTTGCAGGTAAAGTAAATGGACAGAGCATTATAAAATTAACAAGTAAAAGCACTGAATTTAAAACAGTTGATTTAACAAAATATATACCTGTAAGAGAAGGATACACTTTTAAAGGATGGGAGTTAGATGGAAAAATTGTAACTTCTATTGATTCTAGTTATTTTGCTAAACGTGATTGTATAGAAATAACTGCTACATATACTCAAGATACTTTTAAAGGTGATGGAATTGTACTAAAATTAAATGCTAATGGCGGTAAAATAGATGGTAAAGAATCTAATAGTTATGACTACATAGGAGGAAACAATTCAGGAACAACAATGTCATTATTACCATACATTCCAGTAAGAGAAGGATATACATTTAACGGTTGGAATACAAAAAAAGATGGTAGTGGAGAAAACTATAATTATGTTTACTGGAGATTCTGGGATAAAAACGAAGAAACAGATAAAGAGTTTGAAAAAGATACTCTAATAAAAGAAGAAAGTGGTTATGAGAGATATAAAAATGTAACATTATATGCTTCTTGGACTAAAATTTCAGGCAAACCTGAACAACCAGTTAAAGAAACAGTAAAAGAAATTCAAAGTACAGGAGAAACAAAAGCAAAAATTGAATTTGCAAAAGAAGTTAGCAAAGACTACAAATTAGATATAAAACCTGTAGAAGTTAAAAAGGACTTAACAAACAAAAATGTTAAATATGTAGTAGATATAAATGTATTAGAAAATAACCAAATAGTTAAAATTAGTGATACTAAAATGAAAATAAGAATTGCATTGCCAGAAGATTTAAAAGGTTATAAAAAATATGAAGTAGTTTATATTAAAGATAACCAAATACAAGAAACTATACCAGCAACAATAGAAGATGGATATATAGTATTTGAAACAACTCATTTAAGTCATTATGGAATTGTAGCAACAGAAAAATCATTAAATACAAATATAATAGAAAATCCAAAAACAGGAGATAATATTGCACTATATATAGTAACTGGTGTCCTTTCAATGATTGGATTAGCAGGTGCTGGAGTATTTGCTTATAGAAGAAAACAAACAAATTAAATAATAAAGTTGAAAAATTTATAAATAAACAAAAGAAAAATAATATTGTGTAGGATGATAATTGATATTATCATCTTGCACTAACTATAAAAATATTTTTTGAAATTCTATAAGAACGAAAGGAGGAAAATAAAATGAAAAATGTTAAAAAATATTTTATGACAACAGTATTTATGCTGGTAGCATTCTTTGCATTTGGAACTATAAAAGTAAATGCAGCAGAATCAGGTATAGCATATAAGGTTGATTTAGGAACTGTTAATGTTGGATATACAGAAAAACCAATGGGCTATATTAATGTTCATAACAATGGTACTGAGGCATGGGCTATATGGAATGTTACAGTTGATAGAGAAGATATTTTTAATATTAATGGAACCAATCATGATTATGTTGAACCAGTATATGATAGTTACGAGCAGTATTATGTAACAGCTGAAACAGGACTTCCTGCTGGAACATATACAGGAAAGATAACAGTAGCTACTATGTCAGGTTATACTATGGAAACAACTGTAACTCTAAAAGTTGTAGATCCAAGTGCTAAAAATAATGTTTTAGTTACAAGTGCTACAGAATTTATTAATGCTGTAAATAAAACTAACGCAGAAGATTCAGCCGATTTAATAAAATTACAAGATAATATTAGTATGGGTGAGAATGATGAGTTAAATTGGTATATATATAAAGACACTATACTAGATTTAAATGGAAACACATTAACACTAGTAAATGATAAATCAATTAATCTAATATATCATGATAATGCAACTCTTAAAATAACTGACTCTAGCAAAGGAAAAACAGGTAAGATTTATAAGAAGAAAAATAATGAAATATTTTATTTCTTTACTGTTCAAGAGAATGATGCAACTAAAAAGCATGATATTGCTGTTTTGGTAGATGGGATAAAAATAGAAAGAGAAAAACAACCAGAAAAACCTAGTACTGTATTCATGGGGAAGAGCAATTATAAGTTAACTGTAAAAGATACTACATTGAATGGTTTGACTTATTTGTTACGCAGTGATGATAATGTAAGAGTTGATTTAAGTATTGAGACAATTAAACTTTATACATATTCAGGTCAAAGTATGGCAGTTATGGCACGTAACTCAAATAATGAGTTTGAAAAAGAAATGTTAATAGGTAATGTAATACCAGAGGATTCTGAATTTTTATATTATAATATTAATGATAAGCAAGTCGTAGCAGATAGAAATCGATTAATTTCTGAGCCATTTGTTGATCGTTATGATGATGATAAAACTCGCTCTATTATTGTAAGAAAGAAAACAAGATTTGATGTTTCAGATATTAGTTTAAATGAAATTTATGGATATACAGAAGCTACTGATGTAAAAGAAATTCCAATATATAATAGTGGGGCAGCCGACTTACAAATTAAAAATGTTTCAGTAGATAATGCTAATTTTATAGTAGATGGTACTGGAACTCCAACAGTAGTTGTTGGAGCAACAAATACAGATTTCAAGATTAAAGCTAAAAAAGGGCTAATGGTAGGAGAATATACAGCAAACATAACTGTAACTGATATAAATGATAATACTTATACATCAAAAGTTACATTAAAAGTTGATAAAAAAGAAATAACAGACCTTGATATTTCAATTGATAGTTGGACTTATGGTGTCGATGATGAAAAGTGGCCAGTTATAAATTATGGTTCAACACTTACAAGTAAAGATGGCGATATTAGGTTTGCCTCTGAAGGTAGTGATCATTGGTCGTGGATGCTTCCAACAACAGCTGGTAAATATAAAATGAAATTCAAATTAACTAATGATGCTAATGAAAAATATATCATTCCAGAAAAGATAGTTAATTTTGAAATTTTTAAAAATGATACAGAAATTAAGATAGTAATTAAATCAAATTCATGGGAATATGATGGAGAAGAACATAAAGAAGATGACTATGATGTATACTATGGTGGCACAAAACTTGAATATTTACCTGATGCTAAGATGTATGAGTTACCAAATAAAAAACATGATAAATTATTACTAATACCATCAGGAAAAGTTAAAGATGTATCTGATGGAACAGTTGAAAATGGTATATTTGATTATATGTTACTAAATGCGAATAGTTATAGTAATGTAACAATAGAAAAAGGAAAACTTTCTATTACACCAATTACAACTCCAATAGTTGTAACTGCAAATAATGATACTAAAAACTATGATGGAGAAGATTTAACTAATAAGGGTTATACATATACTAATGATGTTTTACTTGCAGGAGACAAATTAACTGCTACTATTACAGGTAAACAAAAATATGTTGGTACTTCTGATAATAAAGTAACAGGTGTAAAAGTAACAAGGGATGGAAAAGATATTACTTCTAACTATACTTTTGGTACTCATAAAAATGGTATATTAGAAGTAAAACAATTATCACAAACAATTACTGCAGAAGAAAACTTATATGTTAAAGTTAGTGGAACTCTAACAATAGATGAAATTAAAGAACTATTAAATTGTAATTTAACTGATTATAAAATTAAATATATAAGTGGAAGTGCAGGAACATTTGAAGAAACTACAGGATTTACAGCAGGGGCTACAACTGGAAAAGTAGAAATGGAAGTTATTGCTCCAGCAAAAGATGTTAATAATGATGGCATAAACGAATATGCTGAAGCAAGACAAAAATTCTATATAAATATTGTAGAAAAGAAAACTGTAACATTTAGTGGTATAGAAGATAATCAAGTATTTATTTATAACGGAGAAAAACAAAAACCGATTGGTAGAATTGAAGTTATAGGTGGAAATGTAAAAATGCTAGATACCAAATATAAAGGAACAGGAACTACAAATTATGATAGTGCAGAAGCTCCAAAAAATGCAGGAACTTATACTGTAACATATAGTGTACCAGAAGATAATGCAGATTATGTAGGAAGTGTAACTTATGCTTTCACAATTAAGAAAGCACAAGTAACAAAGGAATATCCAGAAACAATAACATTTGAATATGATGGAATGATTCATGGATATGACTATGGACAAATTGTAGGTATACAAGAAATAACTGGTACTTTAACGGCTCTAAAAGTTGGGGACTATAGTTTTACTTGTTCATTAGTAGATAAAGATAACTATGAGTGGAATGATGGTACAATTGATGATTACACTGTAAATTGGTCTATAATAAAGGCAACACCTAATTATGAAGTACCAACTGGATTAACAAGTGTTAAAGGAAAAGTACTCAGTGATGTAGTGTTACCTTATGGCTTTACTTGGGATACACCAAACTTAGTATTAAATGCTGGAAAACATACATATAAAGCAACATATACACCAAAGGATACTAATAATTATAATGTTGTAAATGACATTGATATTGAAGTTGATGTAAAAGATTTATTTGATGTAATGACAGCAGTTGATGGTGGTATTAGTGGTGGTAATGGAACTATTACTCCAAGCAAAATAGATGTTATAGAAGGAAGTAAAGTAATAATTGAATTTACTCCAAATACTGGTTATATGATAGATAAAGTATTAGTAAATGGAGTTAATACACCTGTCGTAGGTAATAAATTAGAACTTACTGTTAATGAAGAAAAAGAAGTTGTTGTAAGTTATAAGAAAATACCATTCACAGTTACTGTTAAAGATGTAACTGGTGCTACTATTACTCCAAACGGAGCTGTTAGTGTAAACTATGGTGATGATAAAGAATTTACAATCACAGTTAATAGTGGTTATAAATTAGTTAAAGTTTTAGTAAACGGAACTGATAAAACTGCTGATATGGTTGATGATAAATTAACACTTTCAAATATAACTGCTAATATGGAATTAGAAGTAGTTGTAGAAAAGATAATTTATGAAGTAACTGAAGGAGCTAATCAAAAATATGTAATTACTAAAAATAGTGAAGCTAAATTTAAAATCAATGCTGATTATTCATTATTTGATGGTAAAGTATATGTTGATGGGGTATTAGTTGATTCTAAAAACTATACTTCTGAAAGTGGTAGTACAATTATCACATTCAAGAAAGAATATGTAGATACTTTATCTGCTGGTGAACATACATTAAAAGTTACATTCACTGATGGTGGCGAAGCTACTACAACATTCACAGTTGCTAATGTTACTTCTGAAATTGATAATCCAAAAACAGGAGATAACATTGCACTATATATAGTAACTGGTGTCCTTTCAATGATTGGATTAGCAGGTGCTGGAGTATTTGCTTATAGAAGAAAACAAACAAATTAAAATGTGAGTTAGAGTTTTCTCTCTAACTCCTTTTTAATTATAAAGAAAGGATGATAATATGAAGAAACGAAAATTAAAAATTAAGAAGAAACAAATTATCATTATTTCATGTGTTCTTCTAGTTATATTATTAGTAATAATACTAATAACTACGAGCAATGTAAAAGTTGGCAAGATCAAAAATGGCAAAGCAGAATATATTGATAGAATTGTTAATGTAACAAATTATAAAGATAAAAATAAAGTTGTTATTGAGTTTGAAAATAATAAAGAACTTATAGATAACTGCATTATAACTACTGAATTATACGAACAATTTAAAAACAAAGATGCAAAATATAATTTAACTATTAAAGGTTATTTAAAATCAAACGATATTAGTGCCAAAGAAAATTATAATATTAATAAATCTCTACAAATGAAATATATTGATGAAGATACTAGCTATATGGATTACTTCGCAATGACTTGTGGATTTAAGAATAAAAAAGAACTTATGAAATATACAAATGCTGTTATCAAACTTGCTAGTAAAGAAAAATAAATATATTAATAAGCAGTCAAATTGAACTACTTATTTTTTTTCATAAAATTATTTAGAATTTAATAACTTCTACACTACTTTTTAATAGTAATAAGGAATTAATGGCTTGAAATTACGATTAATTCTTTTAAATTATTTATTTTATCGAGGAACTGGTCCAAGAGGAACAGTCTTAAAAATAAATGGAACATATGAAAGTATAGAAGAATTAGAAAAACATCATCCAGAGGGAAAAAATGGAGATTGTTATATAGTTCAAAAAAGTTTAATTGTTTGGGATGAAGATACAAAAACATGGATATCGGCGGAGTAATAGAAGGACCACCTGGAGAAGCTGATACCATTGAAATAAGAGACACAATAACATCAGATCCAGAAACTAAAGCAGCAGTAATAGAAACAAGAGTAGGTAATCATCATGTCCTTGATTTCCTTATTTCAAGAGGAGAACAAGGAGAACAAGGAGAACAAGGCAAAAAGGGTGAACAAGGAGACAAAGGCGATCAAGGTCCAACTGGCCCAATCAATGAGGACTCATCAGAAGGAATATTATTTGCAAGTTATGCTGAAACAAACATATCTGGTGTAATGAATGTTCAAGAATCACATATTATTCCAAACAATTCCGAATATTTTAGTTTCAAAGACAAAACTGACATAGAACTTGCAGCAGGAGTTTATGAAATTGCCTTTTCTGGAGCAATCGAAGAAGTAGACAATTCACATGGTGGAATATTTTACGTAAAAGATGATTCTGGTCAAGTAGTAATGGATCTTTCCTTTAAACTTTCAGGAGGATCAGTAAGTCAAATGCATTTTTCACAAAATGTAATATTTGAATTCAAAAACAAAGTTACTCTACAAGTAATGGCAGGTATAATTGGTGATGCAGCCCCATCTAGAGTAAAAATAAATGATGTAAACTTATTATTAAAAAAGATTTATACTAAATAAGACAAAAAAAGAAAAATAATTTCAGTTATTTTTCTTTTTATTTTATATCACGTTTAGTTCTCTTAAACTCTATATATTCATTATAAGCTTTAATATCCAAAGCAAAATCAAACCTCTTAAACTTAAAATCTTTATACTTAGATTTAATTAATTTCTTAATAAAATACTCAGTAAACATAGGATTTCTAACTAAAAGAGGACCAATCATCTTAGTACCATAAAAATTATTATCTAAAATACCTTCATTATCAAATAAATATTCACAATTATTATAAGAAATATTATCACTATTATTTAAAAAACCATATATAAAATCCTTAACAAACTTAGTATTAGTAACAACTTCTTTTACCTCTCTATCATTAGAAATATTAGTATTAAAATCAAAAATACCAAGAGCTTTTTCATCATCTATATTGTTTCCAAACATAGCAAGTGCTTGTCCTGTTATTAAGAAAAACTTACCCATTTTAATTGCATCTTTAATATCATCTTTATATTTTAATAAATGATTTAAAGCAATAAATCTATTATCTTCAGTAGAAGAACCAATATAAACAAGATCTATTCTTTTAAAATTAATCTCATCATCAATTGAAAGTCTTTTAATATTAACTTTAATACCTTGTTTTTCCAAATGATACTTTAAAACATGAATATTACCAATATCACCATACAAATTCATCAAATCATAATATAAATATCCTATAGTAATTGTCATTTTCTTACCTCCATTATTTCATTAAATGGTTTAATATAATCAAAATTTAATATAGCATAAATATTATCTTTAGAACTTAAAATTTCTTCTTTAGCCTCGTATAAATCATTATAAATTTTTATCTTTTTACAAGAAAAACCATCATACTTTAATCTAACCGCTATATCAAATCTTTGAGGACCTGCTACTATAATTTTCTCAACATTATCAATCAACGAAAAATCAATATCATATAACCAAGACAAATCATCAAAATTATATCTCCTAGAAATTTGCCACCATCCTATTACAAGAGTCTTTTTACTCTTATCGTTAGCAGCATATAAAACAGATTGATTAAAAGTAGTAGCGTTCTCATTTTTATTATTTAAAACATATACATTTTTATCATTATACTTATATTTATTAAAAATCTTAGTATCTCTATTCATATCAGAAATAATTTCACTAACTTTTCCTAAATCAAGTTTATTAATAGCAAGAGTAGTAAAAGCTGCTAAAACATTATAAAAATTAAACAAAACATCATTATTAATAGTAATATTATACTTATCATTAATAGTTATAACATAATCCTTATAATTAGTTATTTTATATAACTTTTCTGGTATTTTAAAATCACACTTTGAACACTTATAACTACCTAAATGTTCAATATGATAATAGTCATAATTCAATTTAGAATTACAATAAATACATCTAGAAATATTTAAACTATTAAACTTATTCTTCTTATAATCAGTTTTTAACTTATCAATACCATAATATACAACATTAAATTTTTTATCTTTATTTACTTTTTGTAAATAAGGATCATCAGCATTAGTAATAATAGTAGTATTCTTATCAAGAGCTTTATAAATCTCACCAAACACAAAATCAAAATGTCTTTGTCTAGGAGGTTGATCCCTTGTTACATTTGTTATAACAACATGAGTTGGCTTAATATATGGAAAAACATATTTTGTATATCTTTCATCAATTTCAAAAACACAAACTAAAGTTTTTACCTTACCTGTCAAAGTACAATTATCTAACAAAGTAGTAATAACAGCAGATCTCTCATTTGACCCTTTATCATTATAGCAAACAGTATATCCAAGCTTTCTATATACATTTGCAATTATTTTAGTAGTAGAACCCTTACCAGAAGAACCAGTAACAGCTATAACAGTTTTTGGTAATTTAAAATATTTCATTATATTACTATTTAATTTATAAGTAAGACTACCAGGTAAAGAACTACCTCTTTTAAATACTTTTCCTACAAATAAAACCAATTTTCCAAATAGAATTGTCAAGACTTTTATCATAATCTACCTCCAGTAAAAGTATACCATATTTTTAATAAAATGTTAGTAAAAGATAGAAAATTGTAGGACTTTTTGTTATAATACTAAAGATGGAGGTTAATTATGAAAAGATTAACAAATGAAGAAGTATTACACGTTGCCAAATTAGCAAGATTAAAACTAACTGAAGAGGAAGTAGAAAAATACGCTTACCAATTAAAATCTATATTAGATGAAATAGATAAAATTAACGATATCGAATTAGAACAAGACAAAATTTTAATATCCCCAACAAAAGAAAAATGTAATCTAAGAAATGATGAAGAATCATATGAATTAGAAACAGAACAAATATTAAAAAATGTCCCAAATAAATTTGACAAATTTGTAGAAGTAAGAGGTGTTTTTGATGAGTAATTATTTATCATTGCCAATTTCAAAAATAAATGAAATGTTAAAAAATAAAGAAATCAAAGTAATAGACTTAGTTAATGAAGCTTTCAGAAAAGTTGAAGAAAATAAAGACCTAAACTGTTTTATTACTTTAAACAAAGAAGAAGCAATAAAAAAAGCTAAAGAATTAGATAATAAAGAAGTTGATAACTTATTATTTGGTATTCCAATTGCTATAAAAGACAACATAATAACAAAAGATTTAAGAACTACAGCAGGAAGTTTAATGTTAGATAATTTTTATCCTATTTATAATGCTTTTGTTTGTGACTTAATTGAACAAAAAAACATGATTATAATAGGAAAAACCAATATGGATGAATTTGCAATGGGTTCATCTAATCAAACAAGTTACTATGGTCCTGTAAAAAACCCAATAAATAAAAAACTAGTAGCAGGAGGCTCATCTGGAGGATCAGCTGCATGCGTAAGCGCTGGAATAACACCCCTAGCATTAGGAAGTGACACAGGAGGATCAATAAGACAACCATCATCATTCTGTGGAATAGTAGGACTAAAACCAAGTTATGGAAGAGTATCTAGATATGGTTTAATTGCTTTTGCCTCAAGCTTAGATCAAATTGGTCCAATGACAAGAAACGTCTATGAAAATGCCTTGCTATTAAATGCAATATGTCAAAAAGACGAAAGAGACTTAACTAACAGTGCTACTAATGAAGACTTCACAAGATTTATTGGCAAAGATATATCTAATCTAAAAATAGCAATTCCAAGTTTTTATATCAGTGATGTCATTGATAAACAAATATTAAAGCAATTCAATAAAACAATAGAATTACTAAAACAAAACAATGTAAAAGTAGACGTAATAGATATAAAATATATAGACGAAGCCGTACCTTTATACCAAATTATAGCTCTAGGAGAAGCTTCAACTAACTTAGCTAGATATGATGGAATAAAATATGGATACTCAGCTAAAGATGCTAAGAACATATATGAACAATATGCTTTAACAAGAAATGCTTTTGGAGAAGAGGTAAAAAGAAGAATAATGATAGGATCATTCCTACTTAGTAGTACTAATGCTTTAACATACTACAACAAAGCATTAAAAATAAGAGAATCAATGAAAAATGCATTTGATAAAGTATTTGAACAATACGACCTAATATTAGGACCAACTACAACAACATTACCATATGAAATTGGAGAAAACTTATCAGATCCTAACAAAAGTTTCATTGATGATATTTTAACTATACCAGTTAACATGACTGGATGTTGTTCTATGTCATTACCAATTGGTATATCAAAAGAATCACTTCCAATTGGTATGCAAATTATTGGTAATAGATTTGAAGAAGCTAAAATTTATCAATTAGCGTCATTTATAGAAAAAAATATAGGAGGTAAAAATGAATAATTACAAAGCTACAATAGGAATTGAAGTACATGTAGAATTAAAAACAAATACCAAAGTTTTTTCTCCTAGTTTAAATAACTATGATGCCTACGCTAATAGTAATGTCAATGAAATAGATTTAGGATACCCAGGAACACTACCAAGTTTAAATATAGAAGTAGTAAAAAAAGCCTTAAGAGCGGCCTTAGCTCTAAACTGTGAAATAAATAAAAAAATGCATTTTGATAGAAAAAATTACTTTTATCCTGACCTACCAAAAGGATACCAAATAACACAAGCAAGAACTCCTATTGGTCATGATGGATACATAAACTTATATAAAGATAAATTCATAGGAATAGAAAGAATTCACATCGAAGAAGACACAGCAAAAAGCTTACACTCTAATAAAAAAACTCTATTAAACTACAATAGAGCAGGAGTACCATTAATAGAAATAGTATCAAAACCAGAAATGCATACCCCTGAAGAAGCCATGAAATATCTAGAAAGATTAAGAGAACTATTATTCTATCTAGACATATCTGACTGTAAAATAGAAGAAGGAAGTATGAGAGCAGATGTAAATGTATCTGTAAGCAATACTGACATCTTAGGAACAAAATGTGAAGTAAAAAATATAGGTTCTATATCAAATGTAGGAATTGCTATTGAAAGTGAAATAGCTCGTCAAACAAAACTTCTTGAAGAACAAAAAGAAATAGAAGAAGAAACAAGAAAATTTGACTCAAAAAACAACTCAACATTACCAATGAGAAAAAAAGAAGTAGGTAATGAATATAGATACTTACCAGAACCAGATATACCATATCTTTATTTAGATGATGAAATGATAAAAACAGAAAAGGAAAAAATAAAATTACTACCTGACGAAAGAAGAAGCATATATTTAAATAGAGGTATATTAGAAATCAATATAGAAAAAATAATTAACAATAAAGAAATATCAGATTATCTAAATAACTTCATAGAAACAAATATAGATTTTAAAATAGCAAGTAATATTTTACTAGGAGATATATCAGCATATTTAAATAAAGAAAAAAAATCTATATTTGAAACAAAAATGACTAAAGAAAAATTTATAGAATTAGTAGATATGTTAAAAAACAATGAAATAAACTCTAAAATATTTAAAGAAATATTAAATGACTTACTAGAACAAGACTTATCAGTAAAAGAAACATTGAAAAAAAATAACATCTCAGTTATGAATAATAATGAACAAGAAATAACAGAAATAGTAAAAAGTGTATTAGAAGAACAACAATCATCTGTAAATGATTACAAAAATGGCAAAGAAAATGCTCTTAAATTTTTAATGGGAATGTGCATGAAAAAAACAAAAGGTAGCGCTAATCCTAAAAAAATAAATGAAATATTATTAGATTTACTGTCAAAAAACATGTAAATTGATTAAAAAAAGATTATATTGTATAATATAACAAGATAGGAAGTGTTTTATGAATAAAAAAATATTAAAAAAGGAAATTAAAAACAATAAATTTACACTTATAGTAATATCAGCATTTATACTATTATTAGTAATAGTATTTGGACTATATAAGTTCTTAGTACCATCAAGTTCAAGTAATGTCAAATATGGTAATAGACTAGATAAAATAGAAGAAGTTTTACCTAGTGATAAAGACCTAAAAAAAGTTAATAAAAAATTAGAAGAACAAGAAATAGTAGATTCTGCAAAATGCTACATATCAGGAAGAATTATAAAAACAACAGTAACAGTAAAAGAAAATACAGATCCTAGTAAAGCAAAAGAATTATCAAAAGTATTTATAGAATCATTCGATGAAAAACAAATAGCGTATTTTGATTACGAAATATATATTGTTAATTCAAACAAAGAAGCAGCTTCATATCCAATAATAGGATATAAAAACAGAAGCAATACTAATTTTAGTTATTCAGCTGCTAAATAGGAGTATTTATGAAAAAAGATAACAAAAAGAAAAAGAAAAAAAAGATAAAAAGTAATTTTGGTTTCAAAAAATTATTAATATTACTAATCATAGTTATAGCTATAGTAGTAGGTTTATATTTCTTTTTAACAGCAGAAGATGAAGAAAGTAAATTATCACTAATAGAAAAACAATGGATAGAAAAAAATAAAGATACATTAATAAATATAGAAATTCCCAATAACTTAAGTGTTATAGGATCAAATGGAGAAGGTTTATTATTTGAATTTCTAAATAAAGTTGAAGAAGAAACTGAATTATCATTTAATAAAATATCTTATAACTATCCTGAAAATACAGACTCTAACAAAAATAATTATAGTTTACTAGTACTAAAAAACTCAGACACTCTAAATAAAAATGATATATTAGTAATAGAAGATAACTTTGTACTAGTAGGTAAAGAAAATAAACTAATAGAAGACATAACTTCATTATCCGGTACTACTATTGGAGTATTAGACAGTGATAAAACTACCTTTAATAATAACTATAAAAATATAAATATCAATTTTAGAGGTTTTTCATCAATAGAAAATTTATTTAAAGCTATGAATGAAAAAATAATTGATTATATCGTGGTACCTAGATATGCAGCACTAGATAATATTGTAAAAAACAATTATTACATTAAATATGAATTTAACAATCTATCAAATAAAATAGTATTTAGATTTACTGAAAACGAACGTCTAAACAAAATACTATCAAAATATTTAGAAGATTGGAAAGAAAAAGATCTAAGAAATGATTTAGAAAAATCACTAATGAATTTCTATGAAGAGAATTCAAAAATAACTGATATAGAAAAAAATAACTTAGTAAGAAAAGTATATACATATGGTTATGTTAAAGGAACATCATATAATGAAAAGAAAAATGATAAATTATATGGTTTAGCAGGAGAATACATAAACACATTAATGAACATGGCTAACATGGAATTTAAAATAGTAGAATATTCAAACAAAGAAAAATTAATAGAAGACATAAAAAATAACAAAGTAGACATAGCCTTTATTGACTTTGACTTTAACAATGAAAACGTTTTAAAAACAGAACAACCATTCCTATCAAATATGGTAGTTCTATCAAAAAATATAGAAAATATCAATGATAAAAATGGTTTAACAAACAGAAAATTATACTTATATAAAGAAAACTTCTTATATAGCTATATAAAAAACAATATTAATGGTTACACAAAATTAATTAAAAACATAAACACTAACATAAACGATGGTTTACTAGTATTAGATGAAATCGAATACAATAACTATTCAATAAACTCTAAACTAACAGACTATAAACAAGTATTTATAGATACTTATTCTTCAAATTATCATTATGTTATCACTAATAATAATGAAACACTATATAACTTATTTGACTTTATATTAAACAATACAAGTTATAATGAATACAAAAACATGAGTATAAAAAATCTTAATAATACTTATAACAATGAAAACAATTTTAAATATATATATACAATAATAGTTGCAATAATTTTAATACCAATAATATTATTAGTATTAGTAATTACTATAACAAAATCTAGTTCAAAATTAAAATTTAACAAAAAAGAAAATGTCTTAAAATATAATGATATGTTAACATCTCTAAAAAACAGAAATTATTTAAATGAAAAAATGGAAGAATGGGATGAATTAGAAGTATATCCAAGAACAGTAATAATAGCAGATTTAAATAACTTAAAATATGTTAACGATAATTATGGAACTGAAGAAGGTAATAATTTAATTAAAAAAGCTGCTGCTGTATTAATAAATACTCAACTTGAAAAAAGTGAAATAGTAAGAACAGACGGAAATGAATTTTTAATATTCTTAGTTGGATACAATAAAAATCAGGTTAATGCCTACAAATCAAAATTAGCGAAAGAATTTGAAAAATTACCATATAGTTTTGGAGCCGCAATTGGATCAAGCATGATTGAAGATGAAATAAAAACAGTAGAAGATGCAATTAATGAAGCAAGTATTGATATGAGAAAAGATAAGGAAGAAAATTATAGATAATTATGGCAAAAACTAATACCGCTACAATTAATTTAAAAGAAATTAATAAAAAAATAGACGAAAAAAGAGTAAAAGTAAAAAGATCTTTCAACCAAACAATAAAAGATTTTATACAAATAATAAAAAAACCAGAACTAAGAATATTACCTGGACAAATAGCTTTTTACTTTTTAATGTCTTTAATACCTATTATTGCCATTATTGCTCTTATTGCTTCATTTATAAATAAAAATTTCAATCTACTAACAACATTAGAATCTGCAATACCAAAAGTACTAGCAGACATTGTATATGCCTTAGTAAATGTTGAACCTACTACTAATATAGTACTAATTATTATATGTTACATTTGGCTTGCATCAAATGGTACTTCATCAATAACAATTGCAGCAGATACATTATATGGGATAGAAGCACCTAATTACATTAAACTAAAACTAAAAAGTATAATAATGATATTAATTATGATTTTACTTTTAACATTTATAATATGTATACCAGTATTTGGAGATATTATTCTAGAATCTGTATTAAAAATACTAAATAGACCCTCATCTTTTGATAAATTTGTTAATGCTTATCATTCATTAAAATATATTACAACATTTATTATAGTATTCTTAAATATAAAGTTATTATTTACCATAGCTCCAGACAAAACAATAAAAAGTAAACACACTACTTATGGAGCATTATTTACATCTATAAGTTGGTTAATAGTAACAGAAATATTTGCCTTTTATATCACAAATATAGCTAAATACAATCTAGTATATGGAAACTTTGCCAACATACTAATTTTGCTATTATGGATCTACCTTTTAGCATATTTACTTGTATTTGGTTTAGCAATAAATGTTAATAAAGATGAAGTAGTTAAATAGAAAGAAGTGATTTTATGAAACTATTAAAGCATGATAAAAACAAAAAGACAAAGAATAAAAAATTAAACAAGAATGACTATAAGAAAATATTAAACAATATATTATCAATTATAAAAAATTTCTTTAAAGACACAAAAAAAGTAATAAAAGAAAACAAATTAATGGTCCTATTCATTATAGGTAATACACTTAATGCTTGGTTATTAAGAACATTAACAATAGGAAACTGGTATTCATTAGCGCCACTTTTAGCGGATCTAGTTATATCAATTATAATTGGTTCATTCTCAGTTTTTTTCAAAAAAAACAAATTTGCTTATTTAATGACAATGACAGTTATATCTGTAATTATTAACTTAGGAAACATGATATATTATATATATTATAGTTCATTTATATCAATTACTTTTATATCCTTTGCTTTAACAAACTCCAATACTGGAGATGCTAATGTCTTAGGATCATTATTTCAACCAAAAGTATTTTTATTCTTATGGTTCTTAATATATATGATAGTAATAAATTGTGTATTAAAAAAAGAAAAAACTAAAATTATAACATTTGATAGAAAAAAAATATTAATAAAATTATATATATGGGCTGGTCTATTACTAGGACTATTCCTTATATTATTAAAACCAATTGATTATTCAAGATTCTATAAACAATGGAATAGAGAATACTTAGTCAGTAGATTTGGAGTATATTTATACCAAATGAATGACGTTGTAAAAAGTGTAGAACCACAAATGGCATCATTATTTGGTTCAGACAAAGCTAATAAAGAAATAACAGAATTTTATGAAGAAGAGGAAAAAGAACGCGAAGCATCTTCAAATAAATATACAGGCATACTTGAAGGAAAAAATATAATAGCAATACATGCTGAAAGTATGCAAAATGCTGTTATAGGATTAAAAATAAATGATCAATTAGTAGCGCCAAACCTAACAAGACTATCACAACAAGGCTTATATTTTAGTAATTTTCATTCTCAGGTTAGCTTTGGAACAAGTAGTGATACAGAATTTACATTAGCTACATCATTAATGCCAGTAAGTAGTGGTACTGTATTTATAAATTACTCTGATAAAACATATTTATCACTATATAATAAATTAAAAGATAAAGGCTACTATACATTTAGTATGCATGCTAATACTGGAGATTTTTGGAATAGAAATATAATGCATAAAAACTTAGGGTATGCAGATTTCTATGATAAATCAAGTTATAAAATTGATGAAACTATAGGATTTGGTCTATCAGATAGATCATTTATACTACAATCAGTAGAAAAAATTAAAAAAATAAGTGAAGAACACGATCATTATTATGGAACAATGATTACATTAAGTAACCATACACCATTTGATTATAATGAACTTTTCGGAGAATTTGATGTCTCAATGACAGTAGATGGAGTAAAATATCCATATCTAGAAAAAACAAAACTAGGAAACTATTTCAAATCAGTTCATTATGCAGATGCTCAAATAGGACTTTTAATTGAAGAATTAGAAAAAAACAACTTATTAAACAACACAATAATAATGATTTATGGTGATCATGATGCCAGAATACCTTTATCAGAATGGAATAAATTATATAATTATGATTACAAAACAAATGATGTCTTAAGTGAAAAAGACCCAAATTATACAGAATTAGATTACTATTGGCAAGAAATAAATAGAAAAGTTCCATTAATAATGTGGACAAACGATACAAACTTCCAAAAAAGCTATTCTCAAGAAGTAACTGATGTAATGGGAATGTATGATGTAATGCCAACTCTTGCTAATATGATGAATTTTTCTTGTAAATATGCCCTAGGTCATGATATATTTGAAATAGGAAGTAACAATGTAGTAATATTTCCAAATGGTAATTTTATAACAAATTATGTATATTATAATGACAACAAAGAAGAGTACAAACTATTAAAAGATATACCTTTACCAGAAGACTATATTGAAAAATATAAAAATTACACTCAAAAGAGATTAAAAATTTCTGATAGTATAATAATATATGATTACTTCAAAAAATTAAATTCAAATGAAAAATATGAGGTGGAACAATGAAACTAAAACCAGGAATAAAAAAAGCATTAATAATAATTTTAATAGTTATTTTAGTAGCAGTATTATCTTTCGGAGGATATCAAGTATATAAACTAATAAACAATACTACTAAACCAACAACAGTAAAAGTAGTAGACAAAATTGATAATTATGGTTATTCTTTAGAAGAAGACTCAACTAAATTATATAAAGAATTATACAAAGAATTAAAAAATGTTTTAAACGAAAAAGAAATAGACGAAGAAGCATATGCTAAATTAGTAGCAGAAATGTTAGTAGTAGATTTCTATGATATCAACAGCAAAATGAGTAAAAATGATGTTGGAGGAGTACAATTCATATTAGATGACTTTAAAGATAACTTTGTCTTAGAAGCAGAAGAAACAGTATACAAATATGTAGAACATAATGTATATGGCAATAGAACTCAAGAATTACCAAAAGTAACAGCTGTTGAAGTAACAAATATAAGAGATGGATCTTATAATTACAATGAAATAACTGATGATAAAGCTTATGTAGTTACAGTAAAAGTAACATATGAAAAAGACTTAGGATATCCAACAGAAGTAGTAGTAAAAATGTTACATGATGATAACAAATTAAAAGTATTTTATATGAAATAAAATACTTTTTTACATTAAAATGTAAAATAATAAAAAAATATTTTAACTTCATTGACATTTTACTAAAAATATATTACGATTAATTTGCGTGGTAATAATACCCGCACTACTTTTTACGATAATAGTAAAGAGTGGTATTCAACCAAAACCCCCTGAAGAGAGCGAAAGCTCTCATTTTTGTTTGTATTAAAGGGTTTTGGACCTATTAAGTAATTTTAGGCACACAAATTTAAAAAAGAGCTAAAATTTATGTTCTAAGTGGTAATAATATATTTATATATTATTACCATAATAAGAAATAAAAATAGAGAATTTTAAAGTGCTGGTAAGAGTATCTAATTTTTTCAGTTGTATTGACAAATCTAATGATAAATGTTATAATTTCATTAGATTTGTCAAAGGAGAAATTTATGGAAAGGATGACAATAAAAGAATTTAAAGAACAAAGTAATATAGAAATTATTGAATCAATTATGAAAATGAATAATGGATATGTTACTTCAAAAGAACTATCAAATCTTGGAATTCATAGAATGTATCTTAATATAATGAAAGAAAAAGGTATGATAGAAAAAGTAGGTAATGGTATTTATATAGATTCTAGTAAAATAGAAGATAGTTATTTTGTTTTTAGTTTAGAACTTCCAAATGTAGTTTATTCACACATGACTGCACTTTATTTTCATGGACTTTCTATCAAAGCACCAAATGATAAATATGATATAACTGTACCTAACAATTATTTTAATTATAAAATAAAGAAACATAATGTTTTTTATGTTGATAAAGATATTTATGAACTAGGTCTTACTGAAGTTAAGACGCCAATGGGAAATAATGTCAGAGTCTATGATGTGGAAAGATGTATATGTGATATTATTAGATCTAAAAACAGAATGGATATAGAACATGTTAAATATGCAATTAAAGAATATCTTAAAAGAAAGGACAATGATCTAATAAAACTATCAAAATATGCTGATATGTTTGGTATAAAAGAAAAAGTTATGGATTTTATGAGTATGATGTATGAATAGTATGCAAGTAAAAGAAAAATTAAAAAATATAGCAATTAAAAGAAACTTAGATTTTAATACATTACTTCGTTTATATATGTATGATAGATTTATAGAAAGATTAGCAGTAAGTAAGTATCGTAATAATTTCATCTTAAAAGGTGGATTCTATTTAAGTACATTATTTGGATTAGAAAGTCGATCTACCAAAGATATAGATACTGCAATAAAAGATGCTAATTTTACTAAAGAAAACGTTGAAATGATGATAAAATCAATTATTGCAATAGATATTAATGATGGTGCTTTGATAAACTTCATAGAGATAGGTAACATACGAGAAGAAGACCAATATGGAGGCTTTAGAGTTATTTTAAATGTAAAAGTAGATACAATTAGAGAAAATTTTCAAATTGATATAGCAACAGGAGATCCTATCACACCCAAACCTATTGTATATAAATATCGTCCAATATTAGGAGATAGTTATGTAAATGTATGGTCATATAATATTGAAACTGTGATTGCAGAAAAGCTAGAAACAATTTTAAGAAGGGCTGAAGCCAGTAGTAGAATAAGAGATTATTATGACTTATATTTGATATATACTAAGGGTTGGAATGATGTAAAAATAGATGATTTGCGTCAGGCAGTAGATAAAACATTTGAGAATAGAAATTATACTGGAAATATTGAAGAAGCCATAACAATATTAAAAGACAGTGAGATCATTAAAAATAGATGGGATTTATATAGGAAAAAATATGAATATGCAAATGATATTAATTATGATGAAATAATGAAATGTATTGAAGAAATTGTTAAGGTAATAGTACCAGTAGCAGTATAGGAGGTTTTGTATGAGCAAAGTTAATCAAATGAAGAGAGATATTGATAAAGATATTAATTCAATAAAAGATGTTTTAAACAATAAAAATATTGAAGAAATGTTGTATATTCAGTAAATAATAATTGTGTATCAATTAATAGTAGTACTGGAAGTATAATTGCTAATAATGGTAGTGAATCATGTAAAAATGGTGGTGTCGTAACAGTAACCGCTACAACACCAGGAGGAAAAACTGCAAGTGCAAATTTAACTCTAGAAAAAGATTTAAGTTTAACTATAACTGCTGGTAGTGAAAGTAAAACTATTTATTCTAATGGAGAATTTGCAACTCCTGAACCTAGTTTTGAAATAATTCCTAATATTGATATAGTTAGCTGGTGGGGTAAATGCTTTTACTATAAACTGTAAATATACAGAAAGTAGAGCTACTCTTACTAGAGCCTTTAAAGGTAACTTTGAACAAGAAATAAAAGATACAGGTGAAGTTAAGAAAGATGCTGTTATAATTACTGCAACTACTAAAGCTGGCCAAAAACTTGATTATAAAGTAGTAAAATTAGCTAACTAGAATATGAAAATATGACATCTGTCATATTTTTTCGTTTTAACAACAAAAAATAAAAAAAATTAGCACTTAGCTATTGACAGTGCTAAAGAATAGTGATATATTATAATCGTAAGTAAAAAAGAATACTTACAGGTATTAAAATTATATATATGTGCATCCTAATTAATGGACCCACACATAAAGAAAGGGAGTAGATTTGTATGATGTTAGTACCAAGAAATAATTTTGATTTATTTGATGATATTTTTGGAGATCAATTTTTCTTTAAAAATGAAAATAAAATAATGAAGACAGATATTAGAGAAAGAAAAGACAGTTATATTATTGATGTAGATCTACCAGGATTCAGTAAAGAAAACATTAAAATAGATGTAACTGATGGATATTTAACAATAAATGCTAAAATGTCTTCAGAAAATAACAAAGAAGAAAAGAAAGAAAAATTCGTAAGAAGGGAAAGATACTTTGGAGAATGTTCACGTAGTTTCTATGTAGGAGAAAATGTTGAACCAGAAGACATTAAAGCTTCATTCAAAAATGGTATCTTAAGCTTAGAAATTCCTAAAAAAGAAGAAAAAGAAAAATTACCAGAAAAGAAATATATCGAAATTAGTGAATAATAAGTAGTAATAAAACAGATTTGCGAAAGCAAACCTGTTTTTTTTATATACTTAAATCAATATAATATAAAATTTCCCCATTATCTAATTTTTCAATATACCTAGCGCCATACTTTTCATAATAATTTATTAGGTTTGACTTTAAATACACTTTTTTATAACCAATATCTTTAGCCTTTTTTAAAAGTGCATCATTTAAAATCTTTGAATATCCTAAACCCCTAAATTCTTTTTTTACATACATAGTAGCGTACCAAGGAGTAAGATCACGCCGTTCTTCGCCATCATACTTAAATAAAGAAATAAACCCAACCAGTTTATCATTTTCAAGCATACCTAAAATTGTAATTACCTTATCACCAGTTAGAATACTCATTTTCTTATTTAATATATAATCATCTATATTCTTTACTTTTTCTCCCCATTCTAAATGGCATAAAATAATATACTCTTCCAAAAAATTCTCATAATTTTTAATATCAACAATCTTCATAAACCAATAGTAGCACAAATAAAACCGATGTACAAATCAATTTTTTGACATAATTATAATTTTGAAGTATAATATAGCACAAAAAAGGGGTTTTTATGGAAATAGTAAATGAAAAAGAATTATTACAATATACAAAAAAATTAATATATTTAGGAGAAGGTTCCCAAGGAATAGCGTATTTAGATAAAAATACTAATAGAGTAATTAAAATTTATCATGATATTCTTGAAGATGATTATGATATAGAAGGAAGAACTGAAGAAGAAATAACAAGATTTAAAAATATTCAAAATAAAACATATATATTTCCTCAAGAAGCAATAAAATTAAAAAATATACCAATTGGAAATATAACACAATATGCAAAAGGAGAACACCTATATAAAATAGATCCTTTAAAAATAAAACTAAATAATTTTATTGAAGCAGTAATAAAAGCAGAAGAAGATACAAAAGAATTAAGTAAACAAGGTATAAAAACATTTGATGTCCAATATAACACACTCTATACAAATAAAAAAATAAGTGTAATAGATGCAGAAGAATATTCATATACAGATCTCGAACAAGAAGAACTATATAATAAAAATAGATACTTTTTTAATTCAGGAATAATGTATTTTTTAGTAGATACATATTTTGATGAATTTGTAGAATCCAATCAACAACTAAATGAAATGTATAAATCAAAAAACTTAGAAATAAAACAATTTTTAGAAGAATTTAAAAAAAGTTTAAGTGAATATACAGGACAAGATATAGAAAGATTATATCAAGCCAAACAAGCTTTAAACAAAGCTAAACATGCACCAAAATTAATAAGACTAATTAACTTTTAAATCAGTATTTACTACTGATTTTTTTTGTGAAAAAATAATGAAAATTAAATGAAAAACCTATATAAAAACAAATATCTAAAAAATTATATGATATTATGTTAAAGAAAGGAAGATAATATGAAAAGAAATACAAAAAATATAATTATGATTTTAATAGTATTATTATCTGTTGGAACAATATATTTAACAATGAATTATGCTAAAAATAACATAAAAACAGTTAATAACCAATCAAATAATAATATGAGTCCACCTAGTATGGAAAATACTAATACACCACCAGAAAAACCAAGTGAAGATACAAAAAACGAAACAAATACAACATTAACTTGGCCATACTATGTAGTATTTGGTGTATTATCGTTAATAATATCATTAATCATAATACATTTAATAATGTCAAAATTCAATAAAAAGACATTCAAAGAAACTTATGAAAATACTGATAAAATTATCATACAAATTCTATTAGCAATAATTTTAACTTCTTCATTAACATACATAGATAAAATAATAACAGATAAATACTTTATAAAAGAAGATCAAAATCCAAATCAAAATATAGAAAACAAAACAAATATTACTTATAGTGCTAATAAAGAAATAAATGAAGACACAACTATTACTGAAGGTACTTATACCTCTTTACAAGAAGATGAGAATGCAATTCTTGTAACAGGAGATATTGATGTTAATATATCAAATATAAAAGTAACTAAAACAAAAGATTCCGATTCTGGTGACAATACTAGTTTCTATGGAATGAATTCAGCAATATTAGCAAAAGATAAAGCTAACCTTACATTAAAAAACGTAGAAATAACAACAAATGCTAAGGGTGCCAATGGAGTATTCTCATATGGAGGAAGTGCAACTACAAAAAATTCTTCAGGAGATGGTACAACTATTGAAATATCAGATTCAAAAATAACAACAACTAAAGATAATTCAGGAGGAATAATGACTTCAGGTGGTGGTATAACAAATGCCACAAACTTAGAAATAACCACAAGTGGAGTATCTAGTGCAGCAATAAGAAGTGATAGAGGTGGTGGAACAATAAATGTAAATAAGGGAACATATAAAACAACAGGAGCAGGTTCTCCAACAATATATTCAACTGCCAATATAAAAGTATCAAATGCTAATCTAATATCAACAGCTTCAGAAGGAATCGTTATAGAAGGAAAAAACTCAGTAAACATTGATAACTGTAATTTAACAGACACAAACAACAAATTAAATGGTCAATCAACAACCTATAAAAACATATTTTTATATCAATCAATGAGTGGTGACGCCGAAGAAGGTATGGCAACTTTTACCGCAACTAATAGTACAATCACAACAAATAAAGGTGATTCATTCTATGTAACAAACACAAAAGCTCAAATTAATCTCACAAATAATAAAATAATTAACAATGATAAAACAGGTAATTTTTTAAGAATTCAAAAAGATTCCTGGGGAAAAAGTGGATCAAATGGTGGTAATGTTACACTAAATCTAACTAATCAAACTATTAGTGGTAACATAGTTGTAGACCAAATATCAACACTAAACATTAATATGACAGACTCATCATACGAAGGTGCTATCAATAATTCAAATGAAGAAGGAAAAATTGTTTTAAATCTAGATTCTACATCAACAATTAAATTAACAAAAGATACATATATCACAACACTAAATAACAAAGACACAACAAATAGTAATATCAATTTCAATGGCTATAAATTATATGTAAACAATATTGCAATTAATTAAAACAAAACTACTATTAACTCTCTAATTAATAGTAGTTTTTATAATAAAATAAAAAAGTGTATGCTATAATGAAATGGGTGGTAATATGAACATTGAAAACTTGAACATGTCTTTTGGCTTACAAACAATATTTGATAATGTTTCAATCCAAATCAACGATTTTGAAAAAGTTGGAATAGTAGGAGTAAACGGAGCAGGAAAATCAACTCTCTTCAAAATAATTTTAAAAGAACTAACACCAGATAGTGGAACAATAAAAATAAAAGACAACCAAACCTTAGGATATTTACCACAAGTAATAAGTGATAATGTATTTTCAATGGATATATCAGTATTTGATTATCTTTTAGAAGGAAGACCGATATCAAAACTTCAAAATCAAATAACTGAACTATATGAAAAAATAGCAATAGAAAAAAACGAAAAACAACTAAAACGATACTTAAAACAAATAGGAGATATTGAAGAACAATTAAACTATTATGATGTATATAATGCTGAAGGAGAACTACTAAAAATAATAAATGGAATGAACATAGATTCAAAACTTTTAGATTTAAAACTATCATCAATATCTGGAGGTCAAAAATCAAAAGTAGCATTTGCAAGACTATTATATTCAATGCCAAATATCTTATTATTAGACGAACCAACTAACCACTTAGATATAGATACAAAGGATTATATAATTAATTATTTAAAAAATTATAAAGGTTTAATATTAGTAATATCACACGATATAGAATTCTTAAATCAAATAACAACTAAAACTCTTTATATAGATAAATTAACTCATAAAATGGAACTCTTTCCTGGAAATTACTCAAAATATATAAAAATAAAAGAAGAAAGAAATAAAAGCCAAGAAAACTTATTAAAAAAACAAAACAAAGAAGAAGAAAAACTAAAAAGAATAATCTCAAAATATATAAGAGGAAATGAAAAAAAAGCAAACATAGCTAAAGATAGACAAAAAAAGCTTGCTAAACTACAAGAAGAAAAAGTGGTTCTAGAAAAGAAAAATAAATACACAAGATTTAAAATAGAAATAGATCACCCTAGTTATAGTATTCCTATAAAATGTGAAAAATTAACATTTGGCTATAACAAAGAAAATCTATTATATAAAAACTTATCATTTGATATTGCAAGAGGTGAAAAATTCCTAATAGTAGGGGAAAATGGCTCAGGAAAAACAACATTATTAAAATTAATAATGAATTACTTAACTCCATTAGATGGAAATATTACTATAAGTGAAAAAACTTCTATTGCTTATTATGCTCAAGAACATGAAATATTAAATAACGATAAAAGTATTATAGAAAACTTTAGTGATTCTTCAATGAACGAATCAGAATTAAGAAATTTCTTAGGTAGTTTTTTATTTTCAAACGATGACATATATAAAAAAATAAACATCATATCACCTGGAGAAAGATCAAGAGTAGCCTTAGCAAAAATAGCCTTATCAAAAGCAAATACACTAATACTAGACGAACCAACTAACCACTTAGATCCAATGACACAATTAATAATATCAGACACATTTAAAGAATACAAAGGAACAATGTTAGTAGTATCACATAATCTAGAATTTGTAGACAATCTAAACATAACAAGAATGCTATTATTACCAAGTGGTAAAATAATGTATTATGATCCTGAAATAGTAATGTATTACGAACAAATAAACAATAAAGAATAAAAAATTGACTAACACTAAATTTTGTAGTATAATATGACGCAAAAAAGGGGATTACAGGATGAAAAAAATAATAGTGTTAAACGACATAAAAGATGATAATCTATTTTATATTCAAACAGAAGTAGAAACATTTGATTATTCTATTAATATTCCTATAGAATATACTGATTCATTAGAAAATATAAAAAACAGAAATCAAGAATATAAAAGTGCAGTAGCTGAATACAAAGAAATTATAGAAGATTTTAGTATTAATAGAATCAAAAATGACGCAAAAGTAATAAAAGAAATAGAAAAGAAACCATTAATAAGAATCTTTGATGAATCTGAGTATATAAAAATCAAGCTAAGTACAAAAAAATTAATTAATTTTATAAATGAAAATAAAGAAATATTAGAAAAGAAGATTATACCTAAAAAAAATTTTGATTACAGTGAAAAATCAATAAAAGAAGTAGAAATATTACAAGAAAGTATTCCTAATCTCTACTTAGAAGTAAAAAATAATCTTGGTTTAGTAGAAGCAACAGAATACTTAAAAGGTACAAAAATAATAAGAAATATAGTGAATAATATAAAAAAATTAACTGACTCACCACTTGAACAAAGTATGCTTATATATGATCTAGTTCGTAATAAAAAATATAAAAAGGAAGAAAAAGTAACAGAAGAATATGATTCAAGAAGTACAATTAAATCACTATTATATGAAAATAGAGTATGTTTAGGATATGCAAATATTTTCTCATCAATTTGTAATGAATTAAACATAAGAAATAAAATAATCTATTTAAAAACAGAAAATTCAGGACATGCTAGAAATATACTATATATAAACGATAAAAAATATGGTATAGAAGGAGCATACTATTTTGATACAACCTGGGATTCAAAAAAAAGTGAAAATGATAAAACATATCTTTCATCATATAAATACTTTGCGAAAACAAAAGAAGAAATAGAAAAGTATTCGAATTATAGTTTAAAAAAAGAAGATTTAAATACTTATATTGAAAACTTCTCTTATTTTAATGAAACATTTGATATAGATTTTGAAGAAATAATAGATGAAAAAGGAATAGAAAATGTTCCAACAGAAATATTAAGAACAATCAATAGTATGTCTTTATTAATTAGAGGTAAAATTGTATTTGATCCAGTCAAATTATACTTAAGAAAATTTGATAATATAAACATAGAAAACTTAAAAGAAATAACTAGTTATCTAACATATTGTTTCTCAAATTCTATACCTGGAGAAAAATTTATTAAACTTTTCTATAACGTTAGAAAACTAGAATACTATATAAATAATGAAAAATACCAATTATCAATAGAAGACCTAGTAAAAACATCTTTACAATCTGATTGGAAATTTTCAGGAACAGCAAAAGAAAATCTTTTCTTATTCTTCAACATTCAACTAAGCGAAGAAACAAGAAAACGTCAAATAAATAACTATTTATCAAAAACAGATACAGAAAAACAAATAGAACAAGTAAAAGTTGCTAAAGTATTAAGAAGAGTATTAGAAAAAGAAAATAAGTAAAAAACTTATTTTCTTTTATTTTTCTCAAATTTATTATCTACTAGTCTTATAGGTTCAGACTTATCTTTGATAAGTTTGGTAATAGACCTATTACTATTAATTTTATATATAGCATCAGCAACTACCTCTGAACAATCACACACCTTTAACCACTCAAGAGATTCATACTCCTTCGGAATATAAGAAAGATTAGTAGTATAAACACCATCAAACTTATTAGCTTTATAATACTCATTAAACTTATCAACACCTCTAGTAAATAGAGCATAAGTAACAATAATAAATAACTTTTTGATTCCAAGTTCCTTTAATCTATCTATACAATCAAACATACTGGAACCACTAGAAATCATATCATCAACAATAATAGCAGTCTTTCCTTTTAAATCATTATTTCCACAATAATCATGACTAATAATAGGATTAGCGCCATCAACAACTATATTATAATCCCTCTGCTTAATAAAACTACCAGCTTCAATATTAACATAATCAGAATTAAGTGAATTTAATATAACATTTCTTCTTCCAGCAGCACCATTATCAGGAGCGACAATAGTTAATCTTTTTAAATCTTCAACATCCAAATCATTTATTAATCTTTTCAATATGACATTAGAAGGATAAAAATTATCAAATTCAATATCAGTTAAAGCATGTTCAACTCCTTGATCATGGGCATCAAAAGTAATAATACTTCTAATATGTTTATTAAGTTCAATCTCATGTAAAGTTTGACCACATAACAAATTTTCTCTTATATTTCTTCTATGTTGTCTACCTGCATAAAGAAGAGGCATAATTATATTAATCTTATCAGCATGAGAATTACAAGCTCCAATACCATCTTTTAATTGCATTAATAAATCATTAGGACTCATATGATTAAAAAAACCATGCATTTTATAAGTAACAGAATAATTTCCAATATCAGTTAAAGCAAATATTTCTTTTCCTCTAACAGTACTATTAATCTCAATCTTTAAATGGCCATCCTCAAAAAACCTCTCACTTATAGGTAAAATAAAAGTATACTCGTCAGGACTCAAATCATATTTCTTTAACAAATGTCTATCAACTTTTTCTCCTAATTCCTTAGCACTACTAAAAACTAATAACCTAAGATTCATATCATCTACTTGTTTCTTTTCCATAAATCCTCCAAAAAAAAACATAACTAGCTGAAAAAAAGACTAGTTATATTCTAGTATAAATAGCAAGAAAATAATTTTTTAAACTTCCCATACTACCACCAATTTCATTTTAACACTGACCTACAATCAATTCAATATATTTTTTTATTTTGTAATAATTTTCATATTGTGATAACATATAATTGTATATGATGGAGGTAATAATATGTATGATGTCGTAATAATAGGAGCAGGACCTGCTGGACTTTTTTCAGCTTATGAATTAATCACAAACAATAAAAATTTAAAAGTATTACTTTTAGATCAAGGTAAATTTGCTAAAAATAGAGTTTGCCCAATGAATAAAAATAAAATACCATGTGTAAACTGTAATCCATGCAATATAATGGCTGGATATGGTGGAGCAGGAACATTTTCAGATGGTAAATTAAACTTTGTACCAAAACTAGGAAAATCAGATTTACTTAAATATATGAGCGAAGAAGAAGCAAACACTTTAATAGATGATACAGAAAAAATATTTAATAAATTTAAAATGGATAGTGAAGTATATCCAACCAATATGGAAGAAGCAATGGAAATAAAGAAAAAAGTTGCTTTAACTGGTGCAAAACTTATGATTATAAAACAAAAACATCTAGGATCAGACAAATTGCCAACATACATCCAAAACTTTACAGATTTCTTAAAAGAACAAGGAGTAGAAGTATTAGATAATGCTAATGTTATAGATATAGTTTCTTTAAAGAAAGATGAACATAAAATTAAATATATAAAACAAAACAAAGATCAAAAAATTACAACAAAAAAAGTAATAATAGCACCAGGAAGAACTGGAGCAAAATGGATTCAAGAACTAGCAGACAAATATAACATTCCATATACATCACAAAGTATTGAAATAGGTGTAAGAGTTGAAACACGAAAAGAAATACTAGAAGATATAACAAAAGTAATATATGATCCAACAATATTTATAAAAACAGATACATATGGTGATGAAATAAGAACTTTCTGTACCAACCCTGGTGGTTTTGTAGCAAAAGAAAACTACTATGGATATATATGTGTAAATGGACATGCTTTAAAAGATAAAAAATCTAACAACTCTAATTTTGCCTTTATAAGTAAAGTAACCCTTACTCAACCCGTTACAAACACAAGATTATATGGAGAATCAATTGCCAGAATTGCTAATGTTCTAGGAGATGGAAAACCAATAATCCAAACCCTAAAAGACCTAAGAAACTCAAGAAGAAGTGAATGGCATAGAATCAATAAAGGTTTTATAACTCCAACTCTAACAGATTGTGTAGCAGGAGACTTAGCTCTTGTGTTACCACATCGTATAATTACTAATATTTTAGAAGGATTAGAAAAACTAGACAAAATAATACCAGGAGTAAACAATGACGAAACCCTTCTTTATGGACCAGAAATAAAATTCTTTAGTAATGAAATAACAACAAATAACAAATTTAAACTAGAAGACTATGATATCTATTTTATTGGTGATGGTGCTGGTAAAGCCGGAAACATAGTAACAGCAGCAGCAACTGGTTTAGTAGCGGCTAGAGATATACTAAAAGAAACCTCAAATTAACGAGGTTTCTTTATATTTAAAGTATAAGCAATATTTTCTATCTTTTTTTGATTATCAAAAATACCATCTTCTAAACAATACAAATTATATTTTAACCAATCATTTATAGTAGAATTATTAGTATCAACTGCAATACTTTTAATAAAACTTCTATACTTATCCCTATCTTTTAAATATTGTTTAGACAAATATAAAGCTGGTAACTCCAAATCTTTAAAAGTGTCAATTTTCTTAGTCATTTTCCATAACTTTATATGTTGAAAATTTCTAGCTAATCTTGTATTACCATCTCTAAAACATTGTAAACCAGCAATAACACCATGTAAAAGAAAAGGTTTAATAAAAATATCAAAATCATTATCAATACTATTATCATTATAAAGATTTAAAATTCCACTTATTGCATCATCAATATCATTACAATCAATAGGAATATAAGAAATAACATTTTCATCATTTTCTTTTCTTCCAACAAATTGAACATTAGAATCTCTAACACTAAAATTATCATTATACAAAGAATTTGTACCAAAAAGTAAAGTCTGATGAGCTTTTAAAAAATCATTCTTATTAATAGGGCCACCTCTATTAACAATAAAATCAATACTATTTTCATACTTATCACATTGAAACATAGAAACAACAAAAGGATCAAGTCCTTCTAATTCTTGATTATCAATAAGTTCCGACTTTAACAATGTATCTAAGTACAAATCTCTAAAATAATTAATAATATCAATACTCTTTAAATATTGTTTATATTCATTTAAAATATCTCTAAACAAAACAATATTATCCTTAGATAACTCAAAATTATTAATATTATTAATCATATCTATACTAACTCTTTTTACTACTCCAGAGTTAATTAAACTCTTAATTTTATTTTCAATTAATATCTTTTCCATAAAAACACCCCTCAAAAAGACTATCTCTTATTTTAACAAATGAATATAATAAAGTAAATAAAAAACCTCAGATTAGACAAAATAAAAGATTTATGTTATAATAATAAAGTCCTTCAATTTAGAGGTGAATATGAAAAATAAAAACATAATAAAAAAAGTTATAAAAACAATGATAATAACTTCATTTATCTTTATAACTACAGGATCATATCTTTTAATTGATAGTCCAAAAGAAGAAAAATTAGTAAAAGAAGAAATAATAATTCCCGATGAATATAAAACATTTGAATTCAATCAAAAAGATGAAAATGAAAATGAATTAGTAAAATACTTAGTATATGATCATCTTACATATGATGAATTAGTAAATAAACTAAATAATTCATTAAACTCAAATCTATCAAATACAGGATCATTATTTTTGGATGCTTCCTTAAAATATAATATAGACCCATATCTAGCAGTTGCCATAGCATTACATGAAACAGGTTGTAAATGGAATTGTAGTACCCTTGTAACACGTTGTAATAATGTCGGAGGTATAAAAGGTTACCCATCATGTGGAAGTGGAGGATATCAAGCATTTGATTCCATAGAAGATGGTATTTATAAATATGTAGAAAACATATCAAAAAACTATTATGCATACGGTTATACAACAGCAGAAACAATGCAAAGAAAATATACAGGTTATGCCAACTCAACATGGGCAGTAAAAGTTAATAATTATATTAATCAAATAAAAAATTCCTAAGAACTTATTTTAAAATAAGTTCTTTTATTATATAATAATTATAGATATATTTTTATAAGTGGGGTAGTATTTATGAATAAAAATATAATTAAAACAATTTTAGAAACAAATGAAAAAGAAAACAACTATGCTTTATCTATAAACTATTTAATAAAAATAACAGAATGTAACGAAATCCTAAAAGTAGTATCAAATAATATTGATATGATAATTAAAAACCAAACACCAAAAAAGTACTGGAATGAAAACCTAATTACTTCAATAGAATACTTATTATCAAATAACACTTTAGAAAAAGAAGAACTAGAAACAATAAAATATCAAATAGAAAAATCATATATAAAAAACTATCAAAAAATCCTACAATTAGGAAACTATGATAAAAATTTAATAGAAAAACTAATAGAAATAGGATTAGAAAAAGAAAAAATAATTGACTTAAAAGAAACAATAAGAAAGAACGCTCAAGGTAAAAACTATACTGACTTTATTAACTATATGGAAGAAAACAACATATCATTTTTCTCTCCAATAACTATTAAAGAATATTTAGAAAAAGTATTTTTTGACATAAATGACCACTTATTTATAAAAAACATAGAGGAAATAATCCCAATATTAGAAGAATATTTAAAAAAAGAAAAAATTAAAATCAACCAAGTTTCATTACTAGGAGAAGGAGAATACAAAAAAGTATTAAAAGTAGGAAACTATGCCTTTAAAATAGGGTATGAAAACGAAGTTAATGAAATTCCAGAAGATGAACTAATTTTAAAACCAATAATGAAGAAAAATGTTTCCCAAGAAAAGACCTATGCCATATATGTTGGAATTCAACCTCTTTTAAATGATAAATGGTATTTAAACCTAACTGATGAAGAAATAGAAAATAAACTATACGAAATTTATAAAACTTTAAAAGACAAAGGAATTAATTGGGTTGATATAAAAAAAGAAAATATCGGAAAAAAAGATGAAAAACTATATATAATAGATGATGACTATATATATACTAATACAAAAGACATAACATTATCTCCAAAAAGATACATTGAATATACAGATAGATACTACAAAGAAAAAGTTAGAAAATAAAAAACACTATCTTATCAATAGTGTAATCCAATTTAAAATATCATTATAAACAATATCATTATCTAACTCATTAAGTATTTCATGTTTTTTATTTTTATATATAGTACTACAAACATTTTTATAACCAATATCTTTTAAAAATTGTTGAGCTTTATTAAAACTAAGCTCATTTTTTATGACTGGATCATCATATCCAGCAATAAAATATATCGGAAGTTTTAAATTCTTTTTAGAATAAATATTCTTATTATAAGTATCCATCATTAATCTTATAATATTTTCGTATCCATTCAAAGTATAATCATATATACACAAAGGATCATTATTATATAATTCTACAACTTTTTTATTATTACAAATCCAACCATTATCAATATCATTACCCTTATTATAGCCATTAAACATTAAATTCTTAACAAACTTACTACGATGTCTATCACCATAAAAAATCTTTAAAAACTTTACAACTCCAAGACCAACAAAAGCTAACCCCTCCTTACTAGGAGAACCACAAACAATCAAACCATCAATCTTATCATCATACTTTGAAATATACTTTCTTACAATCATAGAACCCATACTATGACCCATTAATATAATCTTCTTATCTTTAAATCTATCCCTTAAATACTCAGTTATTTGATATAAATCCTCAACAACATAATTAGCCTTATCATCATAAAAATAACCCAAATCATCATCATTTTTAATACTTTTTCCATGACCTCTATGATCATTAATAAAACAAGCATATCCATTTTTAACTAAAAACTTCATAAAATCAATATATCTTTCCTTATGTTCATTCATACCATGTGCTAATTGTATTGCTGCTTTTACATCTTTTTCAGGACTCATTAATAAACAATCTAACTCTAAATTATCATTTTTAGATATTAATTTAATATTTTCTCTTTTCATAACAATCTCCATTCATATTAATTTTAACATCTAAAATAGAAAAATTAATAAAAAAATTAACTCTACATAACAAATAAAACAATTGAACCTAAAATAATACAATATATAACAAAATAAATTAATTTATTTTTACTAATAATATTACTAAATAACTTTAAAGAAAAATAAGTAACAACAAAACTAACAACCATTCCTAAAGAATAGGGAAGAATTAAACTAGAAATATCTGAAGAATTTATTAGATCTCTAACTCCAAGTATCATAGTAGCAAAACTTATAGGAATATATAACATAAAAGAATAATCAAAAGCAACCTCTTTCTTAAGATCACATAAAAGTCCCCCTACAATAGTAGAACCACTTCTAGAAATACCAGGAAAAAGTGCAATAGCTTGAAACAAACCTATCTTAATAGCGTCTTTATATGTAATATTATTATCATTTTTTGATCCCTTAATATTTTTAACCACAAATAATAATAAAGCCGTAATAAATAAAGCAATACCAATAATTTTAACATTACTAGACAAAACCTCTATCTTATCCTTAAGTAAAAGTCCTAAAATACCAGCAGGAATACAACCAATTATAATTAGTAGACAATACTTATAACTATTATAATACTTAAGTTTCTTACTAAATATATAAGAAAAAAACTCACTTATCAACAAAAAAACCTTTTTCCTATAAGCAAATAAAATAGCAAGTAAAGAACCAAAATTAACAATAATTTCAAAATTTAAATCATTAAAACCAATATTAAATAAATTCTTAAAAATTACTAAATGTCCACTAGAAGAAACAGGAATTGGTTCAGTAAAACCTTGAATAAATCCTAAAACAATATAATAAAAAACCTTTTTCATAAAAACCTCCTAATATACATTAAAAACTATTAATATGTGTATACTATTTCTGAAGGTGATAAAAATGATTAATGTATATGATATATTACTAAACTTTAATAAAGAATTAATTCAATTCTATGAATGGGAAGAAAACGATAATATAAAATGTATAAGAAAAATACCTCTAATAAAAGTAAATGCTAGTTTTATAAATGATATTCTAACAAACAAAATAAAAGCAGAAGAAAACCTCCTAAAAGAAATTGAAAATAAAGCTGAACTATATGATGAAGATTTAAATGAATACAATAAAATAGCAATATTAACAGATGGTTTAAGAGCATATGGTTATTCTTTTAACAATAATGAAATCTCATCACTTCTAGTAGATGAAGAAAAAGAAATACTAAGGCTTGCAAATAAAATGATAGAAGAAACCTATTTATATAAAGTAGAAATATATAATTATAGAAATAATGAATTATTAACAAGAAAAGAAAAAGAAATAAAAAACAACTTAATAAAAGAATTTAATAACCTATACAGAAATAAAAAAGAAGAAAAATTAAACTATTATTACTATGAATACTTTAATAAAACTCCAAATGATATAGAAAATGTATATAACTCTCTAATAAAAAGTACTAAAAATATTAATACTAAACACTATCAATTATATGAAATAATTAATATGTTTAACAAAAATAAATAATAGTAACCTTTATTTTTTTACACCTTTATTATATAATTAAATAGGTGATAAAAATGAATAAAAAAATAATGGATGGAAATAAAGCGTGTGCAACAGTATCATATAAATTTACAGAAGTAGCAGCGATATATCCAATAACTCCAGCCTCTACTATGGCAGAGCATATGGATACTCTTAGTAAAGATAACAATAAAAATTTCTTTAACGATAAAGTCAAAGTAATAGAAATGCAATCAGAAGCAGGAGCAATTGGAGCAGTACATGGAATGCTTCAAAATGGTATCCTTTCAAGCACTTATACAGCCAGTCAAGGACTATTACTAATGATTCCTAACATGTATAAAATAGCAGGAGAGTGTCTTCCTTGTGTAATAAATGTAGCAGCAAGAACTATTGCTACCCATGCTCTAAGTATACTAGGAGATCATAGTGATATATATGCAACCCGTCAAACAGGATTTGCACTTCTAGCATCATCATCAGTACAACAAATAATGGATTTAACAAATGTAGCATATCTATCTACAATAAAAGGAAGCATCCCATTTGTAAACTTTTTTGATGGCTTCAGAACCTCTCATGAATATAACACAATCGAAGAAATAGACTTTGATAAAGTAAAAAAATTAATAGATCAAGACAAAATAAATGAATTTAGAAAAAGATCACTTGATATAGATAAACCAACTACAAGAGGAACTAATCAAACAGATCAAATATATTTTCAATCAGTAGAAGCAAGAAACAAATATTACAACAACCTACCAAACATAGTCGAAGACTACATGAACAAAATAAATGAAATAAGAAAAACCAACTATGCACCATTCAATTATTATGGAAGTAAAAAAGCCAAATATGTCATAGTAGCAATGGGATCAGTATGTGAAACAATAAAAGAAACAATAGACTACCTAAAACAAGACATAGGTTTAATCGAAGTACATTTATATAGACCATTCTCAACAAAACACTTATTAAAAGTATTACCAAAAACAACCAAAAAAATAGCAGTCTTAGATAGAACTAAAGAACCTGGAGCAAATGGAGAACCATTATACTTAGATATATGTGAAGCAATAAAAACCAATAATTTAAAAATAGAAGTAGTCGGAGGAAGATACGGTCTATCTAGCAAAGATACTAACTGCAATCATATTGAAGCAGTATACAATTTCCTAAAAAACAAACAACTTCATCCTTTCACAATAGGTATAGAAGATGATGTAACAAACCTTTCATTAAAACCAACAAGTACAAACATTCCAACAAGTACAAACAATATATTAATATATGGATATGGTTCTGATGGAATGATCACAGCTTCAAAAGATATCCTAACCATAACAGGAAACAACACTAATCAATATGTTCAAGGTTACTTTGAATACGATTCCAAAAAATCAGGAGGAGTAACAATCAGTCATCTTCGATTTAGTAATAACAAAATAAGAAGTGCCTACTACATAAAAAAAGCAAACCTCATAGTGTGTACTAAAGAAACATATCTAAATAAATATGAAATAATCGAAAGATTAGAAGAAAATGGTATATTCTTATTAAATACAGAAAAAACTAAAGAAGAATTAAATTTACCAAAAGAAGTATTAAATAAACTAATAGAAAAAAATATAAAATTTTATATAATAGATGCCTCAAAAATAGCAAGAAACAATAATATTCCAAATAAAATAAGTATGATTATGGAAAATGCAATTTTTGAACTAACTACTTTTATAGATAAAAAAATATCTCAAAAAGAAATAATAAACATGATAAAAAAGAACTTCTCTAAAAAAGGTGAAGAAATAGTAGTGTCTAATATATCTGCCATAAAAGATGCAATTAAAAACTTAACCCTAGTAGACTTAAAAACTCTAACATCTGATCATGAAAGAGAAAAAATAGAAAACACAGTATTTTCTTATTTAGATCACGGAAAAGGAAATGATTTAAAAGTAAGTGACTTAGAAAAATATAATACAGGAATATATGAAAAGGGAATGTCAGAATTAGAAAAAAGAAGTATTTCAACTATATGTCCATCATATGACAAAACCAAATGTATTCAATGTAATCTATGTTCATTTGTGTGTCCTCATGCTGTAATAAGACCATATCTTCTAAATGAAGAAGAAAAAAATAATGCCCCTGACATAGTAAAAGAAACCTTAAAAGAAGCTAATATCAAAGGAGAAAAACTATACTTTACTATTGGAGTATCATCAAGAGATTGTACTGGTTGTAAACTATGTACAGAAATTTGTCCAACTAAAGCAATAGCTATGAAAGAAGAAATCGAACTAGAAGAAAAAAGATATGAATATCTAAAAAATGTCACAGAAAAAATAGTTTTAGACAAAAACACTGTCAAAGGAAGCCAATTCATAAGACCTAGCTTTGAATTCTCAGGAGCATGTGCTGGTTGTGGTGAAACCCCATACCTAAAACTTTTGTCCCAACTATTCAAAGATAACCTAATGATAGCAAATGCTACAGGATGTTCATCAATTTATGGATCATCTGTACCAAACACACCATACAAAGTACCTTGGATTAATTCTTTATTTGAGGATAATGCTGAATTTGGATATGGTATAAGAATATCAGAAGACTTTATGCATGAAAAAATAAAAAGAATAATGGAAGAAAACAAAGACCATTTAAACCAAAAAAATAAAGAATTAATAGATAAATATCTAAACAATTACTCAAAAGAAACATCATATGAAGTTTACAATATGTTAGACTATGATGATTTCAAAGAAATACAACCTCTAAAAAAATACTTAAAACAAAAATCAATTTGGTTAGTTGGAGGAGACGGTTGGGCTTATGATATAGGCTTTGGAGGAATTGATCATGTTATATCAAACAATGAAAATGTAAACATTTTAGTACTAGACACAGAATGCTATTCCAACACAGGAGGCCAAGCATCAAAATCAACAAGAGAAGGAGCTATTGCTAAATTTGCTAGTGAAGGTAAAAAAACCAAAAAGAAAAACCTAGCTAAAATAGCTATGTCATATCCTAATTGCTACGTTGGAACAATATCTCTTGGAGCAAACTATAAACATACAATCGATACCCTAATCGAAGCAGAAAAATACAATGGTCCATCAATAATAATAGCGTATGCCCCTTGTATAGCACATGGAATAAAAACATCTATGTCATCATCTATAAAAGAAGAAAAATTAGCAACAGAATCCGGTTATTTTCCACTATTTAAATATAATCCTGAAAACAAAGAATTCAAACTAGTAAGCAAAGCTAATTTTGATATTTATGATGAATTCCTAAGCAATGAAAATAGATACAAATCAAACAAAGAACTACTAAACAATAACAAAAATACTCAAAAAGAAGTATATGAAACATTAAAAGAAGAAAATGATAAAGAGTAAATTTTACATTTTCTTCTTTTATTTTAATTTATAAATTGCAAAAAACAATAATTAATAGTATCATTAATATAGAATAAGAAGGTGTCCTATGAAACAAATTAATAAATTAAAAATTATTATGTTTTCTTTAATTATCATAGGGACAACTTTGTCAATAATTGGAATAATATCAACAAATAAACAACAAAAAATAAAAAAACAAATAACAACAGAAAACATGTTATTTACATACGAAACAATAAAAAATAATAACTATAATAAAAGTCTAACAGAAAAAGAAGGACTAACCTCAAATTATCAAGAAATAAAAATAACTTCATCTAGTTCATCACCATCACAAATGAATTACTTAATATATATAAAACCAAAAACACAAACAATAAAAGATGATGAAATAAATGTCTATATAACAGATGAAAAAAACATACCAGTAAGTGATGAATACAAAGACTTACAAAATGGTAAAGGAAAATATTGTTATGACTACATAAATAAAATTAAATATAATATTGAAACAACTGAATATCAAAAATATTGTTCACTAAATAATTTAAATGAAAATGAATCAAAATATATAATGGATTCAAATTATATAGAAAACACAAACAATGAAAAAACAAACATCTGTAAAAAATATACAAATATAAATAATAATGTTAAAGAAACAATAGTAGATAACATACTATGTCAATTTGGAGACCTTTATGAAGGAAAATCAATACCACTTTCAAAAAACAATGACACCTATGATATCAAAAACGTAATCTTAGCAAGTGCCCATCTTCATGAAACAAAATCGGTACAAACAAATACATATCGTATAAGATTATGGCAAAAAAAAATTGAAGATAATTCTTCAAACAAAAAATACAAATATGATATAGAAATTTATCCAATAAAAGTAAATTAAAAAAGAAGTCGCCCCCCTGAGAACGACTTCCATAAAAAGAATAAAAAGGGGTTGGCTAGTGTGATACTAGCTTCCAATTCGCCTACGTCGAACTGGTGATTTATATAATAATCAAAACAATTATAAAAGTCAATGATTTTTTAAAAAAATAAATAAAATTTGGAGGAATATATGAAAAAAATAAGTAAAGTATACCTAGGGTTAACATTACTACTATTATCACCAATAATAGTAAGTGCTAACACAATATCATCAAAAACAATTTGTAACAAAACGAAGATAATGATCGGAGAAAAAATAACATGTGAAGTATCAATTACATCAGAAGAATATCTAGACAATATTACAACAAATATTAACTATGATAAAAACTACTTATCACTAGAATCAATTCAAGGATTAAATACTTTTAAAAGTTATAGTAACCAAACATTCAACATAAAAAGTAACGAAAAAATGGCTCTATCAAATACCGAAGTAGCAAAACTAACATTTAAAGCCAAAGCAACTCCTAATAATGGTAATGTTGAAATATCCCTTGGAGACTCAACATACAAAGAAAAAAAATCATCACAAGTAAAAATATTATCAAATGATAATTACCTAAAAAATCTAACAATAAAAGGATATTCCTTCTCATTCAACAAAAAAACCAATGAATACAAATTAAACATAAATAAAGAAAAAGTATCAATAAATGCTACTCTAAATGATACAAGATCAACATTTGTAAGAGAACAAGGACCACGAGAAGTTAATCTAGAATATGGTGAAAACACAATTTATATTGGTGTAAAATCAGAAAGTGGTAACATTAATACCTATATATTAAAAATAACTAGAAATGATGAAAGAAAATCAAATAATAATTTAAAAACACTTGAAGTTAAAAACTACAAACTAGATAAAGAATTTTCTCCAAATATATTAAACTATAAACTAGAAGTAGAAAACAATATAAAAGAAGTAGAAATAATATCAACACTAGAAGAACAAACCTCTACATATAATGGTAACAACAAACCTGGTATATACGAATTAAAAGAAGGGGAAAACAATATAAAAATTCAAGTAAAAGCTCAAAACAACAACATAAAAACATATACAATAACAATAACAAGAAAAGCTAAAGCTCCTGATAACCACTTATCAAGTATCAAACTAAGTACTGGAGTAATTGACTTCAAAGAAGACAAATTCAACTATAAATTTAATGTAGCAAATGAAATAGAAACTATTGAAATAACAGCAACTCCAAAAAACAAAACATCTCAAGTAAAAATAAATAAAGAACCAACTCTAAAAGAAGGAAAAAACATAATAACAATAGTAGTAACAAGTAATGATAATAAATCATGTACATATACACTTGAAATAAACAGATTAACAAAAGAAGAAATATTATCATCTGATACAACTCTAAAAGAACTAATAATAAAAAACTATAAAATATCATTTGACCCTAATAATCATAGATATAATTTAACAATAAAAAGAGAACAATCATTAGATATAAAAGCAACTCCAAATGATAATAATGCTACAATAACAATAATAGGAAATAAAAACCTAAAAGATAATAGTATAATAAAAATCTATGTAACAAGTGAAGACACTTCTCAATCAACATATACAATAAAAATAACCAAAGATAAAACTTATCTATATATTATTCTAATAACCAGTATAATTGCAATAATAACAGTATTTATAGTAGCAATTATTCTAAGAAAAAAGAAAAAACAAAAAGATAAATTTGATGAATCACTAATAAATGTAGATGAAAAACAAAGATTAATTTTAAAATAGGATTTATTCCTATTTTTTTATAAAAATAACTTTTCAAAATCACAAAAATATGATATAATTTCAAGGAAAAACAAGGAAGTGGTATTGTGATAAGTATTAATGATGTAAAGGGAATAGGACCAAGAAATTCAATGCTTTTTGAAAAAATAGATATTAGAACAGTAGATGATTTAGTATCACATTATCCATATAGATATGATTTAATAAAAAGAACTAATTTAGAAGAAGCTCAAGAGATGGACAAAGTAATAGTAGATGGTAAAATAGATTCATCTCCAATCTTAATAAGACTAAAAGGTAACTTAAATAAAATGAACTTAAGACTAATAACATCTGATGGAAAAATAGTAGGAGTATCAATCTTCAACAGAGCCTTTTTAAAGAACTCCTTAAAAGTAGGAAGTAACATAACAGTATTTGGAAAATATGAAAAATCCAAAAATATAATCTTAGCATCTGAAATAAGACAAGAATTACTACCAAAAGGAGAAAAGATAGAAAGTGTTTATCATGGAACAAGTGGCCTAACATCAAAAACAATATCTACATTCATTAATACAGCCTTAATGCAATATGGAAACGAAATAACAGACTATATTCCTAAATATTTAACAATAAAATATGACTTCTTAAACAAAAAAACAGCCTTAAATATAATTCATAATCCATCAAGCATGGAAAAACTAGAAGAAGCAAAAAGAAGATTAAAATACGAAGAATTATTCTTATTCATGACAAAAATTAATTATCTAAAACTAAAAAACAAAAAAATAAAAAATGGAATAGAAAGAACATTTGATGAAAAAAAACTAAAAGATCTAATAAAATCTCTTCCATATAAACTAACAGAAGATCAACAAAAAGTATTACAAGAAATAATTGAAGACCTAACATCATCAAGAAGAATGAACAGACTTCTACAAGGGGATGTAGGAAGTGGAAAAACTATTATTTCAATTCTTGCCATGTATGTAAATTACCTAAGTGGTTATCAAAGTGCATTAATGGTACCAACAGAAATATTAGCTAATCAACATTATGAAAATATAAAAAATATTTTAAAAGAAACAAATGTAAAAGTAGAATTACTAACAGGATCTCTTAGTAAAAAAGAAAAAACAGAAATTCATGAAAAACTAAAAAACAATGAAATTGATATAATTGTAGGAACCCATGCTTTAATACAAGATGATGTAGAATATAAAAAGCTAGGATTAGTAATAACAGATGAACAACATAGATTTGGAGTATTACAAAGAACAACCCTAAAAAACAAAGGATTAACACCAGATGTCTTATATATGAGTGCTACACCAATTCCTAGAACATATGCCTTAACAATCTATGGAGACATGGATATATCCACAATAAACACACTACCAAATGGTCGTAAAAAAGTAGAAACGTATTTAAAAAAATATAGTGAAATGAAAGACATATTATATATGATGTATGATGAATTAAAACAAAATCATCAAATATATGTAATCGCCCCACTAATTGAAGAATCAGAAAACCTTGATCTAACTACTATTGATGACTTAAAAGATAAAATGCAATTAGCATTTCAAGATAAATATAAAATTGGCGTAGTTCATGGTAAACTAAGACAACAAGAAAAAGACAAAATAATGGAAAGCTTTAGAAAAAATGAAATAAACATATTAATAAGTACAACTGTAATAGAAGTAGGAGTAGACGTTCCAAACACAACCATGATAGTAATATTTGATGCCAATAGATTTGGTTTATCAACACTTCACCAACTAAGAGGAAGAGTAGGAAGAAGTAATTTAAAATCACAATGTATATTAATAAGTGATTGTGATGATAAAAGACTAGAAGTAATGACAAAAACAAATAATGGTTTTGAAATCTCAGAAGAAGACTTCAAACTAAGAGGACATGGAGATCTATTTGGAACAAAACAAAGTGGAGATATGACATTTAAAATAGCAGATGTAAAAATAGATTACAAAATATTACTACAGGCTAAAAAAGACTCAATGGAATTCTTAACAAACGAAGATAAATCATTAAATAAACTAAAAGAAATAATGATAAAAGACATAAAAGATGGTCAAGATTAAGTTAAAACTAGAATGAAAAAACATTCTAGTTTTTTAAATTACTCCTTTTCAAAAAATAAAAAAAATGCTATAATTAGTTAGTCGCTTACTTTGTTAAAAATTTAGAAAGGAGAAATAATGAGTAAAATAAAAATTTTTGGCCTTGGTGGCCTTAACGAAAACGGCAAAAATATGTATGTTGTTGATGTTGATAATAACATCTTTATATTTGATGCTGGATTAAAATATCCAACCTCAAATATGCTTGGAGTTGATTATATAATTCCATCATTTGAATACTTAGAAAAAAATAAAAAGAAAATAAGAGGTTTATTTTTAAGTCATGCCCATGAAGGAAATATGGGAGCAGTACCAGATTTATTAAAGGCTATTCCTTCTATACCAATTTATGCTACAAAATTTACAATGAATATTTTAAAAGAAGAATTAAACAAAGAAAATATAAAAGCGACCTTAAAAGAAATAAGACCACATTCTAAATTAGAAGTAGCAGGATTTACAATTTTTCCAATAGAAGTAACACATTCAATGCCTGAAACTATACTTTATGTATTATATACAGATGACGGTGCTATTGTTTATGCAACAGACTTTGTATTTGACTCAACAATGCTTGGACCTTATAAAACCGATATAGGAAAATTAGCATATGTAGGAAAACAAGGAGTACTATGTCTCTTAGCAGAATCAGTATATGCTTATAGAGAAGGACATACATCACCATATCATAGAATATCAAAAAGCATATGGGATGTATTAAATAAAACAGATGGAAGAATAATAATCAATGTTTTTCCAACACACATATATAGATTACAAGAAATATTTGATCAAATAAAAAGAACACATCGTAAAGTAGTAATAATGGGTAAAAAATTACAAGAAGTAATTCAATACGCTACAGAAATGGAATACCTAAAAATAGATACTAATCAAATCGGAGACTTATCAAATATAAATGATAGAGATGTAGTAATTATTACATCAGATGATAAAGAAAAAAGTTTTGCAAGTATTGAAAAAATAGCTAATGGTTATGACAAATTTATTAAATTCAAAGAAAAAGATACAGTATTTATATCAGAACCAGTTTATCCAGGTAATGAAAAGAAAATAGCTAAAATAATAGATGAATTATCAAGACTTGAAGTAGACACTATAACATTACCATTCAAAAAACATGTATTACATCATGCCTCAAGTGAAGATTTAATGCAAATGTTAAACTTAATGAATCCTAAATACTATTTCCCAATAAAAGGAGAATATAGATATCAATATATGAATGCTGCAATTGCAGAACAAATAGGAATGAATAAAGAAAACATATTATTAAAACTAAATGGTGATGTAGCAACATTTGAACAAGGTGTATACAAAGATACAAAAGAACATATCAAAACAGATGAAACATTAATAGATGGTTCATCATCTGATGATATTGGAGAACTAGTATTAAAAGATAGAGAATTATTATCAAAAAATGGAATAGTAGTAGTATCAGCATCAATAGATAAAAAAACAAAACAACTATTAGCAAACCCTCAAATCTTAACAAGAGGTTTCATCTATGTAAAAGATAACTTAGACATAGTAGAAAAAAGTGAAGAAATATCAAAACAAGTAATAGAAGAATGTATAGTTCCAGAAAAAAAAGTAGACTTCACTAAAATTAAACAAAAAATAAGAGAAGAACTAGGAAACTACTTTTATGAAGAAACTGGATCAATTCCAATGATAATTACAGTAGTATTAGAAATATAAAATTATAAAATATAAAATATAGACAAATCTGTATTTTATATTTTTTTATTAACAAAAAATAATATAATTTCAAAGTGCAAATATATAATTTCAAAGTGCAAATTTTGCACTTTAGAATTGTGTATTTTCTTAAAAAATGATATAATATTAACAGTTAGGAGGAACTATTATGAACAAAGAAAATTGGAATTCAGAATTATCTGAGTATGTAAAAATAGGCGAACCTTCTGCAGTTGAAAAAGCTAAAACCTGGGAAACTGCGATTGGACTGCAAGATGTAGACGGTTTGAAGCCTTCTAAATATTTGATAGATACTGCTAAAGAGCATATTGAAGGAAATATTAATATAGAAGAAGTAGAAAACAGAATAAATAAGTATTATAAGGTTTTAGATAAAAGAAAAACAGAAGAATTAGAAAACACTGAAGAAGCAGATAAAGTATCCGTAAGAATAACAGAAATATTAAGTGATAAATCATTTAATTTTAATCCTATAGAACTAATAAGCATACATAAAAAATTATTTTCGGGGATATATAAACATGCTGGGAAAATAAGAGACTATAATATAGAAAAAGATGAATGGATATTAAAAGGGGATACTGTTATATACGCATCATATGAAACCATTATGGATTCACTACAATATGATTTTGAACAAGAAAAAAACTTTTCATATAAAAATTTATCATTAGAAGAATCAATAAAACATTTATGTCGTTTTACATCAAATATTTGGCAAGTTCATCCATTTTATGAAGGTAACACAAGAACAACAGCAGTATTTATTATTAAGTATTTAAGAACATTTGGTTTTAATATAAATGATGAGGTATTTGCAAAAAAATCATGGTATTTTAGGAATTCATTAGTAAGAGCTAACTATAAAAAATTTGATAGTAATATTTTTGAAGATATTTCATTCTTAGAAAAATTCTTTTATAATTTACTAACAAATTCTAAATACGAATTAAAAAATAGATATACGCATATTGATTATGATCAAAATACAAATGAAGATGATTTAAAGTGCAAAAATTGCACTTTAGAAGAACAAGCAATCATAAATATCATTAGAAGTAATCCAATGATAAAACAAGAAGAAATTGCTAATATGATTAATAAATCATTAAGGACAATTAAAGCAAGAATGAACGAAATGCAAGAAAAAGGACTTATTGCTCGAAAGAATGGAAAGAGAAATGGAGAATGGATAATAAATATTAAATAATAAATAAATAGATAAATTTAGGATAGATCTATATCATTATAGTCTATCCTTTTTTATATTTTAAACTATACATAAACTACTACACAAACTATAGATTTACGTAAAGTAAAAAATAATCGTTAATAAAAAAAAATTGACCCGGATGGGGTATGTTATAATGAAATTGTTAAAAAGAGAAGGAGAAGGAGGAGAAAAGTTATGGAAAATAACAAAAGATTTTTAACCATCATAGTTATATTATCAGTACTATTAGTAGGATCATTAGGATATATAACATATGATAAGCTTTCAAACAAAAAAGATAACACAAACGAAGTAAAAAATGACACAAAAAAAGATAACAATGATAACAAAGAAAACAAAGATAATAATACAAAAGATGATACAACTAACAATGACAACAAAGACAGTCAAACTAAGAATGACAAAGACAATCAAGTAAAAACAGAAGTAAAAGTAGAAACATCTTATACAAAAAAAGGAACAGTTAAAGGTCCATCTGGATCTGAATATGAAAACCATGATGTTGAAATGGATATTAATGTACCAAAACTAACAGGAAACACAAAAGTAACAGAAAGCATAAATGGAAAAATTCAAAACAATATTTATGACAATGAAATAAAATCACTTAATTCAAAAGTAAGAAGTTATACTGTAAATTATAATTATATTATAAAAAATGATATAGTTTTACTTGACTTAGTAGCGTCAACATCAATATTTGAAGGATCTGGATATACAGATAGATATAATTATTTCTATGATATTAAAAATGATAAAGAATTAACATTACTTGAAGCTATGAAAAAAATAGGATTATCAGAAGAAGAATTCTATAAAAAAGTTAGAAACAGTAAAGAATTTTCACTTGATTCTAAAACAACTAATAAAGAAATATTAAACGTTCTAGAAAAACATTATTGTTCAAGTGGTTTAAAAATAAATGATAATAAAACTTATACTTTTGTTGTAGCAAATGTATGCGCTTAATGAATAAACTTATGGATAATAAAAAATTATATTTATAATATTTGCTTTAATATTAATAATCTTAGGATTATTAGGGTATATAGTATATGAAAAATCATTACCAGGCAATAATGCTAGAGATCAAAAAATAACATATTAAAACAATATGAATTTAGAATAAAAGAATTATAATAATAAAAAAATTTCTATATAAAAACAAAAAATAAAGAACAATTTTCTTTATTTTTTTAATTTTTACTAGATGATAATTACAAATATTTATGTTATAATTATCTCAGTATAGGAGTGAGCTTATGGCAAAACGTAAAAAGAAAAACTCATCAAAGAAAAAGAAACCAGAATATTTTGTTGAATTAATAGGAATATTATTAGTACTTATAGCAGTACTTGGAATAGGAAAATATGGGCCAGTAGGCAGAATAATCTCAGCTTTTAGTTTATTTACAGTAGGAAATTTATATTTCTTTTTACTTATCTTCCTTTTATTTATAGGAATATATATGATGATAAAAAGAGAAAACTTTGATTTCTTTTCTACAAAAATGTTAGGAATATATTTTATTTTAATAGGAGTATTAGTGTTTTTACACCAAAACTATGTATTAGAAAATATTGAAGGCAAAAAAATAATAACAGAAACAATAGATTATCTTATGACCGGTATAGAAAGAATAATGGCTGGAGAAATAAAAACTGGAGTATTTAACTCAAGTCTATCTAATACTGGAGGAGGAATACTAGGAGCATTATTTGCAACATTATTTTATAAATTATTTGAAAGTGAAGGGACAACAATAGTACTTTGGGTATTAATTGGAGCAGGAATAACAATATTTACAGGATTCTCTATCTTAGACATAACTAAAAGAGCCATTGATAAAACAAAAGAATCACTTCCTAAAAAAGATAAAAATAAAGAAAAACATAAAGATGAAGAAAATGATAAATACGAAAAATACAAAGATGATAACTTTAAATCTAAAGCTGCAATAGTAGATCACAATGATCAAGAAAAACCAGTTGTTACAATGGATGAATTAAAAAATAATAAATCATTAGTAATAAACGATAACACAAAAGAAGAAGAGAAAAAAGAAAAGAAAGAATTTGTAGAAGAAATAAACGAAAACTACAAATTACCTCCAACTGACTTATTAGAAGCTCCTAAGAAAGTAAAAAAATCTACTGATCATGCTTTAATTGAAAAAAATATTGAAATACTAGAAAAAGTTCTAAAAGATTTCAATATAATAGGACATGTAGTAGAAGTAAATATAGGACCAACAGTAACTCAGTATGAATTAGAATTACAATCTGGAACAAAAGTTAGTAAACTATTAGGAATAAATAGAGAAATATCTTTAGCATTGGCAAAAAAAGATGTTCGTATTCAAGCTCCAATTCCAGGAAAATCAACAGTAGGAATTGAAATGCCTAACGAAACACCACAAATGGTAACAGTAAGAGAAACTATTGAAGGACTTCCAAAAAGTAAATCTCTACTTAATGTAGCATTAGGAAAAGATATAATGGGTAAAGTAAAAGGGTGTGAAATTGATAAAACACCACATCTTTTAGTAGCAGGAGCTACTGGTAGTGGTAAATCAGTATGTATCAATGGTATGATTATCTCTATCCTAATGAATGCCAAACCTGATGAAGTAAAACTTATCCTAGTAGACCCTAAAAAAGTTGAATTAGGAATTTACAATGGTATACCACATTTAGTAACACCAGTTGTTACTGATCCTAAAAAAGCATCCTTAGCACTTAAAAAAGCCGTATCAGAAATGGAAAGAAGATATGACTTATTTGAAGAAAATGGTACAAAAAATATTTCTGGTTACAATAAAATAGTAGAAGAAAAAAATAAAACATTGCCACCAGATGAAAAAATGCGTAAAATGCCTTATTGGGTAATAATAGTAGATGAGTTAGCAGACCTTATGTTAGTAGCGGGAAAAGAAGTAGAAGACTCAATCATGAGAATAACACAAATGGCTCGTGCTGCTGGAATTCATCTAATTATTGCAACTCAAAGACCATCAACTGACGTAATTACAGGATTGATTAAATCAAATATTCCTTCAAGAATATCATTTGCAGTTTCCTCACAAATTGATTCAAGAACAATTCTTGATATGGCCGGAGCAGAAAAATTACTTGGAAAAGGAGACATGTTATTCTTACCAATGGGAGAAAATGCTCCTACAAGAATTCAAGGTGCTTACATTTCCGAAGAAGAAATAAAAAAAGTTGTAGACTATACAATTAATCAACAAAAAGCAATGTATGATGAATCATTCTTAAAATCCCCTGAAGAACTAGATGAAGACATAAAAAACAATCCAGTATCACATACAGTTGAAGAATATGATGATCCATTATATAATGATATTGTTGAATTTGTTGTAACAAGTGGTAAAGCTTCAGCATCACTATTACAAAGAAAATTCAAACTTGGCTATAATAGAGCAGCCAGAATAATTGATTTACTTGAAGAAAGAGGAATAATTGGACCACAAAATGGTTCAAAACCTAGAGAAGTATTAGTAAAACTTGATAAAGAAGACATTGACTATGAAGAAGAATAAAAAGGAGTGATTTTATGACACCACATATAGGTGCTAGAAAAGATGAAATAGCAGACATTGTAATAATGCCAGGCGATCCCTTAAGAGTAAAATACATAGCTGAAAAATACTTAGAAAAACCAGAATTAGTTAATAATGTTAGATTAAATCTTGCATATACTGGGTATTATAAGAATAATAAAGTAACAATATTTTCATCAGGAATGGGTTGTCCTAGTATGGGAATATATGCTTATGAATTATTCAAAGAATATGGAGTAAAAAAAATAATTAGAGTAGGTTCATGTGGAAGCTATCATGAAGAAATTGAAGTAAGAGATATCATTATAGCAGAAAAAGCTTTCACATTATCAAACTTTGCCAAAGAATATAATGGCGAAAAAATGGATACTTGTAAAAGTTCAGTATTACTAAGTCAAAAGATTGTTAATACAGCTCACAAAAACAACATAAATGTTAAAATAGGAACTGTTCATACTACTGATGTTTTCTATAATCAAGAATTAGACCAAAGAGTCAAAGACAATTATTCATTAGTAGCAGAAATGGAATGCTTTGCATTATTTTACATAGCAAAAAAATTTGATAAACAAGCAGCAGCTATTTTAACAGTATCAGATAACATAATAACAAAAGAAAGCTTATCATCAAAAGATAGAGAACAAACATTTGATGAAGCAATAACATTAGCATTAGAATCAACATTATAATTTATTTAAGGGGTGATAATATGGTTACAAAAAATATAGAAGTAGGATCTTATAATTTACATCTAATAAAAACAGATAAATTTAAGAGCCTTTTTTTTGAAATAATCATAACAAAAAAACTAAAAAAAGAAGATATAACAATAACAAACCTATTAATCGATAACATGTCATTTTCAACTAAAAAATACAATACATTAAGATTAATGAATATAAAAAAACAAGACTTATATAACGCATTCTTCTTAGCATCAAACAAAAGATTAGGAAAAACAATGCAAACAAAATTAACATTTTCAATGTTAAATCCTAAATATACAGAAGAATCAATGTTAGAAGAATCAATAGAATTCCTAAAAGAAATAATCTATAATCCCAATATAGAACAAGATGCGTTTAATGAAACAATCTTCAATCGTATTAAAGAAGAAAATATAATAGATATAAAAGGATCATTAACAAATCCAAAATATTATGCATCTCAAAGATTAAAAGAACTAATGAATGAAAAAGAAGTCATATCATACAAACAAGCTGGATACTTAGAAGACATAGAAAAAATAACCAGTAAAGATCTTTATGAATATTATAAAAAATTCTTCAAAAATGCCAATATTGACTTCTATGTTGTCGGAGACTTTAATCAAAAAGAAATCGAATCAATAATAACCAAAAACTTTAAATTTAACAATGCAAATAAATCATTATTAGACATAAAGTATAACTATCAAAACAAAAGAGAAAGTTGTCAAGAAGTAATAGAACAATCATCCTTTAACCAATCAGTATTTGCAACAAATTACAACTTAAAAAATCTAACTCAAAAAGAAAAAAATTATACTATGATACTATATAATATAATATTAGGTAATTCACCAGAATCAAGACTATTTAAAAACATAAGAGAAAAAAAATCATTTGCATACTCAATTAACTCATCTTATAAATACTCAGATAATACACTTATAATCTTTGCAGGAATTAACTCCAAAAATTATGAAGATGTTAAAATTTCAATCAATGAAGAAATAGAAAACTTAAAAGAAAACCTAATAGAAGAAAAAGAACTAGAAAATGCTAAACAATTATTCATAAGTACTTTAAAAGAAACAGAAGAATATCCATCATCAATTATAGATTTTAATTACAATAAAAAATACTTCAAAAGTAAAAATATAGATAATCAAATAAAAATAATAGAAAAAATAACAAGAGAAGAAATATTAAAAGTAGCTAAAAAAATTACTTTAGATACAATATATTTACTAAAAGAGGGCAAAAATGAAACAAATACAAATCAATAATTTTAAAGAAAAAGTATATTATGAAAAATTAGACAACAATATGCAAATATTTTTAGTGCCTATGGAAAATAAAAAAACATTTAGTGCTAGTATATATGTAGATTATGGTTCTTATGATATATCCTTCAAAAAAGACAATAAAATTTATAATACTCCTGAAGGAATAGCGCATTTTCTTGAACATAAACTATTTGAAAGAGAAGATAACCCATTTACTTTCTATGCTAAAAGTGGTACTGATGTAAATGCCTATACTACTCAGGATGCAACATCATACTATTTCTTTGGAAACAATGAATTTTATGATAACCTAAAATACTTACTTAATTGGATAAAAACAATAAATATAGATGAAAAAAGTGTAGAAAAAGAAAAAGGAATAATTCTAGAAGAAGCTAGAATGTATTTAGATAAACCAGATAGAGTTTTAGTAGAAAAAATCAATGAAAACACATTTTCATCTCATCCATATAAAAACAAAGTAATAGGAACTCTTGATAGCATTAAAAATATTACTAAAGAAGACATAATATTATGTTACAATTCATTTTATAGACCAGATAACTTATTTTTAGTAGTATCAGGATCATTTGATGAAACAAAAGCAATTGAAATAATAAAAGAAGAACTAAAAGATTACAAAAATCCTAATGAAAAAATAGAAAAAATAGAATATGAAGAAAAAGATGAAGTAAGTAAAGAATATGAAGAACTATATATGACAACTTCTATTCCTAAACTAGCTATATCATATAAAATAAACAAAGAAGTGTTTAAAGACTTAAAACTAGATAAATATTACTTAGATTATTATATGTATATGTATAACTCCTTATCATTATCAAAAACATCTGAAGTAATGGAAGAACTATTCAATGAATCACTTTATAGTTATACAAATAGTTATATATATGATACAGACAAACACTATATAATAACTTTCTTAGCAGACACAAACAAACCAAAAGAACTAGCGGAAAAAATATTAGAAATTACTAAAAATCCTAAACTTCTAGAAGAAGATTTTAAAAGAAAAATAAAAACATGGATAGCAAGTGAAATAAAAATATCTGATGATCCAAGAGCTTTATCAGATAGTATATCTTCAGATATATTAGAATATAAAGAATTTAAAAACAATAAAATAGAAGACTTAAAAAGCTTAAAATTTGCAACACTTTTACAAATAAAACAAAAGCTTAACTTTGAAAATAAAGCTGTTGTAATAATTTATCCTAAAAAATAGTTATAATAGTTAACATATTTAATATAAATTTAATAGATAATCTTGTCAAAAACAAAATTTTTTGCTAAGATATATTATATGATACGGAGATGATTCTATGAATATAAATATGTTTTTCGAATTTCCAGGAATATTAATTTTAATCGGTGTAGTACTTTTAATCATTGCAATAATAATTGGTTGCATAGCATTCAAAAAAGTTGATGAAAACGAATATACAAATGTAGTAAATAGAGAAGTTGAAACATATGAAAATGAAAAAATTGGTACTGATTTGGAACAACCATTAGAACAGATCAAACCAGAAGAATATCCAAATCAAAACGTTATAAATAATATTACTAATGTAGATAATATTTCCAATCCACAAGTAATAGAAGAAAACAAAATAGTAGACAATCAATCATTAAAAAAGGAAGAAATAAAAGAAGTTGTAGTAGCAAATAATGTAAGTGACACCAATGATGATATAGAGCTATTATAGCTCTTTTTTTAATTAGAAAGAGGTAAAAATATGAATGAAATGCAAAAAATAATAAACAAAATATGTAAAGAACAAAAAATAAAAGTAAACTATCTATCAGATAACTGGATAATAGAACTTGAAAAAAACAAAAAGAAAAGATACATATATGGATACAAATTTGGTTTAAACAATCAATCATCAAGTCTCATAGCAGATGATAAATATGGTCTATATGAAGTATTAAAGAAAAACAAAATAAAAGTAATAGAACATAGAATTATCTTTAAAGAAAATATAGAAAAAATAGAAAAATACTTTAAAGAATTCAAAAAAGACGTAGTATTAAAAATAAATAATGGGACATGTGGACAAGATGTATATCATATAAATAACCTAGAAGAATTAAAAAAACTTGCTGAACAATTACTAAAAACAAATTATTCACTAAGTATATGTCCATTTTATGAAATAAAACAAGAATATAGGTGTATAATACTTGATGATGAATGCTTATACTCTTACAAAAAAATAGCCCCAATAATAACTGGTGATGGAAAAAGTAATATAAAAGAACTATTATCTACATTTAATCCATATTATTTTAATACCAATGAAAGTTTCTATAATAAAAATTATTCTAAATATATGGTTCCAAAAAAAGGAGAACAAATAGTATATAACTTTAAACATAACTTATCTTCTGGAGCAATACCAGAAAATATAGAAAAAGAATCAATAAAAAATAAAATAATACAAATGTCATTTAAAGTAAAAGATACTATAAATATAAGATTTGCAAGTATAGACATTATCCAAACTAAAGACAATAAATTTCTAGTCTTAGAAGCAAATAGTGGAGTAATGATGGAAAACTTCATAAAACAAATGAATAATGGTTATGAAATAGCAGAAAACATCTATAAAAAAGCAATATTAAAAATGTTTGAATAAAGGAGACTAATTAAATGATAAAAATACTTATAATAATATCAATAACAATATTAATAATATTATTATGCGGATACTTTGGAGTAGGAGGGTATTTTTATCATTTTTCATTAAATCCAAAATTTAGAAAAACCATACTAAATAAAAAGAAAAAGAAGAAAAAAAATAACAATAATTACTTAGCAAATGATGAATCAATAAAATGGTTTGAAAAAGAAAGTAAATATAAAGAAGTATATATAAAATCTAAAGATAAAAAAATAAATTTACACTCCTATAAAATAATTAACAAAAAATCAAATAACTGGGTAATAATAATTCATGGTTATTTTGGTACTGGTAAAGAATTACTAAATGCCTCAAAAAACTTCTATGAAAGAGGTTTCAATATATTATTACCAGAACTAAGAGCCCATGGTAAAACAGGAGGTAAATATATAGGAATGGGTTGGCCTGATCGACTAGATATAATCGAATGGATAAAATATCTAAATAAACATCATAAAGACAACAAAATAATTCTTTATGGAGTATCAATGGGAGCAGCAACCGTAATGATGACATCTGGAGAAAACTTACCAGAAAATGTAAAAATTGCCATTGAAGATTGTGGTTATACCTCAGTATGGGAAGAATTTTCTCATCAATTAAAAACATTTTTTAAATTAAGACCAAGATTAATCATGTCAGCAGCCAACATAATCTCAAAACTAAAAAATAACTTTATATTAAAAGATGCAGACAGTATCAAACAAATAAAAAAAGCAAATATTCCTATGCTATTTATCCATGGAAGTGAAGATAAATTTGTACCATTTGATATGATGGAAAAAATTTATAATGCCTATCCATCACAAAAAGAAAAACTAATAATAGAAGGAGCAAAACACGCCAAAGCATCGTTTGTAAATCCAGAACTATACTGGAGTACAATAGATAATTTTATAAAAAAATATTTTTAAAGGAGAAAATATGGAACTATTAGACTTATATGATGATATTGGTAACAAAATTGGAAAAACTATCGAAAGAAACAAAAAATTTACAGAAGGTAATATAATGTTAAGTATAGCATTTATCAAAAACAAAGAAGGAAAATACTTAATACAAAAAACCAGTAAAGAAAAAAAATCACATTATAGCTCAACAGGAGGACATGTTACTCATAATGAAGATGGACTAACTACAATAATAAGAGAACTAAAAGAAGAACTAGGATTAAACATAGACAAAAATGATATCAAACTAATATCTTTAGAAAAACATCCAGAAAGACCATGCCTAATCAACTTATATTTATTAGAAAAAGATATAGATATAAAAGAATTAAAACTTCAAAAAGAAGAAGTTGATAGTGTTTATTGGATGACAAAAGAAGAAATTAACTCTTTAATAAATCAAAACTTATTTCTAGCATCACATGGTTATTTATTTCAAAAATACTTTCAATAAAAAAGTTCTTTTTTAAATATTTCTTAATATAATTTTAATGTATTAAGAAAGGAATGATAAAACAATGGAAACACTTAAAGTTTCATCAAAATCTAATCCAAACTCAGTAGCAGGAGCATTAGCGAATGTATTTAGAGAAAAAGGAAGTGTAGAAATACAAGCGATTGGTGCTGGAGCACTTAATCAAGCAATAAAAGCAATTGCCATAGCTAGAGGGTTTGTGGCGCCATCTGGAAAAAATTTAGTATGTATACCTGCATTCTCTGACATATCAATAGACGGAGAAGAAAGAACAGCTATTAAACTTATAGTAGAAGCAAAATAACAAATAAGACATCTTATTTGTTTTTTTAATCATTAAAAAAACAAAAAAAGCATATTATATAGCAGGTGATATTTATGTCTTTAGAATCATTCAAATCATTTGTAAAAGATAAACCATCATTATCAAACTTTGTAAAAAATAAAGAAATGACATGGCAAGACTTTTACAATATGTATGAACTATATGGAGAAAGAAATAGCGTATGGGATAAATACTTAACAAAAGAAACAACAAAAGTAGCAGCCCAAACCTTCTCATTAAAAGATTTACTAGCAAGTATAAAAGCAATAGATTTAACAGAAGTTCAAAAAACAATAGGCTCATTACAAAAAGGAATTGGTTACTTACAAAACATGGTAAGAAAAGACGATACTGAAGAAGTAAAAGAAACAAAATATGAACCTCGTCCTATACATAAACACTTTGAAGACTAATGCAAAAAGAAATAATATACAAAATAAAAAGTGATTCTAATAGTATAAAATACTTAAGAGAAAACTCATATTGGTATAAATATCTAAATAGAGATCCTAAATACATAAAAGAATTTGAATCAAAAATGAAAGAAAAATACAAACTAAGACCAGAAGACAAACTAAACAAAATAGTAGAAGGATTAGATATGATGTCAAGAATAATGGATATATTAAACTAAAAAGATATATTTTATAACACAAAATATATCTTTTTTATAATTTGTTTGATATAATTAAATAGAAAATAGGTGATAAAGTGAATAATAAAGGATTTGCAATAACAACAATTGTATATGGAATAGTAATACTACTAGTATTAGTGGCATTTACAGGAATATCTATATTAAAAAATGAATACTATGACAAAAAAGATTTAGTAGAAGACATAAAAGAAGAACTAAATACTTGTCTAGAAAACAATGAATGTTAAGGAGACTAACTATTAAAAGTCAATAGAAAAAAAGAAATTTTTAATAGTATGATAAAAAATGGAAAGAAACCCAC
>CAKONZ010000008.1 GCA_934098525.1 uncultured Bacilli bacterium | reverse complement strand
TATGATAATAATGTATAAACAATATTAAAACTATGATTTAGTTATCAAATTTAATTTTATCTCATAAGTTAAATTAGAAACTATTAATTATAGTTTTTTTTATTTATATTAAAGGGGGTAAAAATGAAGAATAAAAGGGATAAAAAAATTAAATATATTTACAGTGAAGAATTTAAAACAAATATAGAAAATGCCACAGAAGAAGATTTGATTAGGTTGTTTAATGAAAAGTTTTTTAAAACTATTATGAAAATTGAAAAATTTTCTTTTGAGGCGCTGTAATGTTTCAAATAGCGCGTTATAATTGTATTGGTAAGTTGTATTTACGATTAAAAATAAAGGAGACGTATTTTTATGAGTAAATTAATTAAAGCAGCTACTAATATTATTACAGTTGTAAGGGTGGTGTTATATTTAAGATTGTCTGATGAAGATAGAGATAAATTAACTCCGGAACAATTATCAGAAAGTATTAAGAATCAAGAAACAATGTTAAGGCAATATGCAGATGAGAAGAATTGGCAAATTGTAGGTGTTTATAATGATGAAGATTGGTCTGGTGCTGATTCGACACGTCCACATTTTAACGAGATGATTACTGAATGTGAAAAAGGAAATGTTGATATAGTATTATGTAAGGCACAGAATAGATTTGCTCGTGATATGGAACTTATAGAAAAATATGTTCATAACTTATTTCACGAATGGAATGTACGTTTTATTACAGTAGTTGATAGAATTGATAATTTCAAAAAGGAAACTAAAAAGACAAGTCAAATTTTAGGTCTAACAGATCAATGGATGCTGGAAGATACATCTAACAATATTCGTGAAACATTTAGATCCAAACGTGAAGATGGACAATTTACTGGTTCATTTGCACCTTACGGATATATGAGAGATCCAGAAAATAAAAATCATTTAATACCTGACCCAGTTGTTTCTGAAATAATAGTCAGAATATTTAATGAATATTCTAAAGGATTTGGTCTTCATAAGATAGCTAAAGGTCTTACTGATGACAGTATATTAAGTCCTTTGGAATATAAACTGATGAATGGTAGTAAATTAAAAATACCCATCATTAAAGACTATGTGGATTATAAATCTATAAGTAAAACTGGTACGTTTATTATTAAGGTTAGTTATCTTAATAAAGAAAAACAAATTATAAAGGATTTAACTACTATAGAAGTACTAACTGATGATGTTAGGTTTAATAATAAAATAGATCTTCGTCTAACAAAAGTAAAAAATGATAAGATTATTATTTATTATTCTACAAAAAGTTTTGAAGAACTTAATATTAAAATTACAGATGATAAATTTGTATATGGCAATTTAGATCTTGATAATAAGGATAATTGGCATATTGTAGAACTTGATGAGTTATTACCGAAGAATACAACTTGTATAGCTACATATACTAAAGAACTTGATCGAACTAATGAAATGTTTTATGAATTTGAAGCTACATTAAAGGAAAATAAAGATCATAAAAATTATTATTATAAAACTTGTGCTAAATCTAACAATGAAAATGTTAATTTAGATTATAATATACAAATAAGAAATAAACATCAATGGAACGAACAAACTATTAAAAAATTTTTAAAAGATGAAGTATATATTGGTAATTTAGTACAATTTAAAACAACAACAGTAAATTATAAAAATCATACTATTATATATAATGATAATGAAGATCGTATTAGAGTTGAAAGTACACACGAGCCACTTGTAGATAAAGCATTATGGTATGGAGTACAAGAAAGACTTATGCAACGTAAAAAAAGCTGTAAGGACGGCGTCGCTCACATACTTGCTAATAAAATTTATTGTGAAGAATGTAAAAAAGTCTTTTGTAAATGTGGAAAAAAAGATGATAAAGGTTTTTCTTACTTATGTTGCAAAGATAAAGCAACTAAATGGTCTAATTGCAATAACAAAAAATATATAAAAGAAAATGAACTTCAAGACTATGTATTAGACAGAATAAATGATGTTCTTAAAAGGTTTTATAAAGAAGAACAACAACTTACAATTAATGATAATATAGTAGAAAAAGAATTGTTTAAAAAACAAATAAACAACTTAACAAATGAAAAAATTAGTATTGAAAAGGAATTAAAAAGTAAAGATTCATACTTTCAAAGTTTATACGAAGATATGAAAAAAGGTTTTCTTGATGAAAACGAATATATGAGTTTAAGAAAAAAATACAAGGAAGATTATTCTAAACTTGAAACTAGACTTGAAAATATCTACAAAGAGTTAAATGCTATTGAAGCTAAACAAGAAAAGTTAAAAGATAAGAAAACCCTTTTTGAAAAGTATAAACAAATTGATAAATTGAATGTTGAGATTGTTAATGATTTCATAGATAAAGTTTTTATAGGAAACTATGATGAAGAACAGGAACAACGTAAAATTCATATAGTATGGAACTTTACAAATTAAATTATATATAGGAAGAAATACAGTTATGTAGCAGTAGGTCCAGTAGGTCCTGCTTCACCAGTAGCACCAGTTGTACCGATAGGCCCGGTAGGTCCTGTTGGTCCGGTAGCTCCGGTAGCACCAGTAGGTCCTGTTGCACCTGCTAATCCTTGAATACCTTGTGGTCCAGTAGGTCCAGTAGGCCCGGTAGGCCCTGTTGGTCCTGTTGGTCCTCCAGCTGGTCCAGTAGGTCCAGTTGGCCCAGTTATTCCTCTAGGTCCAGTAGGTCCAAAGAAATATATAGGTGTAAAATTACATTCATCTTTACAACTGTTTTTATGTTGATTAAAAAAATTATTCATATATTTTCTCCTTTCAATATTATTTTATGAAGGTTTAAATTTTACAGATACTTAGATTGTCTATTAAAAAAGAATAAGACTTTATATGCCTTATTCATTTGCTTTTTTTTCAATTATATCTATTATAAGATATAAAATATATGAAATTATTCCTAAAACAAATATAGAAGTAATTACTAAGTTTAGGTTAAATACTTGTGATCCATATGTTATTAGATATCCTAATCCTTTTTTTGATACTAATAATTCTCCCATAATTACTCCAATTAATGATAAACTTATATTTATTTTTAAAGTACTAATTAAATTGTTAATATTTCCTCTAAAAATAAGTTTTGTGAAAATTTGAAATTTTGTAGCTTTAAATGATTTAAGTAATATTATTTTTGAGTTATCAGTTGTTATAAATGCTTGATACATATTTATTATGGTTGTAAAAATTGATATTAGTATTGCCATAAATATAATGGAATTTGTATTTGCTCCTATCCAGATGATAATAAGTGGTCCTAAAGAGACTTTTGGAAGAGAGTTTAAAACAGTTAAATATGGGTCTAAAACTTTAGCTATGAATTTATTTGACCAAAGTATACTTGCTATTAATATACCAATTATACTTGATAATGAAAAACTAATTATTGTTTCATATAGTGTTACTAATATGTGTGATGTAAGATCATTGTTTTTGAATAATGATATTATTGTTTTTAAAACAAGACTAGGTGATGATGATAAAAATTTATTTAGTATTCCATATTTTGCTCCTAGTTCCCAGAAAGTCAAGAATAATAATATAATTATTATTTTTATTATGTTTATTAATACTTTTTCTTTTTTTCTTTTTCTTAAGAATAATTGATGTTCTTTACTAATCATTGTGATCTAATTCTTTCCATATTAATTGATAATAATAATCAAAATAATCATCTTTTCTGTTTGTTGTTGGTTTTTCTTTTTTATTTAGTTTTATTTCATGAATTTCTTTTATTTTACTTGGTCTTTTTGTCAAAACAATTATTCTATCTGACATACTTACTGCTTCTGCTATATCGTGTGTTACCATGATAGCTGTTTTTCCTTCATTTTTTATTATGTGATATATATCATCTGACAACATTAACCTTGTTTGATAGTCTAAATTACTAAATGGTTCATCTAAAAGTAATATATCTGGGTTAATTGCTAGTGTTCTGATTAAAGCAACTCTTTGAATATAATAAAGACACTAATTTAAAAATTCCATTTTATTTCTATATTTCTTTTATTTTTTGATATTTTTTCAATAAATACTTTATCTATAAATTCTTCAATAATATATTTATTTAGTTTGTTAATATGTTTATATGTCTTTATTTCTTTTTGATAGTTATTTTTATTTTCTTTTATTGTTTTTAATTTTTCTTCTATTAATATTTTTTCTTTTTTTAATATTTTGTTATTATTGTCATAATTTTTTAATAAACATTTAAATTGTTCTTTAGTTATTATATTATTTATTTTGTCTTCATAAATATTTTGTAAATAGTTTGATATTTTTGATATTTGATTATTAATTTTTTGTTCTTTTATTTCTAAGCTTTTTATTTCATTTATATTTTTGGTTTCTATTTGTTTATTAAGTAATTTTTTTAATATTTTATAGTTATAGTATTGGTTTATTTTTTTATTTATTTCTATTAATAATAAATCTGTTAGTTTATCATATCTTATTGATTTTTTGTTATTACATTTATTGCAACATACTAGGTATGTGTGTTTTGATGAATCTTTTTTTCGCATTATGTGATTACATTCTTTGCAATATATTTTTCCTGATAATAAATGGATTTTTCCTGTTTTTTTTAATGGCCTTGTGTTTTGCTTTATTAATTTTTGTACTTTATTGAATGTTTCTTTATCAATGATTGCTTCATGAGTATTTTCAACTTTTATCCATTTTTCTTTTTTATTGTTGATTATTTTATGATTTTTATAGCTTATAGTAGTTCTTTTTCCTTGGATTAAGTTACCAATATATATTTCGTTTGTTAATATGTTTTTTATGGCATTGGGGTTCCATTTTATTTCTTCTCTTGGTTTGTTACTTATTATATTTAATTTTATACCTTTTTGGTATTTATATAGAGAAGGGGATGGAATGTTTTTAATATTTAAATAGTTTGCTATACCTGAGTATCCTAAACCGTTTAAATATAGATTAAATATATTTTTTACTATTTGTTTGGCTATTTGATCTGGTATTAGTTTGTTGTTGTTATTTTTTGATATTTCATATCCAAAGACTGCAAAGGGGGAAATAAATTCTCCTTGTTTCATTTTTGATTTGAGAGCACTTCTTATGTTATTTGAAACATCTTCCAGGTACCATTCGTTTACTAATCCATTAATTTGACGAGATTTTTTGTTACCTAAAATTTCAGTATCGGCATTGTCACTAAGTCCTATAAACCTGATGTTCCATTCGATAAATTTATTATTTATATATTTTTCTACTATTTCCATATCTCTTGAGAATCTTGATTGACTTTTACATAAAACTATATCAATCTTTTTATTTTCACAGTCTTTTATTAGTCTTTCAAATTCAGGACGATATGTTCCTGCTCCAGATAAGTCTTCATCACAATATTCATCTACTAATGTTAAATCAGAATGTTTATTTATATAATCAAGTAACATATTTCTTTGATTTTTTATTGATTCACTATCATCTAAACTATTTTGTTTGTCTTTATCTTCTTGGGACAATCTTAAATAGATGGCTACTTTTTTATTCATTTGGATGTCTTTTTGTGAAAATTATTATGTTTGCTAATATTTTATTTATTATAATTTCTAGTTGATTTTTGTTTTTATTTTCTATTTTTTCTATAATGTTATATTCTGTATTTATAAAAATCACCTCTTATTAAATATATTGTTTAAGAGGTTGATTTTATTATTTAAATTTTATCTGGTATTAAGATATTAAAGTATTTTAAAATATCTTCTTTTTTATATTTACTATTGTCTCTTATCCATTCCATACCTATATTTACAATTGCTCCTAGATAGAATTTGGTTATTATTTCACTTGGAATATCTTTAGTTATATCTTGTTTGTTGTCTTCGATTCTTTCTTTTATATCTTTATCTGCTACATCAAATAATATATCCATTAATATTCCGTTTTTATTGTTTGTTAGTATTGCTGAGTAAATTTCTCTTTTTTCATCTATATGATTTATTAATAATTCTAACATCTTCATAAAGTATTCTTTTGAATTTATTTCATTTTCATTGCTTTTTAATGATGTTAATAGGTTTAGTTTTAAATCATTTAGAAGAGCCACTAATAATTCGTATTTATCGTTATAATGAGCATAAAATGTTGATCTGTTTACTAATGCGTTTGTACATATTTCTGATACTTTTATTTCTTCAAATGTTTGGTCTTTCATTAAACTTAATAATGATTCGTATAAAGCTTTTTTAGTTTTTATTATTCTTAAATCTGTTTTTTTATCCATTTTTATCACCACATTAAGTATAGTTTATTAATAGACAAAAGTAAAGATAATAAACAAAAGTGGTTTATTTATACATACGTTTTTTGATATTTGTTGGATAACATACATTGTCTTATATATGTAAGTGCTTTTTTTTGACATCAGTAATAAACTATATTGTCGGAGGGAAGAAATGAAAAAGTTTGGAGAATTTATATGTAAAAATAAGAAATTAGTTATTATTGTTTCTTGTTTGTTATTAGTTCTATCATTCGTAGGCATGAAGTTTACTAAAGTTAATTATGATATTTTAGTTTATTTACCTGATGATATAGAAACTATAAAAGGACAAGATGCTTTAGTTAATGATTTTAATATGGGATCGTATTCGATTACTATAATTGATAATATGTCTAGCAAGGATGTGTTGAAATTAGAGAAAGATATTAAGAAGGTTGATGGTGTTAATAAAGTAGTTAGTTTATATGATGTTATTGGTACTAGTATACCACTTGAGGTTTTTCCTAATGAAATAGTTGATAAAGTTCATCAAGGTGATTCTGATTTGTTACTTATTACTTTTGATGAATCTACATCTAATGAAAAGACAATAGATGCTGTTCGTGAAATAAGAAATATTACTGATGACAGAGTTAATCAAGGTGGAATGAGTTCTATGGTTCTTGATACTATGAATTTATCTGAACAGGAAATATTTGTTTATATAATTATTGCTGTTGTTTTATGTATATTGGTATTAGAGTTATCTCTTGATTCTTATGTCGTTCCTTTTATATTACTTTTGAACATTGGATGTGCAATTTTATTTAATTTAGGTTCAAATGTATTTTTAGGAGATATTTCATATATTACAAAAGCATTAGTTGCAGTTTTGCAACTTGGAGTAACTACAGACTTTTCTATTTTCTTATATCATTCTTATGAGAAAAAGAAAGCTAGTTATCCTGATAAAGAAAGCGCTATGATTGATGCAATTAAGGAAACTTTTGTATCTGTAACTGGTAGTTCTTTAACTACTATAGTAGGATTTATAGCATTATGTGCTATGCAGTTAACATTAGGAAAAGATTTAGGTATAGTAATGGCTAAAGGTGTATTATTAGGTGTTGTTACTGTTCTTACTTTATTCCCAAGTTTATTACTTGTTTTTGATAAGTTGATCGAAAAAACTAAACATAAACCAATAGTTCCTAAGTTTAATAAGCTTAATACTTTTATTGTTAAACATCATATTGCTATATTTATAATATTTTTATTGTTATTTGTTCCTGCATATTTAGCTAATTCTAAAGTGGAAGTTTATTATAAGTTAGATTCTTCGTTGCCGGAGACATTAGAGAGTGTTAAGACCAATAAGTTACTAAAGGAGAATTATAATATAGTTAGTCCTGAAATAATTTTGGTTGATAGGAATTTGAAAAATGATAAAGTTGTAAGTATGATTAATGAAATAAGAGATATGGATGGTATTGATTTTGTTTTATCTTTTTCAGATTTGAAGAAAATGGGAATAACAGAAAGTATGCTTAGTGAAGATGTTATTGATATTTTTGAAAATGATAAGTATCAAATGATACTTGTAAATTCTATTTATGATATTGCTACTGATGAGTTAAATAATCAAGTAGAGGATATAAATGTTATTGTTAAGAATTATGATAAGAATGCTATAGTAGCAGGGGAAGGTCCTCTTATGAAGGATTTAGTAGAAATATCAAATACTGATTTTAATAATGTTAATACTTATTCTATTGTTTGTATATTTATTGTTTTATTCTTTGTATTAAGATCTATTAGTTTACCTTTTTTACTTATTACAGTTATAGAGTTTGCTATATTTGTAAATATGGGAATATCTTATTTTGGAGGTGTTAGTCTTCCATTTATTGCTCCTATAGTTTTAGGAACAATACAATTAGGTGCTACTATTGATTATGCTATTTTAATGACTACTAATTATTTAGATAAACGTAGAAATGGTATTGATAAAGATAAGGCTATAATAGAAACAATGAATTATTGTGGTACTTCTATATTGATTAGTGGTATGTGTTTCTTTGCTTCTACTTATGGAGTAGGATTATATTCAGAAATTGAAATGATTGGTTCTTTATGTACTCTTATTTCAAGAGGAGCAATAATTAGTATGTTGGTTGTTATATGTGTTTTACCATCTGTTTTGTTAATATTTGATAAGATTATTTTGAAAACTACATTAAAAGGTAAGGAGAGTGTTAAGATGAAAAATAATGTTAAAAATGTTTCTAAAAAGGTATCTGTGAGTTTGTTGGTATTGACTTTGTTAATTGCAACTAGTCCTATAAATATTTATGCTTCAGTAAAGAATGAGACTGTTTATTCTAAGTTAAATTCTGATGGTAGTGTTAAGAGCGTTTTGGTAAATGAGCAATTGGCAAATAAGAATAATGATAGTGTTTTAAGTGATTATACTGAACTTGAAAATATTTTAAATATAAATAATGATGATAAGTTTGAACAAAATGATAAAAATTTGACTTGGAATGCTAATGGTAGTGATATATTTTATCAAGGTTCTACTAGTAAAAATTTACCTGTAAAACTTAATATTACTTATATGTTAGATGGAGAAGAGAAAAGCATAGATGAGATCTTAGGTAAGAAAGGTAATGTTTCTATAGTATTAAAATATATAAATAATGATAGACATGGTTATTTGTATACACCATTTGTTGTTACAATGGGTACTATTATTGATAGTGATAATAATAGTAATGTTACTGTTAATAATGGTAAAGTTGTTAGTAATGGTAGTAAAAATGTTATAGTGGGTTTAGCTGCTCCAGGTTTATATGAAAGTTTGAATTTAAAAGAATTGAAAGGTTTAGATGAGATTACAATTAGTTATGAAACTTCAAAGTTTGAGTTACCTAGTATATATTCTGTTGTAACTCCTAAATTAATTGAATCTAGTGATTTAGAGGTATTTAATAAATTAGATAGTATTTCTAACAGTGTTAATGAACTTCAAAATAATATGGATTTATTAGATAATGGTGCTTTATCTTTAAAGGATGGTTCTTTAAAGATAAAGAGTGGTTTGGAAACTTCAATTTCAGAGTTGAAGTCTGATAATTCAGATGCTTTGAATGAAGAACAAGTTAGTGAAATTAGTAATCTTGCTGTTGCTGGTGTTGATGAAATGTATACTGATGCTTATAAGCAATATATTGCAGAAGAATCATGGAAAAATGTTAAGTTAGGTTTAGAAAATTCTACTGATAATACAGTTGAAAATTATGTTAAAGATTCAGTTAGTGCAGCAGTTATTGAGTATTTAACTAGTGTAGGAGAGTATGAAGATTATTTAAAATGTTTACAGGGTGATGCTAATAGTTGTAGTGTAATTAATAATGATCAAACATTACCACTTATAAAAAGAGCTGCAGCTACAGCTGCTAGTACTTCTGTTTCAAAATCAGTTGATTATATAGCTGAAAAAGTTTCAAAAGATGTTGCTGTTAGTGTTTCTTATACGGCTTCTTCTAGTACTGCTAAAAAAGTTGCTACTGATGTTTCAAAAAGTGTTGCTAATGAAGTGAAAAAAGCTTCTATGAAAGAGGTTTCAAATTCTTTAAATGATTTGTATAATGGTATTTCACAATTAGATTCTGGTATTAATGAGTTATCTATGAATTTAACTAAGTTTAATGTTGAGGGTATTAATAAAATAACAAGTATGTATAATTCTAATGTTAAAACTGTTACTACAAAAATAGAGTCTTTAGTACAATTAGGAGAAAGTTATTCATCATTTGCTGGTAAAGCTGATAGTGATGAAGGTGAAACTAAATTCGTTTTAGTTGTTGATTCTAAAAAAGTAGAAGATAAAAAGAATGTTGAAAGTGAAAAAAATAATAAGGTAACACTTTGGAATAAAATTAAAAATTTATTTAAATAAGAGAGTTATTCTCTTATTTTTTTATACATGTTGTCAAATAATGTGCTTAATTAAACAAATGTATAAAAAATGTATAGATTATTTATAATAATTAATGATAAAATATATTTAAAGATAGGAAAGGAGTAATTTTTATGGTAAAGAAACTTAATAAGTATATTAATATTTCAATTGTTATTTCAATTTTATTAATGATTTTAGGAGGAGTAATATTTGTATATCCTACAATGACACTTAAAGCTTTTTCTTATATTGTGTCTATAATTTTAATTTTGTTTGGTATTTATTTAATTGTAGAGGATTATAAGTTTAAAAAGATATGGGTATTGTTTGATTTTTCTTTAATAGGAATTTTATGTTTATTACTTGGAATTATATTGTTGATATATCCTAATATTTTAACTACTTTAATACCTATATTTTTAGGAATATGGTTTATAATAAGTGGTATAGTTAAATTTAGATTGACTTCTTTATTAAGTAATAGTGATTTTAATGGTTGGCTTATTTCTTTGATAATGGCAATTTTATCTGTTACTTGTGGAATATTATTTATAATTAGTCCTCTTAATGGTGCTATTGCATTAGTTTCATTTATTGGGGTATTGCTTTTTGTTTATTCTTTATCTGATATTGTTAATATGATTATTTTTAAGAAAGATATTAATAATATAGAAAAGGGTTTAAAAGAAGGTATAACTATAATTAAATAGATAGTTTAAAAAATCTACACGAAATGAAAAGCGTGTAGATTTTTTTATTCTTTTATTATTGGATTAAAATTTTCTATAGCATTAATTAGTTTTGGATGTTTTATTACAAAGTGAATGATAGGATTAGCATTTTTTGATATGATTACAAAATTATTTTTATATATTGATATATTTATATTTTTAAATGTTTTATTTTTATTTATTATTAATTGATAATTAGTATTTTTATATTTTTTTGTATTTTCTAAGTGTTTTATATATTCTTCATATGTATATTTTATTTTTTTATTAAAAAAGATGTTATCTAGTGATAAGTATATTTCTTCATTATTGTTTGGAATATATATATTTTCTATTATTTTGTTGTTTTTTAATATTTTTGTAGTTCTTTTTTCTTCTTCTTTTTTGTAGTTGATTATATTTTTTATTTCATCTTTAGAGAGATTATTTCTTTTTAGTATATTTGTTAATAAATTATCTTCAATTGTAAATATTGGTAGTGATGATTGATATCTTTCTATATCAGTTTTTATATTGGTTTCTTTTTCTAAGAATTGTTTAAATGATTCTTGATTGTTTTCTTTGTATATGTTCATTAAGGGTTTGGCTTTTTTTAATAGAAGGTTTGATTTTTCTCTATAGTATTTTATTTCTTTATTATTGTTTGTTATATAGTATTTTCCTTTATTGTGGTAACCTTCAATGCATTCTCCAGATAGGGCTGATGCTCCTGATACATAATTAAGACTATTAATAATGTTTGTACTGGTTGGTAAGTAAAAAGGAGATATTTGACCGGTCATATATATTGGTATCCAACTTTCTAATCCTAACATCATTTCATTAAATGGTCTGTTTATATTGTGAATTATATTTAGATGTAATCCTTTTTTTAAACTCATGGCTATAGCAAACATCCATTTTTTACCGAATTCTATATCTTTTGCCATATCTTCCATGGGCATATTACTATACATAAAAATATCTTCTTTTGATTTACTTAAAACTGTTGTCTTGAAGAATTCTAATTCTCCTTGTTTCATTTCTTCTAGACCATAATAGTTTCTTTTTTTACCTTTATAAAAGGGAATGTTTGGTACTTTTAATTCATCAAATTTAATGATTTTTATGTAATTATTTAGATTGAAATCATCTAGTTTTTTTAAGAATTTATTTATTTCATTTTCTTCTTCTTTTTTGTTAGTTATTATCCAATTTTCAATTTTTTCTTGTGTTATCATTTCTGATTTTATTATTTGTGATATAGTGCTTTTATAATTATTATTGGTATATTTTTTATATATATAGTTTGCTAGTTTATTAATAAATTCTTCTTTGTTTGAGGGAGTTCTTTCACCTTTTTTTATTCTTGATAGGTATGATGAGTCAAAGTTTAGGTATTTAGCTAGTTCACTTACATTTATGTTAAGGGCTGTTATTAGAATATTGAAGTTGTTTGTTACTGTTTGAAAATCTATGGTATTTGTGTTGTTTATGTTGTTGAATTCTTTTAATATATCTTCTTCTTTATATTTGTTTTCAGATATTATTGAGAATGCTTTACTTATTTTTTTAATGTTTTCATAAGAGGGAATTCTATTACCATTTTTATATCTACTTAGTATTGATTCTGATAGGTTTGAGTTTTTTGCTAATTCTTTTGAAGTACAACTGGTTAGTTTTATATATTTTTCTATTATTTCGTTTGCTTTCATGTTTTTCTCCTTTTTTATAATTTAACAAATGCTTTGACAAATTGTCAATGACAATTTGTGAAATTGCTATATTTGAAAATGTTATTATATTATACTTATATAGAGGTATAATATTTGTACTTTTATTTATATTATAAAATAGGAGAGTGATTAATTTGGCTTTAATTAAATGCCCTGAGTGCGATAGTAAGATTAGTGATCAGGCTGAAATGTGTCCTAAGTGTGGATACGAATTAAAGAAGAAAAGTAATAGTAATGAGAAGCTTGACAATTATTTAAAAAAGTTTAATGGTAAATGGGATAATAAGTATTTAATATTTTTAATATTAATAATAGGTGTAGTTATTTTTATGTTTACTAGAAATAATAATTCTAGTGGTAATAATAACAATAACAGCAATAACAATAATAATAGCAACAATAATTATAACAATAATACAGTTCCACCTTCTACTAATAATGGATATTCTGTTTATAAGGATTCTAATTTGGGTGTATCTTTTGAAATTCCTAGTAATTATAAAGTTACTACTGATAAGGATGGTTTTGTTTATGTGGGACAAAATATTGATAATAATGGTGCTTTGATTCCTTATATTATTATTGGTAAGTATAATAATTTTAATAATCCTGCACAGTTTTTAAATAGTTTTACTGAATATATGAGAAAAGGACATAGTGATCTAGTTATTACAGTTGATTTGTTATCAGGTGTTATAGGTGGAAGAACTGTATATGGTCTTGCTTATAATTATTATATTGATGGTCATTTAGTAGTTGATAATAGATATGCAGTTGCTATAAATAATATTGTTTACATGGTAGGAACTAAAGAAGAAAATGTTAATAGTCAAGAGATTAATAGTGTTACTAATCATATTTTAGAAACAATGACAGAAGGAGGTAATTAAGATGGCACTTATAAAATGTAAGGAATGTGGTGAAGAAATTTCTTCGACTGCTAAAAGTTGTCCTCATTGTGGTTATAAAAATGATGTAAATGTTTGTCCGGAATGTGGAAAAAGGGTAAAAGATAGTGATGAAATTTGTTTGCATTGTGGTTTTCCACTTGTTAAAAAGAAAGCAAATAATGTTATAACTGAGAATTTAGATAAACTTACAGGTGCTAAGTCTACAAACTATGTTACGTTTAAAGATTTATTTAAAAATACATTTAAAAAACATACTGATGAAGAGTTAGATGAGGTGTTTGTTTGTGGTTCAAAGACTACTACACCAGATGTTAAGAGTATTGATCCTAAGAGTGCTAGTGCATGGGTTTATTTTAAAATATTGGTTTTCTTTGTTATAGCTTATGTACCTACATACATTGGATATGTTTATTATCAAAATAGCAATTTTTTACCTGCTATGGTTATATTAGCAGCTTTTGCTGTCCCGGTTGCAGTGTTAATATTTTTCTTTGAAATTAATTTGTTTAGAAATATTTCGTTTTACAAGACTTTGAAATACTTTGTTATAGGTGGTGCTGCTTCATTACTTACAGCAATTTTGTATTTTTCTCTTCCTTTTTTTGCAGAGAAGACAGCAGTTTTAAATGTTGAGGGAGCTTTCTTTGTTGGATTGATTGAAGAGGTTGCGAAAACTATAATAGTTGCATTTTTCTTATTTAAAAATAAAAAGTGTAATTATATTTTAAACGGATTACTTGTAGGTGCTGCAGTTGGTGCAGGTTTTGGAGCTTTTGAAACAGCTGGATATATATTGAAATTTTATCTTAATAATGGTTTAGAAGCAATGATTACTGTTATGAAATTACGTGCTTTTTTAGCTCCTGGTATGCATGTGGCGTGGGCTGCTATAGAAGGTGCTGCTCTTATGTATGTTAAAGGATTTGAAAAACTTGATAAAAAACATTTAAATGATAAAAGATTCTTACTTTTATGTTGCATCCCAATTGTATTGCATTGGTTGTGGGATTGTCCTATTAATTCACCATTATATATATTCCATATTGGTTTAACAGTAGTGGCTTGGATTGTAATAGTTTATTTTATAAATTTAGGATTAAAACAAATAGATGATGCTAAAATGAGAAAAAAAGATTCTGAGTGAATCTTTTTTTTATTGTTTATATTTGTTATACTTATATAGTAGGAGTGCGTATGAAGAAAAAAATTTTAAAGTTATTATTTGTTTTATTTGTTATATTGTTTTTTTGTGTTGGATTAGTACCTAGTGTTAATTTGTTTTTACGTGGAATCATTACTTATGAAGAGTATAAATTACTTATTTATTTTATAGTTTTTATTTCTTTTGAATTAATTTTTTATTTAAAAACATATGAAAGATTAGAAGTTTCTTTTGGATTAATGAAATCTAGTGTTAGTTTTAAACGTTTAAGAAAAGAGAAAAAATTTAATTTTGATGAAACTGGATATTATAGAGATATCCCTTTTAATGGTGATTTATTCAAATTTTTTTGGATTGCTTACCAATATGATATTGTAGATAATAGAACTATTTTATTAAATGCTTTATTGTTAAAGTGGTGTGAAGAGGGAAGAATTAGTTTTGTTTCTAATGGAAAATATGAAATAATTAATACTGATATGGATTTTGATGATAGTAATGAAGCAGAAATATATTATTTATTGGTAAATAGTCAAAAAAATAGATTTGTTAAATTATCTATGTTTAATAGTAAAGCTATTTTTAATAAGATAGATGATGTTTTATTAGTAGAAACTAGTTTAATGAGAAATGAAAATAAAATTATTACACGTGGTAATAAGGAATTTATTGAAAAAAGTGTTAATGATGATGCTAGAATTGTTTATGAATTTAAGAATTTTTTATTGAATTTCAGTAATATGAATGAAAAGAATTTAAATGAGGTTAAATTATGGAAAGAATATTTAGTATATGCTGAATTACTTGGAATATCAAAAGAGGTAAGAAAAGAGTTTTATAATTTGGGAATAAATTATGTTTCGAAAGAAGTAACATTTAAAAAAATTAATATAGGTTTGATTTTTATTATTAGGATTTTATTGTTTATTTCATATATGTTTTATGGAGTATTGTTTTTATTGTTTACTTTTATAATATGGAATATATATATTAAATTGACTTGGTCATAGTTTGTTTTTTGTCTTTATTGAATTCAAGCAACTCTTTGTTTCATTCCCCCAGATAGACTTGATGGGTAACTATTTATAAAGTCTTTTAGGCCATATTTGTTTAAAAGATTTAAAACATTTTCTTTTTGTTTTTCGTTTAATTCCTTTCTTATTTCTAATCCTAGAAGACAGTTTTCATAGACAGTTTTCCATTCAAATAAAGAATCATCTTGTAGCATATATCCTATTATTGGTTTATCTTTTTTAAAATTTATCGTACCATTTGATTTTTCTAGTATTCCTGATAGTATTCCTAATATTGTTGATTTACCACATCCTGATGGTCCTACTATAGAGATAAATTCTTTGTCTTTAATTTCAAATGATATATTATCTATAGCTAAAGTTTCTTTTTTTTCGTCATGGTATATTTTAGACAGATTTTTTATGTTTAAAATATTATCTGACATATATTAAATCTTCATATTTAACAGTTTTATCTTTTTCTAATTGATTAGCTTCAACTATAATATCTTGTAAGTGATTGAATGATTCTTTTGTGAATTCTGTTGTTTTAGGCCATGTATTATTGTTTTTATAACTTTCTATGGCTTTTGTTAGGTCTTCTAGAGATGTATCTGGAAATTGGTTAAGAATTGTTTTTGCTATTTCTTCGCTGTTTGTGTTGTTAACATAATCCAATCCTTTTTGAGTTGCTTTAGTGAAGCTTTCAATTATGTCTTTATTTTCATTTATATAACTTGTTCTTGCATTGTATGCTGTATATGGCACTATTCCTCCTAAATCTCCTAATGAGGCTACTTTGTAACCATATCCTTGGTTTACTACTTGAGTAGCAAGTGGTTCAAATAATGTTACAAAGTCTCCAGTTCCTCCAATAAATGCACTTGCCATTGAAGCGAATTGGATACTTGTATCTATTGTTAAATCATTTAAGTTTATGCCATGTTCTTTTAATGACCATTCTAGAGTCATTTCTGGCATGCCACCAATCCTTCCTCCAATAATATATTTTCCTACCATATCATTTAAAGTGAAGTTTTCTATATTTTTTCTAGAAACTATAAATGATCCATCTTTTTGTGTAAGCTGAGCAAATGTTTTTATGTAGTCTTTTTCTCCTGCGTTATATACATATATTGTAGCTTCACTTCCTGATAAACCAATATCAGCATCTTTTGATAGTACTGCTGCCATTACATTATCTGCTCCTGGTGTTAGTGTTAATTCTATATCTAAACCTTCTTCTTCAAAATATCCTAATTCTATAGCAGCATATTGTGGAGCATAAAATACACTATGAGTTACTTCTGCTACAGTAATGTGTTTTAATTTGTTGTCATTATTAACATTAGTTTTTATTGTGTAAAATATTAAGAAAAATGTTATTATGACAATACTAATAATTAAAGTAATATACTTTTTCATAAATCCTCCTTTTGATTTTCATTTTATTATATTCTCTAATTTATATTTTGTGATTTTTCGCATATTATTTACTATGTCTAAGTTACCAAATGTTCCACCTAAAATATTTTCTTTATCTGCTGTAGCGGTTGGGTATTTGCTTATAGATGATTTAACTGCTAATGAACAAAATGCTTTGGGTAATTGGCTTATGCTTACGGCACAGGTATTGTGTACTAATGCTTTTTATAAACAAGTACAGAGTGAGAGAAATTTAGGTGGAATGTCTACTGATGATACAATATATATGTTAAAGAAAATGGTGGAAGTTTTGAATAAGGAAATAGATGATATAAAAAAATGATTTTTTTTGCTAAAATAAAAAAATTAATGTATAATGTTTATGTGTTAGATAATAATTGGAGGTTTGTATGAAAAAACTAGGAGATAGAAGAGATGGTGTGAGAGTAAAAAATATTAATGGCTTAAATGCTATTATTGCTCATATAAAACCAAATAGATGCGATTCTGATGTATATATTGATCAAAAGATTGATGTTACAGAATTAGTTAAGTATGTTGAAAAAAGAAATAAGAATTTGAAGAATAAGGATGATAAGATTACTTATTTTCATGCTTTTTCTATGGCTATTGCTAAAGTAGTTTATAATAGACCACTACTTAATAGATTTATTGCTAATGGTAGATTTTATGATAGAAATAATGTTTCACTTGCTTTTATGGCGAAGGTTGCTTTTGAGGATTATTCTAAAGAATTTATGTCTGTTTTAAATGTAGGAGAAGATTGGAATATTGATACGATGCAAAAGACTTTATCTAGCCAGGTTAAAAAAGTTAGGTCTAATTCTTCTGGTAATACAGATTCTGCTATTAATATAATAGGAAAAATGCCTAAGTTTTTAAGGGTTATTATTGTTGCGATATTTAAATTTTTGGATAGACATGATTTGATACCTGCTTCAATGACTAAAGATTTACTTTATTATAGTACGATTATTATATCTAATTTAGGAAGTATTGGTTGTGATGCTATTTATCATAATTTAACTGACTTTGGTACTAATTCAATTTTGATGACAATTGGAAAGATACATAAAGAAAATGTTGTTATGAGTGATGGTAGTACTGAGATAAGAGATTTTTGTAATTTTGGAATTACTTTAGATGAAAGAATTGCTGATGGATTTTATTTTGTGAAATCAGTTCAGTTATTCGATTATATTTTACAAAATCCAGAATTGTTAGAGGGAGATGCAAATGAAAAAATCGAAAACAAATAATGATTATCCTTGGTTTAAATATTATGGTGATGTACCACATCATTTAGATTATCCTGAAGGCTCACTTGTTAGTTATTTGAAGAAAACTGTTGATAAATATCCTGATTATACTGCTATGGAGTATTTTTCTAATAAATGGACTTTTAAAGAATTTTACTCAGAAATAGAAAAATGCGCTAAAGCGTTGAGACAAATGGGTATGAAGAAGGGTGAAGTTGTTAGTATATGTATGCCTAATACACCACAAGCATTGATTATGTTTTATGCTGTTAATATGGCTGGTGGTATTGCCAATATGATTCATCCTTTATCAAGTGAAAAGGAAATAGAGTTTTATTTAAATAAATCACGTAGTAGTATTGTTTTGGTAATTGATGTAGATTATAAGAAAATAATGAAAATTATAGGTAATACAGGTGTAAAGAAGATGATTTTATCTTCTGCTGCTGATGAGATGCCTAAATTTAAAGCATTTTTATATGCTGTTTTAAAAGGAGATAAAACTAGAGCTATAAAGAAAATTAAAGAAGTTTTCATGAAAGCTTTTAATGGAAGAGAAGTAATTACATGGAAGAAATTTATAGATAATGGTTCGAAATATAAAGAAGATTTTGAAGTTTTAGTTGATTCTAATGATCCTGCTGTTATTTTATATAGTGGTGGTACTACTGGAAAACCAAAAGGAATTGTTTTATCTAATTTGAATTTTAATGCTTTAGCTATGCAATGTACTTATATGTGTAAACCTAATAAAGCTGGGGATTCTATTTTGAATATATTACCTATATTTCATGGTTTTGGATTAGGTGTATGTTTACATACATGTCTTACTATAGGTATGCGTTGTGTTTTAATACCAGTTTTTAGTGGTAGAACCTTACCTAATTTAATTAAACAATATCATCCTAGTTTTATAGCAGGTGTTCCTACTTTATTTGAGGCTGTTGCTAAGTCTACTACTTTTGATAAAGATGATTTAGCATGTGTTCATTCTTTAATATGTGGTGGAGATATGCCTAGTGAGCAAACTAGATTAAAAGTTAATAAGTTTTTTAAAGAACATGGTTCAAAAGCAGAAATTAGAGTTGGATATGGACTTACAGAGTCTAGTGCTGCTACTAGTTTAACACCTAGAGATGGTTTTAGAAAGGGTAGTATTGGTATACCTTTACCAGACGTTGTTTACAAAATTGTTAAAATTGGAACTCATGATGAAGTAGCTTGTGGTGAAGATGGAGAAATTTGTATATCAGGTCCTACTGTAATGCTTGGATATTTGGATGAAGTAAGCGAGACAATGCAAGTTTTAAGAGAACATGAAGATGGTAAGATATGGCTTCATACTGGTGATATAGGTTCAATGGATGAAGATGGTTATGTTTATTTTAAATCAAGATTAAAGAGAGTTATTGTTACTTCGGGATATAATGTTTATCCAAGTTATTTGGAAGAAATTATTAATAAGCATCCAGATGTTTTAACTTCTACTGTTATTGGTGTAGAAGATAAGTATCGTGGTCAAAAAGTTAAGGCTTTTATTGTTTTAAAAGATGGAGTTAAACTTACTGATGATGTTAAAAAAAGTATTGAAGAACATTGTGAAAAATATATTGCTAAATATGCAATGCCTAGAGAGATTGAGTATAAAAAAGAACTTCCAAAAACTTTAGTAGGAAAGATCTCTTATACTACTTTGTTAGAAAATGAAAAGAAAAATGATAAATAATTTTTCTTTTTTATTTTGTTAATTTTTATATTTATTGTATAATGTTTATAGGTGATAGTAATGCTTGAAAATTTAAATGATAAACAATTAGAATCAGTTAAACAAACAGATGGACCGATATTAATATTAGCAGGAGCTGGTAGTGGTAAGACTAAGGTTTTAACTACTAAAATAGCTTATTTAATAAAAGAATGCAATATTAGTCCTTATAATATTTTAGCTATAACTTTTACTAATAAAGCTGCTGGAGAAATGAAAGAAAGAATAGCTAATCTTACAGGACTTAAGAATATTCAAGCTTCAACATTTCACTCTTTTGGAGTTAAAATTTTAAGAGAAAATTATGAAAAGTTAGGTTATAAGAATAATTTTGTAATTATAGATAGTGATGATTCTTTGGTATTAATAAAGAAAATATTAAAAGATATGAATATTGATTATAAGATGTTTTCTCCTTATATGATAAGAAATAAAATTTCTAATAATAAGAATGAATTTATGATGCCAGAAGAGTATAAAAAGTTTGTTTGTAGTGAAGAAGATGATGTTGTTTATAAGGTTTATAGTAAGTATCAAGAAATATTATATAATAATAATTCTGTTGATTTTGATGATTTATTAATTTTACCTATTAAACTATTTAAAGAAAATCCTGATGTTTTACTTAGATATCAAGAACAGTATAAGTATATTTTAATTGATGAGTATCAAGATACTAATCATGCTCAATATGTTCTTACTAAGATGCTTGCTTCTAAATATAAAAATATTTGTGTAGTAGGAGATAATGATCAAAGTATATATGCATTTAGAGGTGCTAATTATAAAAATATATTAAATTTTGAAAAGGATTATCCTGATTGTAAAACAATTCTTTTGGAACAGAATTATCGCTCTACTAAAACTATTTTAGCTGCTGCTAATAGTGTTATTAAAAATAATGAGTATAGAAAAGATAAAAATTTATGGAGTGATAATGAGGAAGGGGATAAGATATCTTATTATAATGCATATGATGAGATAGATGAGGTTTTTTATGTTATAAGGAAAATTAAGGAACTTTTTAATAGTGGAGTTTCTTATAAAGATATAGCAATATTATATAGAACTAATGCTCAGTCTCGTGTGTTTGAACAAGAATTTTTAAAGTCTAATATTCCATTTAAAATAGTTGGTAGTTTTTATTTCTATTCTAGAAAAGAGATAAAAGATTTACTTGCTTATCTTAGATTAATTTATAATAGTAATGATGATATTTCTTTACTTAGGGTAATAAATACTCCAAAAAGAGGGATAGGTACTAAATCTATTGCTAATTTGGAAGAGAAGGCAAGATATTATAATACTAGTATTTTCGATGCTATTACTGAAGGAAAAGAATTAGAGTTTAAAAAGTTAATCATTGAATTGAAAGAAAAATTAAAAGATTTGTCTCTTACAGAATTTATTGATTTGGTTTTAGATAAAACAGGTCTTAGAAAATCACTTGAAGAGGAAAAAAGTTTAGAGGCTGATATTAGACTTGAAAACTTAGAGGAGTTTAAATCTGTTACTAAGTCTTTTGAAGAGAGAGTTGGAATTATTTCATTAGAAGAATTTTTACTTGAGGTAAGTTTAGTTAGTGATATAGAGGATTATAAAGATGATCCAAATAGAGTTACTTTGATGACTGTTCATTCTGTTAAAGGATTGGAGTTTCCATATGTTTTTTTAACAGGATTGGAAGAAGGAATGTTTCCTCATCGTAATTCTTATAATAGTTTATCAGATATGGAAGAGGAAAGAAGACTTATGTATGTTGCGATTACTAGGGCACGTAAGAAATTGTTTATTACTTCTGCTAAAAAGAGAACTATTTTTGGACAAGAACAAATGTCTACTAAGAGTAGATTTATAAGTGAAATAATGGAAGATTTAATTGATTATGAAAATCAAGAGCCTAAAAAGATTGTTAAAAAAGAGAAAAATGTTTATGAAAATGATCAAGAATTTAAATATGGTGATAAAATAGAACATGATACTTATGGTATTGGTGTCGTTATAGATGTTACTAAGACAATTATTACTGTTGCTTTTAAACAAAGTATAGGTATAAAAAAATTATTGAAAAATCATAAGAGTATAAGGAAGGTAGATTAATATGGAAAAAGATTTAACATTAGTTATTTTAGCTGCTGGTATGGGTAGCAGATTTGGAGGATTAAAACAAATAGAACCAATTGGTCCTAATGGGGAGTTCATTATAGATTATTCTATTTATGATGCTAAAGAAGCTGGTTTTAATAAAGTTGTTTTTATAATAAAAGAAGAAAATTATGAGATTTTTAAAGAAACAATTGGAAAAAGAGTAGAAGATAAGATAAGAGTAGAATATGCTTTTCAAAAATTAGATAATTTACCAGAAGGATATGAAGTTCCAGAGGAAAGAGTTAAACCTTGGGGAACTGCTCATGCTATAATGTGTGCAAAAGGACATGTTAATGGTAATTTTGCTATTATTAATGCAGATGATTTTTATGGTAAAGATGCTTTTAGAGTTATAGCTAATGCTTTAAAAAATAGTGTTACTGGGGAGATGAAAAAATATTATTTGGTTGGATATAAAGTTGCTAATACAATTACTTCAAATGGTTCAGTAAAAAGAGGTATTTGTGAGATGAATGATAAATGTTTGACTAAATTGATAGAGTCTTCAGTTGAAAGAAAAGAAAATGGTAAAATACTTGCTGAACCACTTGATGGTTCTACTCCTTTTGAAGTAGATGATAATACTTTAGTCTCTATGAATATGTTAGGTTTTTCTTCTGATATATTAGATTATATTGAAGATAATTTTGCAAGATTTTTAGATGAAAATAAGGATAATCCTTTGAAATGTGAATATTTAATACCAGATGTTTTATGTGAATGTATTGATAAGAAAATTGCTAGTGTTGAGGTATTAAGTACTGTTGCTAAATGGTATGGTGTTACTTACAAAGAAGATAAAAAGCAAGTTGTTGAGTCAATACAAAAATTAGTGGATGACAATATATACCCTAATAAATTGTGGAATTAAAATGATTTGTGATTGTTTGGTAGAATTAGAACATGTTTTCCTTGATAAGACTTTTTCTTATAATATTCCGGTTGAGTATGTTGATAAAATAAAAGTTGGTATGAGGGTAACTGTTCCATTTGGAAAACAGATTTTAGAGGGTTTTGTTTTAAATATCAGAAATGATGATGGTTCTTTAGAATTAAAGGATATTATTGGTTGTAGTGATGATTATCCAATTTTGAATGATGAGTTATTAAAATTAGGAGAATATATAAAGAAGACTACCTTATCCACTTTGATGTCTTCTTATCAAGCTATGTTACCACTTGCTGTTAAAGCTAGAAAGAAAGTTAATATTAATAAGAAATTGGATAGTTATATTGTTTTAAATGAAGTTGATTTATCTAAACTTAGATTTAATGAAAAACAACAAAAGATTATAGATTTGTTAAGAAAAGAAGAATGTGTTAAAAAAGAGTTATTAAATCTTATATCCGCTAGTAGTGTTAAGACTTTACTTAAGAATAATATTATAGTTGAGACAAAAAGGGAAAAGTATAGGTATAATTTTGTTAATGAAGAAAAGATTAGTTTTAATCTTAATGATGAGCAAAGAGTTGTTTATGAAAAGATAAAAAATAATTTTGATGTTTTTAAGACTTATTTATTACATGGTGTTACTGGTAGTGGTAAAACTAATGTATATATGAAATTGATTGAAGAATGTATAAAAAATGGTAAGAGTGCTATTTTGCTTGTACCAGAGATTTCTTTGACACCACAGATTATTAAGAGATTTACTTCTTATTTTGATAATATTGCTGTTCTTCATAGTGGGCTTTCTGATGGAGAAAAGTATGATGAATGGAGAAGAATAAAGGAAGGAAAGGTAAATATTGTTGTTGGTGCTAGAAGTGCTATTTTTGCACCATTTTCAAATATTGGTTTGATTATTATTGATGAGGAACATTCTTCTACTTATAAACAAGAAAATATGCCTAGATATAATGCTATAGATATTGCTAAAAAGAGATGTGAATATTATAATGCACCTTTAGTTTTAGGAAGTGCTACACCATCTTTGGAAAGCTATGCTAGAGCTAAGAAGGGTGTATATGAGTTATTAGAGCTTAAGAATAGATATAATGGTAAGAAAATGCCTGTTACGACTATTATTGATATGAATAAGGAATTTAAAAAGAGTAAGGGTTATTTTTCTAATATTTTAATAGATGAGATAAACAATACTTTAAATAAAGGTGAACAGGTTATTTTGTTTTTAAATAGGAGGGGTTATTCTTCTCTTTTGATGTGTAAATCATGTGGATATATAGAAAAGTGTCCTAATTGTGATATTTCTTTGACTTTCCATAAGAGTTCTAATATGTTGAGGTGTCATTATTGTGGATATGCTACGAAGAGGAAGGATAAATGTCCTGATTGTGGTGAAGAGTTTAAGGATTTTGGATTGGGTACTGAAAAGGTTCAAGAAGAATTAGAAAAAATAATACCCAATGCTAAAATATTAAGAATGGATGTTGATACTACAACTAGAAAAGATTCTCATAGAAAAATAATAGAATCATTTATGGAGGAAAAGTATAATATTTTACTTGGAACACAAATGATAGCTAAGGGGTTAGATTTTCCTAATGTAACTTTAGTTGGAGTTATTAATGCTGATATAAGTTTAAATTTTCCTGATTTTAGAAGTAGTGAAAATACTTTTCAATTACTTAATCAAGTTTCTGGCAGAAGTGGTAGAAAAGATAAAGAAGGAAAGGTTTTAATTCAGACATTTAATCCAGATCATTATGCTATTAAATATACAGTGAATAATGATTATATAAAGTTTTATGAAGAGGAAATGAAGATACGAAAGGCTTTAAAATATCCTCCGTATTATTATTTATGTTTGATTAGAATAATTTCAATTGATTATGATATTGCTAGTAAAGAGAGTAAAAATATAAAGGATTATTTATGTAAAAAAATAAATGATACAATTATTCTAGGACCTTCTATTGCAAATATATTTAAATTAAATAATCAATATCGTTTTCAAATTGTTTTAAAATATAAGAATATTGATAATATTTTAGAAAGTTTATCTAATTTACAGGAACATTATTTTAATAAGAAGAATATAAAAATAGAAATAGATTTTAATCCTATTAGATTTTAAAAAGGTATGCTTTTTTAAAGCATACCTTTTATTATTCAAAGAAACCTTCATTTATTAATTTTATTAAGTCATCTGTATAATTACTATTGTTTTCTTTTTCCTTTTTATTTGGAATATCATTTGGTATTATGATATCTTCTTGTTTTTCTTGTGGTTTTTCTTTATTTGTTTCATCTTTATCATTGTATTTATCAAATAATTTAAATATATCTTGTGTATTATCTAAATTAATTATTTTTTCTTCATTTGGTTTAATGTAATTGTTTAATTCTATACTAGGTTTTATTTCATTAGGAGCAATCTCATTAATAGTATTTGAAATACTAGGTTTTATTTCATTAGGAGTAATTTCGTTAATAGTATTTGGAATACTAGGTTTTATTTCATTAGGAGTAATCTCATTAATAGTATTTGGAATACTAGGTTTTATTTCATTAGGAGTAATCTCATTAATAGTATTTGGAATACTAGGTTTTATTTCATCAATAGTATTTGATTCAAAGATAGGTCTTTCGTTTATTATGCTGTTTATGTTTAGGTTGTTATTATCATTTTTATCGAAGACATATTTTTTTTCATTTTCTAGTTCTTTTTCAAATTCATTTTTTTCTATTTCTTGATTTTCTATTGTATTGTTTTGTTCAATATTATTTGATTGTTCTAAATCAGAGTTATCTTTTCCATATAATTCATCACTATTTTCGTCTATGTCTACTAGTTTTAGTACTTCTTGAATTGTAGTTATTCCATCTGCTGCTTTTTGTAGTCCATCTTGTAATAATGTTTTTACATGCCTTTTAGAATATATTAGATTTCTTAGTTCTGATCTAGGAATGTTTTCATTTATAGCATCTCTTATTTTGTCATCAATTAATAATACTTCTTGTAAAGCAATTCTTCCTTTGAATCCTTTGTGACATGCATCACAACCAACTGGTTCCATGACTTCTTCAATGTTTTTATGTAGTGCTTTTTCAAATATTCTTTTTTCTAACGGAGTTGTTGGTCTTTTTTTAGCACATTTTGTACATAATCTTTTTGCTAAGGTTTGAGATATTATTCCTTTTAATGATGATGATAAAAGATATCTTTCAACATCCATATCTAAAAGTCTTTCAATTGTTGTTAATGAGTTATTTGTATGTAGTGTTGATAATACTAAGTGTCCAGTTATTGATGATCTTACGGCAATTTTTGCTGTTTCACTATCACGAATTTCTCCGATAAGAATTATGTTTGGATCTTGTCTTAGTATTGATCTTAAAACTTGAGCAAAGTCTAGTCCTATTTCTGAGTTTACTTGGACTTGGTTAATACCTTCAATGTTCATTTCTACTGGGTCTTCAACTGTTATTATGTTTGTTTCTTCTTTATTTAGTTTTTGTAACATTGAATATACTGTTGTTGATTTACCAGAACCAGTTGCACCAGTTATTAAAATTATACCATTTGGACTTTCTAACATTTTAAGTATTAAATCATAATTACTACCTGTAAATCCTAATGTTTCTAAGCCTTTCATACTCATTGTATAATCAAGAATTCTTATTACAACTTTTTCTCCAAAACTTGTTGGTAGAGCAGAAACACGCATATCTAAGTCTTTTCCACCAATAACACCTTTTATAGCACCATCTTGTGGTAATCTTGTTTCAGTTATATTCATACCAGAAATTAGTTTGACTCTTGTTATTAAATTTCTTTTATATTTATTTTCAACAATAGAATAATCAGATAACTCTCCATCTACTCTAAGACGAATTTTTAAATAATTTTCTGCAGGGTCAAAATGAATGTCGCTGGCATTCTTATTTACTGCATCAATGATAATACTATTAACTATGTCTACAATAGGCGTAGAGTTAAAATCATATTCTTTCATATTATTCCCCTTATATTCTTTTTTTTGTAAAAAGACTATTATTTATTCTTAAAATATTATATAATAATTTTAAGATATAATCAATAAAGTGGGTGAATATTTTTGAAAAAAATTAATAATAAGGGTTTTGCTTTTGTTGAATTATTAGCGGTTACAGTTGTTATTATGTTAGTGTTTATGTCTGTATATAGTAATTTTTTTCCTATATCTGCTGAATTAGAAAATAGACTTTTATATAATGATGTTTCATCGACTTATGCTTCCTTTTATATGAGAAAGGTTTATAAAAATGAAAATCTTAAGCAATTGTATGATAGAAATAATGGTTTGAAATACGTTAATCTTATTGAAGATGGTTCTTGTGTTTTAGATAATTATTCAAAAGAGAAGTGTAATGATTTGTTAAAGAATTTAGAGATTGAGTCTATGATTTTAACAAAAATGTATATAGGTGATGTTAAGGATAATATTATTAATAATAAAGATTTAGGTATGAGTAAGTATGTTTCTTATTTACCAAATTATAATAAATATAAGGATACTGAAGATGAAAAGTATCGTCTTATTATAAAGACAAAATATGGTTACGCTAATACTATAATTGATTATGATAGTGATAGTGATACTAATTATATTTTAATTTATGATGAGAATGATTCAAGTGCTGTTACTAAAATTAAAAATAAAGATGGATCTGATTTTACAAATGTTGATACCTTAGATTTTAGTAATGAAAAATTTGTTTCAATTAAAGAAAATGTTTTAGATGGAGTAAATGTTACTAATATGTATTTTAATAGTGATTTTATGGGACAAAATATTAGTGGTAATATTGAAAATTTGTTTATGTATGATTATAAATTAATTGAAGATGATGATTATTTTGTGAATTATATTTTATCTACCGCTACTGTTGATAATGCTTTATTTTTATCATTAAAAGATACTTGTGATAAAGATTATACATATAAAAATGAGGGAAATCCTTTTTCTAATAAGTATTGTGCTAGTTATAGTAATAAAACTATGAAAGTTTATGGTTTGAAAGATACAGATAGTTTAGAAACAATAAAGAATAAATATTTATCTTGGAGCGCTGTTCAAAACTTAGAGATTTCTAGTTGGGTAAAGGGAGATTAATATGAAGAAAATTAATAATAAGGGTATGACAGTTGTTGAAGTAATTGTTACATTTTCAATGCTTATGATTTTAGTAATAGGTATGTTTAAGATGGTTATTGAAATGAAAGAAAGTTCAAAAAAGAAGCAATTACAAAAAGATTTATATGAATATTCTGATATACTTAGAACAACTATTCAAAATGATTTGATTAAGAAAAAATTAATTAATGCTTTGATTTCGGATGATGAAGAAAAAATTTCATTAGTTTTAATTTTTGAAGATGATTCAAGAAAAGAGTTAATTATTAATTATAATAAAACAATTAAATATGATGGAAAAAATTATCCAATTCCTGAAAATGATGTGGTAGAGTTTAATCCTTCTGGTAATTTTAATGAAATGCCTTATGTTACTTATAGTGGTAATGATACTTATAATGATAAATTTTTAACGATTTATATTCCTTTATATGAATATTTGTATGAAAATGATAATACTAATTATGGATTTAAAATAGTACATCCAGTTGGATTATAATAAATAGTATAATTATACTTATAATTCCATGGATAATTCTTGATAATAAAAAGGGTAAATATTTTATCTTTTTTTTGTTTAAAATATTAAAAATTTGAGCATGAATTGATAATCCTCCGAAGGATATAAAGAACATTGATATATAGACTTTATTAATATAAGGAAGAGTAGATGTTGAGGTATATTTTAACCCTATTGTCATTTCAATTATTCCTGATATTAGGATTGTAAAAAAGTTATTATTATTTATTTTTAAGATATTTATAATAATTAGAAAGAATGTTATTATTCCATATACTGATAATAATGAGTTTATAGCACTTTTTATGGAATTAAAAAGACTATTAAATATATTTATGTTATTTATATTATTGTTTAAGTCTTTTAAGTTTGTTATAAGATTATTATTTTTTATTATTGGTTTTTTGTTAAATCTTTTTAATAGTATCCCAATAAAAATATTTCCTAATATATGGGATAATAGTATATATATTCCTATCTTTTTGTTATTTAGAAAAAGAATTCCTACTGTATTTATTATAAATAGAGGATTTGAGAAGTATGTATATAATAAAATTTTTTTGCCATCATTGATACTTAAAGTTTTGTTTTCTATTAGGTCATTTATATATTTTGCATTTGAAAAAGATCCTGATAATAGTGACATTATAAAGACGAAACTTGCTTCACCGGGTGATGAGAATAGTTTATTGAATGTTTTAGAAAAAATATTGCTTAAAAATTGGGGTAATTTTATATCTATTAACATTGATGATATTATTAACATGGGAAATAGTGATGGAAATATATTATTTATAAATAGTTTTGATGATGTTATTACTGTGTCTTTTATTATTATGGAATTGTTAAATACTAAGTATGTGATTATAAAGATAATGACAATTAGTGTAAATGAATATAAAATTTTTTTCATAATATATATCCTTTCTTGTTATAATTATATTAGGGAGATATGAAATGATACAAAAGAATAAAAAACATAAATTGACAATCAAAGATGTACTAAGTTTTTTTATTCCTATAGTTATTGCTATAATTTTACTTATACCTGTTCCATATTATATAACTGTGGGTGGAGGTACTATAGGGATTGATGAAAAGATAAAAGTTAATAATTCTTATGATAGTAAGGGGTCTTTTAATTGTGCATATGTTAGTCAAACTAAGGGTACTATTGCAACGTATTTGTTGTCTAAGGTTATTAAGAACTTTGAACTTGAAAGGATTGATGATGTTACTCTTACTAATGAAGATGTTAAGGATTATGATTTTAGAGAAGAATTGTATTTTAAAAATTCTTTAAATAATGCGTTGTTTGTAGCGTATAATAAAGCTTCAAAAAAGATAAGTGTTAAGGATAATAAGTTATATGTTTTGTATGTATTTGAAGATGCTGATACATCTTTGGAAACAAGAGATGTAATTTTAAAAGTTGATGATATGGATGTTTCTTCGGTTGAAGAAATAAATGATATTATAGGTAAGAAAAATGTTGGGGATAAGTTAAATATTTTAGTGGATAGAAGTGGTCAAAAAATTAATACTATAACTAAAATTATAGATATTGATGGAGAAAAAAAGATTGGGGTTTTAGTTATGAATGATATTTCATATGAGACTGATCCTTATGTGTCTTTTGATTTTTCTGGTAGAGAAGCTGGGTCTTCTGGTGGACTTATGATTGCTCTTAGTATTTATAATAAACTAGTAGATGAGGATATCACTAAGGGATTAAAAATAGTTGGTACTGGTACAATTGATTCTTCTGGTGTGGTTGGAGAAATTGGAGGAGTTAAGTATAAGTTACAAGGGGCTGTAAAAAAACATGCAGATGTGTTTTTAATTCCTTATGAAAATTATGATGAGGCTTTAAAAGAGGTTAAGGATAATAATTATAAAATAAAATTAATTAAGGTTTCTTCTTTTGATGAGGCTTTGGAGAAGTTAAAAAATATAAACTAATTTAAGATTATACATATAATACTATAGGAGGTATATATGTATAAAAGTATATCTACTGAAGAATTAAAAAGTTTAGTAGGAAAAATTAATATTATTGATATAAGGGATAGTTATTTATATAATTTGAGTAGTATACCAACAGCTAAAAATATCCCAGTTAATTATTTGTTAATGATGCCAGATAGGTATTTAGACAAAGAAAAAGTTTATTATATTTATTGTCAACATGGTGTTCAAAGTTCTAAAGCATGTTCTGATCTTACAAAAAGAGATTATAAAGTTGTAAATATACTAGGAGGGTATAACGATTATATAAGTAAATATTAAAATATTAGACATAATAGTAATGGTGATAGTATGGATGTAGTAATGAATTTTATGAATAGTATTATTGAAGTTTTAAAACAAGTTGGGCCTTTAGGAGGCTTTTTCTTGGTTTTATTGGAATCTATTATTCCAGCATTACCACTAGGTTTGTTTATAGGTTTTAATATTGTTTCTTTCGGAACCTTGTTGGGATTATTTATTTCTTATTTGGGTACTAATGTTGGATGTTTATTATCTTTCTTTTTGTTTAGATATTTTTTTCGGGATAAATATACTAAGTTTATAAGAAAGAAAAATTTATTAAAGTTAGAAAAATTAACTAATAAAATTTCTAATATTGATTTTAATTTATTAGTGGTTTTGATAGCATGTCCTTTTTCACCAGCTTTTTTAATTAATATAGCGGGAGGACTTTCAGAAATTAAAAAGAAAAAGTTTATTTTGGCATTATTAATTGGAAAGGTATCAATAGTTTATTTTTGGGGTTATATAGGTAAAAGTTTTTTGGAAAGTGTAAAAAATCCTATTGTTTTATTGAAAATTTTATTTATAATATTAATTGCATACATAGTTAGTAAAATAATAGAAAAGATTATAAAAGTTGATTAAGGAGTATTTATGGAGTATATAATAATTGCACTTTTAGTGTTGATAGTAATTTTAACAACAGTTTCTTTGTTTAAAAATATTAATGAGGCTAATATTACAGATAGACTTGGTAGACTTGAAGTTAATATTACAAAAGATATGGGAGATTTGAAAAATTCTTTAAATAAAGATTTTCAAGATTTATCAGAAAAACAAGAGAGAAGATTGCTTTTAATTAATGAGAAGGTTAATGAGAGATTAGATCAAAATTTTGAAAAGACTAATAAAACATTTATGAATGTATTAGAAAGATTATCAAAAATAGATGAAGCTCAAAAGAAGATAGATACTTTGTCTGGAGATATTATATCTCTTCAATCTATTTTAACTGATAAAAAATCTAGAGGTATTTTTGGTGAGGTTAATTTGAAACATATATTGTCTAGTGTGTTTGGAGAAAGAAATGATAATATATATAGACTTCAATATACAATGAGTAATGGATACATAGCTGATTCTATTCTTTTTGCTCCAGAACCACTTGGGGTTATTGCAATTGATTCTAAGTTTCCACTTGAAAATTATAGAATGATGACTGATAAGAATATTCCTCAAGTTGAAAGAGAAAAATATGAGAAGTTATTTAAAAGTGATGTAAAAAAACATATTGATGCGATAGCTATGAAATATATTGTTCCTGGAGAGACAACTGATCAAGCAATAATGTTTTTACCAGCAGAGGCTATATTTGCAGAAATAAATGCTTATCATCCTGAAATAATAGATTATGCTTATTCTAAAAAAGTATGGATTACTTCTCCAACTACTTTGATTTCTACATTAACAGTAATTCAGATGATAATTAAAAATATGGAAAGAGATAAATATACTTCTATTATTCATGAAGAATTAAATAAATTAGGAATAGAATTTTCTAGATATAAAGAACGTTGGGATAAGCTTTCTAGAAGTATAGAAACAGTTAGTCGTGATGTTAATGATATTCATACTACTACTGAGAAAATTACAAAGAGATTTTCTTCAATTAGTAGTGTTGAAATTGAACATAAAGATTAGACAATAAGCCTTGTAAAGAGGCTTTTTTTTGTTTTTATTTTTTATAATAATATGTTATAGTAATTTTAAGCAGGTGGTATAATGAAAAATTTATATAATAAATATAAGGAAATAATAAATTATTTAATATTTGGAGTATTAACAACTTTAGTAAGTTTAACTGTTTATTATGGACTAGTTTTTACAGTTTTAGATCCTAATATTTCATTACAATTACAAGTAGCTAATATTTTATCATGGGTTGCTGGTGTTTTATTTGCTTATTTTACAAATAGAAAATATGTATTTAATAGTAATAATAAAAATAAATTTAAAGAATTTATTAGTTTTTCAGGAGCTAGAGTTATAACTTTATTATTAGATATGGGTATTATGTTTTTGTTTGTATCTGTACTTGGGGGAAATGATAAGTTTTTTAAATTAGTTAGTCAGGTTCTTATTATTATTGGTAATTATATATTGAGTAAACTTGTTGTGTTTAAGAAGGGTAGTTATGAAAAAAGTAATTGATTATATTACCTCTAAGGGTTATAAAATTATATTAATTTTTAGTATTATTTGTCTTTTTATAGCTTTAATTGGAGGTACTTTCTTTTATATTAATCGTAGTCATTATTATATGAATCCTTTTGTTATTATTTTGGGTTCTATAGTTTATATTATTTTGCTTTCAAAATTATATAGATATATTATAAAACTAGATAGTAAAAAGAAAAAGGTTATAAGTATTTGTTTATTAATAGGACATTTTATTTTACTTTTAGTTAGTACTTTTGTAATTAGTAGTGTTCCTAAAGTTGATTTAATGCATATTTTAACTGAAATTAATAGTTTAAATGATAAGAAAGAAATTTTTAATAATTTATATTTTTCTGTTTATCCGAATAATAGATTTTTACTTATGTTTTTATATGGTATACAAAAAATAATACCTATTAATTATCAATTGTTATTTTGTATTATTAGTAGTATTTCTATTTTTGTAATGACATTTTTTACTTATAAAACTTTAAATTATTATGATGAAAATAAGGGATTGTTAGGATTATTTATAACTGTTTTATCTCCTATATTTTATTTATATGTTTCTTATTATTATACTGATGTTTTAATGTTACCTTTTGCTAGTATTTTAATATATTTAATGGTTAGGTTTAAAGATACTAATGGTTATAAAACTATTATTTATAGTATTTTAATAGGAGTTATTTCTGTTATAGGTTATAAAATTAGAGCTGTATCAATATTTTTACTTATTGCTTATTTAGTTTATCTTATTTGTAATAAAACTAAGTTTAAGTTTTGGAAATATATATTTATAGTTTTTATTAGTATGTTTTTAACTTTGGGAATTGTTAATAAATTAGAAAATAATTTATTTGTTAATATTGATAAAGAAAAGAAATTTCCTATGACTCATTGGATTATGATGGGTGTAAATGAAAAGAATGGAGGATACTATAGTCAAGATGATTTTGTTTTGTCTAATAGTGCTTCTAATTTTTCAGATAGGGTTAATTTAAATAAAAAAGTAATAAAAGAAAGAATAAGTAGTCAGGGATTACTTGGAAATTTAAAACTTATAGTTAGAAAAATAAATGTAGTATGGGGTAAAGGAGATTATAGTTATCAAAAATATTTAGATCTGGTTAGGGATTATAATGTTTCTTATTTTTATCTTTTAGGAGATAGAAATGTTGTTATAAATTATTTATTACAATTTTCTAAAATTGTTGTATTGATATTTAGTATTTTTTCTTTATTAAAACTATTAAAAGATAATAAAAAATCATTTATAGCAATTGCTATATTTGGCGCTATTGTGTTTTATTTAATATGGGAAGTTTGTCCTAGATATGGACTTTCTTTCTTGCCTTGGTTAATAGTACTTGGTAGTTACTCTTATGATTATTTAGATAAAGATTTTGATGAAATTAAGTATTATAAATATTTTAAGTATTTAATTGTTTTGTTAACTTTTGTTTTGCTTATATTAGGATTTTTAAGATATGAAAATAATACTTTAAGAAGTGATATTGTTTCTAAGAGTATTACTAATAAAATTAGTTATGTTATTTTAAATAAAAATGATTATTTAGAACAAGAATTAAAATTAAATAGTAAGTTTAATAAAATAAGTATAAAACTTGGTAATGTTAATGATTCTTTTAGAGTTGATTTATTAGATGATGATTTTAATCTTGTTTATAGTAAAGAGTTTACTAATAGTGATGTTGATGATAAAGGGTATTTGGTTGTTGATTTAGAAAAACAATATGATAAAGGAATTTATTATTTTAAAATAAGTGATTGTAATAATTTATATGTTAATATTTCATACAAAGAATTTTATGATTATTATCCAGAAGGAGATTTAACTATTAATAATGAGAAGATTTCTGGTGACTTATTATTTAAAGTTGAGAATGTTTATAATAGAAAAGTTTATTCTTACTTAGAATATTTAGTATTGATTATTTTATGTTTTGGTATAGAATATATGTTGTTATTTAAAAAGAGGTGTGTTTATGAAAAGTGACTTAATACTTAATTTGGTTATTCCTTGTTATAATGAAGAAGATGCGTTACTATATACTAAAAAAGAGTTAGATAAAAAGATGAATGATTTAATAAATAATGGTTTAATTAGTAAAAACAGTAAAGTTGTTTTAGTAAATGATGGTTCTAAGGATAAGACATGGGATATTATTTCTTCTATGCATAAAGATAATAATATGTATGTAGGTATAAATTTATCAAGAAATAAGGGACATCAAAACGCTTTATTTGCAGGACTTATGTACGCTAAGGATCATTGTGATATTAGTATTAGTATGGATGCTGATTTACAAGATGATATTAATGTTATGGATGATATGATAAAGAAGTATAATGCTGGTGCTGATATTGTTTATGGAGTTCGTAGTTCTAGAAAGAAAGATACATTTTTTAAGAGGACTACAGCTTTAGGATTTTATAAGTTTATGAGTCTTATGGGAGTTGAAGTTATTTTTAATCATGCTGATTGTAGATTAATGAGTAAGAGAGCATTAGAGGCTCTTAGTAATTATAAAGAAGTTAATTTATTTTTAAGAAGTATAGTTCCTCAATTGGGTTATAAAACAGATATAGCTTATTATGAAAGAAATGAAAGAGTAGCAGGTAGTTCTAAGTATCCTTTGAAAAAAATGGTTTCTTTTGCTATAGATGGTATTACTTCTTTTAGTGTTAAACCTTTAAGAATGATTATGTTTATTGGATTTATTATATTATTTATAAGTTTTATTATTTTACTATATGCTATTATTGTAAAGATTGCTGGTAAGACTGTATCGGGTTGGACATTTATAATATGTTCAATTTGGTTAATAGGTGGTATTCAAACATTGTGTATTGGAGTAATAGGAGAATATATAGGAAAAATATATAGTGAAACTAAACATAGACCTAGATATATTATTGAATCTATATTGGATTAAAGAAATCTTTTTGATTTCTTTTTTTATACTTATGTTTTATTTTTCTTTTTTTTCTTTGGGTTTTAAGATATAATATATATGGAGATGATGATATGGCACTTAAGTATAATGAAGATAGTATAAAGATACTTGAAGGTCTTGAGGCAGTTAGAAAGAGACCTGGTATGTATATAGGCTCTACAGATAAAAGAGGTTTACATCATTTAGTATGGGAAATTGTTGATAATTCGATAGATGAAGTAATAAATGGTTTTGGAGATTATATTAAAATAACTTTGCATGAAGATAAAAGTATTTCAGTAGAAGATCATGGTAGAGGACTTCCTACTGGAATGCATTCGTCTGGTATTTCTACACCAGAGGTTATATTTACGGTACTTCATGCTGGTGGTAAATTTGAGACAAGTGGATATAAAGTTTCAGGAGGACTTCATGGAGTTGGTGCATCTGTTGTTAATGCTTTATCTAAATGGTTGGAAGTAACTATTAAAAGAGATGGTTATGAGTATTATATAAAGTTTGAAAATGGTGGAAAAGTAGCTGTTCCTTTGAAAAAGATTGGTCCAACTAGACAAACTGGTACTACTGTTAGATTTTTACCAGATGATAGTATTTTTTCTACTACTAATTTTTCTTTTACTACAATAAGTGAAAGAATGCAAGAATCAGCTTTTTTAATTAAGGGGCTTACTGTTGAAATAGATGATTTAGAAGATAAGAAAGATATTAAATATCACTATGATGACGGGTTGGTTTCTTTTGTTGAAATGATTAATGAAAATAAGACTCCTCTTCATAAGATATATAGTTTTAGTGGAGAAAAAAATGGTATAGAGGTAGATATAGCTTTCCAATATACTGATTCTTATAATGAAAATATTGTATCATTTGTTAATAATGTTAAAACTACTGATGGTGGAACACATGAAGTTGGTTTTAAAACAGCTTTGACAAGGGTTTTTAATGATTATGCTAAGAATAATGGATTTTTTAAGAATAAAAATTCTACTTTTGATGGTACTGATGTTAGAGAGGGACTTACCGCTATAATTTCTTTAAAAATACCTGAAGCTTTGTTACAATTTGAGGGTCAAACAAAATCTAAACTTGGTTCACCTGCTGCTAAAAGTGCTGTTGAGGCTATTGCTGTTGAAAAGTTATTGTTCTTCTTAGAGGAAAATAAGAAAATTGCTACTGATATTATAGATAAATCTTTAAAGAGTAAGTTGGCTAGAGAGGCTGCCAGAAAAGCTAGAGAAGAAATAAGAAAAGGTAAAAATAAAAATGCTAAAGAAAAATTATTGTCAGGAAAGTTAACTCCAGCTACTTCTCGTGACAAAACTCAAAAAGAGTTATTCTTAGTAGAGGGTGATTCAGCTGGTGGTTCTGCAAAACAGGGTAGAGATAGAAGATTTCAAGCTATTTTACCATTGAGAGGAAAAGTTTTAAATACAGAAAAGGCAAAGTTTGAAGATATATTGAAAAATGAGGAAATTAATACAATGATTCATACTATTGGAGCAGGATCTGGATCTAATTTTATTTCTGATGATATAGAATATGATAAGGTAATTATAATGACCGATGCTGATGATGATGGAGCACATATTCAGTGTTTGTTGCTTACTTTCTTTTATAGATATATGAGGCCTTTAATAGAACTTGGTAAGCTTTATATAGCTATGCCACCTTTATATAAGATTACAATTGGTAAGGATGTCTCATATGCTTATACTAATGAAGAGTTAAAAGAAATGACTCAAGGTAAGAAATATGAGTTACAAAGATATAAAGGATTGGGTGAAATGAATGCTGATCAATTATGGGAAACTACTATGGCACCTGATACTAGAACACTTATTAAAGTTAATATTGATGATGCTTCTTTAGCAGAAAAAAGAGTTAGTGTTTTGATGGGTGATAAAGTTGAACCTAGAAAAGAATGGATAGATGAAAATGTAGAGTTTTCTTTGGAGGATGATTACAAAATAAAAGGTTAGAAATAACCTTTTTAATTTTATTAAAAAAGTGAATATATTTCTATATTCACTTTTGTTATTTTTATCTATTGTAGAATTCAACGATTAGTTCTTCATTTATTTCTGGATTTAATTCACTTCTTTCAGGAAGTCTTACAAATGTTCCAAGTGTTTTACTATCATCGAATGTTACAAATTCAGCTCTTTTAATTACTTTTGATAATGCTTCTTTTACTGCTTTATGATCTTTTGATTCTTCTCTTAATCCGATAGTAGAACCAACTTTTACACGATAAGAAGGAATATCTACCTTTTTACCATTAACAGTAATGTGTCCATGATTAACTAATTGTCTAGCGGCTCTTCTTGTTGGTGCAAATCCTAAACGATAAACTAAGTTATCTAATCTAGATTCAAGTAAAATTAATAAGTTAGTACCATGAATACCTTTTAATTTACCAGCTTCTTTAAAAGTTTTAGCAAATTGTCTTTCGTTTAATCCATACATGAATCTAACTTTTTGTTTTTCTTTTAATTGATCACTATAACTTGAAGCTTTTCTTTTACGATCTTGACCATGTTGTCCTGGACCATATGGACGACGAGCTAATTCTTTACCATTTTCAAGTAAAGAGAAGTTAGTACGACGAGCTTGTTTATAACTAGAACCTGTATATCTTGACATAATTTTCTCCTTTCAATAGTTTATTTTCATAAACATCGAAAATATTTTTAACTTTTTAAAGGGTGTCAAATGTTGTTTTCGCTTAACAGCAAAAGTTACTAACACTCTCAATAAGACACATTTTAAATATTAAAAATAGTGCTGTTCAATGTATATGCAGTAATAATTATAATGAAAGTGGTGCTAAAAGTCAAGAAAAATCATATTCATTATACTTATATATGTTATAATTTATTAGAGGAATGTGAAAATATGAATATAAATGATGTATTAGATGTTGAAATTATTGATATAGATTGTAATGGTAATGGTTTTAGTAAATATAATAATATTGTTATTTTTGTAAAGGGTGTTTTTTTAAAGGAACTTGTTAGGATAAGAATTGTTAATATTAAAAAGAGATTTATGATAGGAGAAGTCATAGAGATTTTAAGAAAGAGTGAAGATAGAAAAAAGATAGATTGTCCTTATTTTTATTCTTGTGGAGGATGTAATTTTTTACATGTTGATTATGATAAGGAATTGAGTGTTAAGAATGATAGTATTTTAAAAATGTTTGAGGGTTATAATGTTAAAAATATTGTTTCATTAGAGAGATATAATTATAGAAATAAGGTTACTTTACATGTCTGTGATGGTAAGATTGGTTATTATAAAAAGGATTCTAATGAACTTGAATGTATCAATTGTTGTTTACTTCTTAATGAAGAAATTAATAAATTTATTAAAATACTTAGTGATTATGATTTGACTGATGTTAGTAAAATTATTATTAGAAATGCTAATGATAATGATATTATGATTAAAATATATGGATGTTTAAATGATAGAGATTTGATTAAATTAGTTTCTTATTCTAATTTGAAATCTTTATATTTTAATGATAAATTAATTTATGGAGATGAGTATTTAGTTGATAATATAAATGGAATTAAGTATACTATTTATCCTGATTCTTTCTTTCAAGTGAATAAAGAAGGTATGATTAAGATATATGATAAAGTTTTAGAATATGCTGGTTCTGGAAATAGTTTACTTGATTTATATTGTGGAACTGGTACTATTGGTATATATTTGAGTAAAAATTATAAGAAAATATTAGGAATAGAAATAAATAAAGATGCTATTAAAAATGCTAATATAAATAAAAAATTAAATAATATAGAAAATATTGATTTTATATGTTCTGATTCTTACAAAATGATTAATGATAAATACGATACTATTATTGTTGATCCTCCTAGAAGTGGTTTATCAAACAAAGTAATAAATAATTTATTAAAATTAAGTTCTAAGAAGATTATATATGTTTCTTGTAATCCAAAAACGTTAAAGGATAATTTGAATTCTTTGGTTAATAAATATGTGGTTGAAGAAATTAGTATAATTAATATGTTTCCGTGTACAGAACATGTGGAATGTGTGTGTTTTTTGAAACTTAAATAAAGGTTTATATTAGTGTAGTTGATATGATTGAAGTACTGACTGATAGTACTGAACCTAGAAAATATTGGAATTGGTTAAAAAATAGATTGAAAAAAGAGGGAAATGAAACGGTTACAAATTGTAACCAGTTGAAATTATTGTCTCAAGATGGAAAAAACGCATGACTGATGTTGTAGATATTGAAGGAATGTTTAGACTTGTTGAATCTGTTCCTTCAAAAAAAGCTGAACCAATTAAACTTTGGCTTGCAAGACTTGGTAAAGAAAGAATAGATGAAGAATATGATCCAGGACTTACTATTAATCGTGCTCTTGAAGCATATAAAAGAAAAGGATATTCAGATGAATTAAAGAATAAAGGAATAGAAACAAGTAAAGATTTTGCAATATTAACTAATATTTTAACTAAGGTATGGAGTGGATATTCTGTGAGTGAATATAAAGAAATAAAAAATCTAAAAAAAGAAAACTTAAGAGATAATATGACTAATATGGAATTGGTACTTAATATGCTTGCCGAAGTATCTTCTACAGAAATATCTAAGAGTTCAGCTGATTCAGGTTATAATAGTGTTAAGAAATCTATTGTAAAAGGTGGTAATGTTGCAAAAACTGCTAAAGAACAAATAGAAAAAGAGACTGGTAAAAAAATAGTAAGTAGTTCAAGTAGTAAAAATATTAAACAAATTGATAATAATTAAAAAATAATTTATTAAGTAGGTGATGTAATGAAAAAATTGAATTCTAATCATTTAAAATTAATAGCAATTATAGCAATGACAATTGATCATGTTGCAGATTTAATCTATCCAGGAATGCCTAATAATATAATTTCAAATATTTTACATATAATTGGTAGATTAACTGCTCCTATTATGTTTTTCTTTATTTGTGAAGGTTTTTATTATACTAAAAATTTAAAAAAATATATTTTAAGATTGTTTATCTTTGCTATGATATCTCATTTTGCATATTGTTTTGCTTTTGGTATAAATTATATACCATTTAGTTCAGGAAATATTTTTAATCAAACAAGTATTATGTGGTCTCTTGCTTGGTCAGTAGTTGCTCTTTATATTGTAAATTGTAAAACTAATTTAAAAGAGTGGCAAAAATGGATATTAATTATTTTAATAAATATTATAACTTTTTCATCAGATTGGAGTTGTATATCAGTAATGGCAATTTTATATATGTATTCCAATAGAGGTAATTTAAAGAAACAAATTATAAGTATGAGTTTCTGGATATTAATTTATGCAATAATTTCATATTTATTTGTAAGCAAAACTTATGGATTAATTACATTAGCAGTTATATTGGTATATCCATTACTTAACATGTATAATGGACAAAAAGGTAAACTAAATTGGATGAAATGGTTTTTCTACCTATATTATCCATTACATTTAGTTATTATAGGAATATTAAGGATAACAATATATGGAAATATACCATTATTATTTAATTAACATATGTTTTGATTGGTTTCTATATTATAACTGGTGTTGAAAAAAATAAATAATTATAATGGAAATATTAAAGTATGTATTTTTAAATATTAAAATTTGTTAGTTGAAAAAAATTAAAAATAATAGTATAATTTTGTATATAAGACGAGTGGCTTTCAAAGGAAGAAACGTAAATCCAGTTTATGGATTTTGTCTCTTTTTTTTAGATAAGATGTTTGTAAAGTTTTTATTTTATGTGATTATGTAGGAGGAAGTTTTGTTGATAATATAGAGACTATTAAGTTTGATTATTTTTCTCTTGATAGTTTACCTGTTGATTTAGCTTATGAGAAGACAACAAAAGAACAGATTGAAATGTGTTTTAATGCTTATTATGATAATAGTTGGAAAGTATATTTTGATTAATAATTGAATTATAGTTTAATATTGTTTATAATGATAATAAGTTTATTGAGGAGGATTCATGGCAAGTTTACCTATATTTGTTAAATATTTAATAGTATTTTTTGTATCTATGTTACCAATTGTTGAGTTAAGAGGTGCTATACCAATAGCAGAGAGTTTAGGTTTAAATATATTTTTGTATTATCCTATAGCTATAGTTGGAAATATGTTACCTGTTCCTTTTATATATCTGTTTGCTAGAAAGGTTTTAGAGTGGGGAAAGAATAAAAAATTAATTGGTAAGTTCTGTAAATGGTGTTTAGAAAAGGGAGAAAAAGGTGGAGACAAGTTAAGAAAATCAGCTGGGAATAGTGGAATATTTTGGGCTCTAATGATTTTTGTTGGTATACCTTTACCTGGTACTGGGGCTTGGACTGGAACTTTAGCTGCTAGTTTTTTGAAGATAGATTTTAAGACTAGTATTTTAGCAGTTACTTTGGGTGTTTTATTAGCAGGTATTATTATGTCTTTTGGTAGTAAAATAGTTTCTATTTTAGGATTTGTTGGAGTTGTTGCTATTGTTTTAGTTATACTTATTTTAATTGTAGTTTCTATTGTTATAAATAAAAAGAAAAATAAAAGATAATTGGAGGATTTATGAAAAAAATATTTGTTTTTTTAATGGTAATTTTAGTCTCCTTGTTAATAACGTTTTTTGTATTTGAAAATCTTAGTTGGTATCATTTTGGAGATATACCTACTACTGTGGTTAAGATTAGACTTATTTTGTTTTTTATTTCCATAGTTTTTATTTTGTTTACTATTATTTATTTCTTTAAAAAAAGAAGGTAAGTCTTTAATTATTGCTAAAAGTATGAGAGACAATAGTGGTTTATAGTATGAAAAGATGTAATTGGTGTAATTTAAATAATAATTTATATGTTTTATATCATGATAAAGAATGGGGTTTTTTAAGAACAGACGATAGTTATCTTTTTGAAATGCTTTTATTAGAAATGTTTCAAGCAGGATTATCTTGGGAGTGTGTTTTAAATAAAAGAGAGTATTTTAGAGAGGCTTTTTCTAATTTTGATGTTTCTTTAGTTTCTATGTATGATGATAAAAAAGTTTATGACTTACTTTTAAATAAAAATATAATAAGAAATAAGAAAAAGATTTTAGCTAGTATAAATAATGCTAAAGTATTTATATCTATTGTTTTAGAATATGGATCTTTTTATAATTATTTAAATAGTTTTATTAAAGATATAATTTATGAAGTTGATAAAACTTCTAATGATTACTCAGATAAGATTTCTTGTGATTTGAAGAAGAGAGGTATGAGTTTTGTTGGTACTAAGATTATTTATTCTTTTCTTCAAGCAATAGGTTTGATTTATTCTCATGATAAAGAATGTTTTTTGTATAAAGAAAAGTAGTTTTCATGGATTATTTTTCTTTTTTTGTGTATAATTATTTATATTGATGGAGGATGTATGGAAAATAATTATAAGACTTTAATTACTACTACTGAAATTAATGAAAGAATTGATAGTTTAGCTGATGAAATTACTAATTGTTATAATAATGAAGATTTGGTTTTAATATGTATATTAAAAGGGGCTGTTTATTTTGCAATTGATTTATCTAAAAAAATTAAAAATGATAATTTAGTTTTAGATTTTATGAGAGTTAGTAGTTATGGAAGTGAAACAGAAAGTAGTGGAAAAATTAATCTTAAACTTGATGTTAGTACAGTTTTAGAAGGAAAGAATGTTTTAATAGTTGAAGATATAGTTGATACAGGTTATACTTTGGCATATTTAAAAGATTATTTGAAACTTAAGAATCCTAAATCTATAAAGGTATGTGTTTTATTAGATAAAGAGGAAAGAAGAAAAGTAGATGTTGATGTAGATTATGTTGGCTTTAAGATACCTAATAAGTTTATATTTGGTTATGGATTAGATATGGATGAAAAGTATCGTAATTTACCTTATATAGTTTATAAAGATTAGATATAAAACTTTAATGATTTTTCATTAAAGTTTTTATTTTGAAAAAATATTACAAAATTTGACATAGAAAATATATATATTTAAGAAGTGGTGATACTTATGAAGGTATATGTAGATTATGTTTTTTTTATTAATTTTTTGTTTGATTTTATTATACTAATGGGATTAAATTCTTTATTAAAAAGAAATAGTTCTATAAAAAGATTAATTGGAGCTTCTGTTTTAGGAGGAGTATTTACTTTTATTATGTATTTAGATATTTCTTCTTTTTTATATTTTATATTAAAGATTGTTACGGGATTAATAATGGTTTTAGTAGCTTTTAGATTTAATGATATAAAATATTTACTTATTAATTTTATATATTTAATTATACTTAGTGTGATTCTTGGAGGCTTTTTATATTTTATTAATAGTGAATTAGGATATTCTAAGGATGGAATATTGTATTTTACTGATGGAAAAGTTTTAAATTTAATTATTTTATTATTTTTGTTTTTGGTTATTACTATTTTGTTTGTTAAGATAGAAAAAAAATATAAGAAAGATTTTTCTTCTAAGTATGAAGTTACTTTGTTTTTAAATAGTAAAAAATTAAAACTAAAGGGTTTTGTTGATACAGGAAATCAACTTTATGATCCTTATTTTAATAGACCTGTGGTTATTTTAAATAAGGGAATAGATGTTTGTTTTGATAGATGTATTTATATTCCTTATAATACTATTTCTGGTAGTGGGGTTATGAAAGGTTTTTTAGTAGATAAAATTTATATTAAAAATATTGGTTATAAAAAAAATATTATTTTAGGAATATCAAATGACAAATTTCATATATCTGGAATAGATATAATTTTAAATGAAGATTTATTGGAGGGATAATATGTTTATAATTAATTTAATTAAAAAGCTTTTTCGTAGGAAATCTATTTATTATGTTGGGGCAGCAGATATTTTACCACCACCTTTATCTAAAGAAGAAGAGGATTATTATATTGATTTAAAGGAAAAAAATGATAAAAACGCTAAGAATAAACTTATAGAACATAATCTTAGATTAGTGGTATTTTTAGCAAAAAAGTATGAAAATACAAAGGTTGATTTAGAAGATTTAGTTAGTATTGGATCAATTGGACTTATAAAGGGTATTAATACTTTTTCTAAGAATAAGAATATAAAACTTGCTACTTATTGTTCTAGATGTATAGATAATGAAATTTTAATGTATTTGAGAAAAAATAAAAAAACTAGGTCGGATATTTCTTTTGAAGATAGTCTTAGTTTTGATAGTGAGGGTAATGAACTTCATTTAGAGGATATTTTAGGTACTGATAAAGATATTGTTACTAAACCACTTGATGATGAACTTGATAAAGAGATTTTAAAAAGTGAACTTGAAAAGTTAAATAAAAGAGATAAGGAGATTATGTGTTTAAGATATGGATTGAATGGATATAAAGAATATACTCAAAAAGAAGTGGCTGAAAAACTTAATATTAGTCAGTCTTATATTTCGAGAATAGAAAAAAAAGTAATAAATAAATTCAAATTAATTATTAAAAATTAAAGAATTCAATTACTTTTTTTTCTATACTTTCGATATCTAGTTTTAAATGTTTTTTTAATTGTTCTTTGGAACCATGTTTTACATATTTATCAGGAATACCTGTTATCTTTATTTCACAATTTGTTTTATTTTGATTTATATAAGTAATAATATTTTGTCCAAGAGAGTTATTTAGGATATTTGTTTCATATACAAATATTTTACTGTTATTATCTCTTAGCTCATCTAATATTTTATAGTCCATTGGTTTTATATATCTGGCATTAATTATTGATATATCTTTGTTTTTAAATATTTCATATAGTTTTAAGATATCTTTACCATAACTTATAATTACATTTTTAGATTTAGATCTTTTTAGATATTCCCAAGTTCCTATTTTTATTTCTTTTAGTTTTGTTTTTTTGTATGTATCATAATCTTTTTCATATCTTATGAAAAAGGGTGATTTTTGTTTATAGAATCCTGTATATAAAAGATTTCTTATTTCTTCACAATCTTTTCCTTCACATATTATGATATTAGGGATTCCAGTAAGAAAATTTATATCAAAGATACCATGATGAGTTTCTCCATCTTCTCCGACAATTCCAGCTCTATCTATTCCGATTACAACATGTTCATTCATTCTTGCTAAATCATGGTTTATGTTATCATAGCCTCTTTGTAAAAAAGTTGAGTAGATTGGTAAGAAAACTTTCTTTTTTGCTTCAGCAAGAGCAGTAGCAAAGGTTATAGCAAATGGTTCAGTTATTCCTGTATCTATTGCACGATCTTTAAAATCTCTAAAAATATTTTCTAAACAACTTCCGGTTATCATAGCGGGTGTTATTGTTACTATGTCTTTATCTTTTTTCATGAAGTTATATACGGTGTTACTTACTATTTTTGAAAAGCTAGTTTTATTTGAAATATCCATGCCATAATTTATATCAAAAGGAGATACAGAATGATATTCTGATGGATTTTCTTCTGCTAGAGGATATCCTTTTCCTTTTTTTGTTGCAACATGAACAATAATTGAATTAGAGGAATATTTAGCTTTTTTAAAAGATCTTATTAAATCATGAATATCATGGCCATCTATTGGACCAAGATAATCTATTCCTAGAGATGTAAATAAATTATCTTTGGTTAGATCTTTTTTAACTTTATTTTTTATATTTTTTGATATCTTATATATATATCTTGTGAATTTATTTCTAGACATTCTTTCTTTAAAATTTGCTTTGGCTTTATTATATGGTGCGCTTAGTCTTATTTCTGATAGAAAATTATTTATTCCTCCAATGTTTTTAGTTATAGACATGGAATTGTCATTTAATATAATTATTACTTTTGTTTTTAAGTTTGCTATATTATTTAAAGCTTCATAAGATAGACCTCCAGTTAAGGCACCATCTCCAATTATTGCTATAACATTATGCTTTTGTTTGTTTAAATCCCTAGCATATGCCATTCCTAATGCTGCTGCTATTGAAGTTGATGTGTGACCTGCTTCAAAGGGGTCATGAATACTTTCTGAACGTTTTTGAAATCCTGATAAACCTTTGTATTTTCTTAGTGTTTCAAATTTATTTGCTCTTCCTGTTAATATCTTATGTGTATATGATTGATGACCAACATCAAATATTATTTTATCTATTGGAGAATTGAAAACATAATGCAAGGCTACTGTTAATTCAACAACACTTAAATTACTTGCTAAATGTCCTCCTGTTTTTGATAAATTATTTATTAAAAATTTTCTTATGTCAGCACATAAAAAATATAATTCATTTTCATTTAAATCTTTTAAAAAATTGGGATCTTTTATATCTGTTACTTCCATAATTTGCTCCTCTTTTAAATATTATACTAGAAAAATTATATATTTTAAACTATAATATTATAAGAAAAGAGGAATTATGATTTATTTATTAATTGGAGAAGAAAGTATTATAAAAAAACAAATAAAAGATATTATTGTAAAAAATAATATTGATTTTAATAGTGTAATAAATTATGATTTAGAAAATGATAATATAAAAAATGTAATAGAAGATTTAAATACTTATAATTTATTTGGAGATAAGAAAATAGTAATAGTAAAAAATATTAATAAATTAGAAGATGAAATGATTATAGAGTATTTAAATAATCCTTCTTCTAATATTTTAGTTTTTATATCTTATGATGAACTTGATAAAAGAAAGAAAATTAATAAGGAAATATTAAGGGTTTCAGAAGTTATAAATACTAAAGATGTTGATCTATCTTCTTTTATAAAAGATGAATTAAAAGATTATACATATGATAATGATGTAGTTAAGTTATTAAAGAACAGATGCTGTAACAATTATTTTAAGATAAGTAATGAATTAGAAAAGTTAAAAATGTTAAAAATAGAAGAACATAATATAACAAAAGATGATGTTTTGTTATATGTTAAAAAGTCTTTTGACACTAATATATTTGATTTAACAAATTATATAAATAGAAAAGATATTAAAAAGTCTTTAGAGGTATTAAAAGATTTATTAAATAATAGTGAAGATGAATTAAGACTTTTAGGGCTTCTTGCTAATAACTTTAGAACTTTATATATGATAAAAAATATGATGTTTAAATATAATGATGATTATATAATTGATACATTAAAGATGCATCCATATAGATTAAAAATGTTAAAAGAACAAGCTGTTAATTTTTCAATAGAAGATTTACAAAAATTAATTAAGAAACTTGGTACTATTGATATAAATGTAAAGAGTGGGTTTATTGATAAAAATGGTATTTTAGAAGAATTTATATTAACAATATAACTTATTGTTAATTTTTTTTATTGTTTTTTGTAGAAAATAATAGAAAAATATACTATAATTACTTTAAGGTAGAGTGGTGTATATGAGAAAAAATAAAAAACTAACATCACTAATTGGATCACTTATATAATATGAACTCATAGTAGAATTAGAAATAAGTTGAATTGAAAAAGTTAATGTTTTTGTTGTAGATGTTAATAATAAAGATGTTACTAGTGATTTTAAAATTAGTAAGTCTTCAGAAAAAATAAGTGTTTCTAAGGGTAATAATACTAAGACTGGAGATTATTTATTAAAGGCTGTTTATGTTGATGATAATAATATTGCTAGTGAGTTTAGTTTTAAAGTTGTAAATTCTTTAATTAAAGTTGAAGCTGTTGAGATTATTGGTGATAATGAGGTTAGTGTTTTAGGAAATTTATATTTAAGTGCTAATGTATATCCAAAGGGAAGTAATAGTAATGTTAAATGGAGTAGTAGTGATGAAAGAATTGCTACTGTTAATCAAGATGGAGTTGTTTATGGTAAGAGTTCAGGTGAGGTAACTATTACTGCTACTAGTGTTTCTGATTCTTCTATTTATGATAGTATTGATATTACTGTTATTGATATAAATGATGAAGAAGGTAATGGAAAGACAGAGGTAGATGACAATAAAGATAATAAAGATATTGGAGAAGAAAATCCTAAGACTGGTAGTAGGTTTGTTATAGTTCCTGTTTTATTGATTATTATTGGAGTAGTTTTTTATAAACGTAAAAATAGTTATGTATAAGAAAAAGCCTATCTTATGATAGGTTTTTCTAATTCTTTTTTGATAAGTGTGTTGTCATTTGTTATATGTTGATATATTGATGTAATACGATATTCTATGTTTAATACTTTGTCATCTATGTTTTTATAGTTTGTTATTATTTTTAGGTTTGTTTGTTTTTTTATTTTGTTTAAATATTCTTTTCCTTTGTTGTTGAAACCTAGAATTCTTATATATGATGGTTCTAGTTTTGCTTCTTCTTTTGTTGTAGATGTTAATATGTGTGTTAACATTCTATTTATTTTGTTATATGTATATCTTTTTGTTTTTATGTTTTTTATTAATTCTTCTTTTGTATTTGATTGGTTTATGTATTTTTTTATTCTTCCTTCTATACCTTCATCTACTGTTTGGTAGTTGTTTAGGATGTTTATATCAGATATTATTTTATATTTTAGTAGGTTATAGTAGTCAGTGTTTTTATAGATATATTTATATGTGTTTTTTGGTACATATTTTTTTATGCTTTTGTTATTTTTTATTAGATTTCTTATTGCAGAGGCACTGATGATATTACTTTTTGTTGTTAAGTCATGGTAGTTGTTTGTTCTTTTTATTGTTATTGGCTCTATGTTATAGTTGTTTTTTATTATTTCTTTAATATATGAGATTGCTAATAAATCATTGGGAGTGTTTATGTCACAGTTTATGGTTTTTGCTAGAGCTGTTGGATAGTTTAGACCTTGTTTTAAGTATTTTTTTATATCGATGTTATCTTTTGTTTGTTTGATGGCTATTTCTTTTAGTTTGTCAATGTTATTTGATTCACTTCCAAATATTATTTTATTTACTTTCATTTCGTTTAATATTTTTATAGCACCTTTTGCAAATATGTCAGCACTTTGTGATGAGTATATGAATGGTAATTCTATTACGATATCAATATTGTTTTCTAGACATATTTTTGTTTTGTCCCATTTGTTTAATATACTTATTTCTCCTCTTTGACAAAATGATGTAGATATTACCGCTATTAGGATACTGTCTTTATATAGTTCTTTAATTTTATTAATATGATATAAGTGTCCGTTATGAAATGGATTGTATTCTGCTATGATTCCTATAATGTCCATTTTTTTCACCTCGTATGTATTTTATCATAAATTATTAATTTTTGTTAATTTCTTGGAAAATTTTATTATTTTAGGTTATAATTGAATGGGTGACTAATATGAAGAGCATAATTGAAAAGATTTATAATTATTCTTTGGAAGAGATAATGGGAGAAAGATTTGGTAGATATTCTAAGTATATTATACAAGATCGTGCGATTCCAGATGTTAGAGATGGATTAAAACCAGTACAAAGAAGAATTCTTTATGCAATGTATGTTGGTAGGAATACTTATGATAAACCTTATCGTAAAAGTGCTAAGACAGTAGGAGATGTTATAGGAGCATACCATCCTCATGGTGATTCTTCAATATATGATGCAATGGTTAGAATGTCTCAGAATTGGAAGATGAATATTCCATATATTGATATGCATGGTAATAACGGTTCTATTGATGGTGATAGTCCTGCTGCTTATCGTTATACTGAGGCTAGGCTTTCAAAAATATCTAATGAATTGTTAAAAGATATTGAAAAGGGTACAGTAAAGATGGCTCTTAATTTTGATGATACAATATATGAACCAACAGTACTTCCTGCTAAGTATCCAAATTTATTAGTAAATGGTACTACTGGTATTTCTGCAGGTTATGCTACTAATATTCCACCACATAATTTAGGTGAAGTAATAGATGCTACAATTAAAAGAATTGATTCACCAAATTGTAAGGTGGAGACTATTTTAGAGATAATAAAAGGACCTGATTTTCCAACAGGAGGAATTGTTTTTGATAAAAAGAGTGTTGAAACTGCTTTATCTACTGGAAAGGGAAGGGTTTTTGTTAGAGCTAAGACTTCTATTGTTAATGAGAAAGGAAAAGTACAAATAGTTGTTGATGAGATTCCTTTTGATGTTTTAAAGACTAATATTGTTAGAAAAATAGATGAGATTAGAATTGATAAAAAAATAGATGGTATTACAGAAGTTAGAGATGAATCAGATAAGGAAGGTTTAAGAATTGTAATTGATTTAAAGAAGGATGCTAATGCTGATTTGATTTTAAATTATTTATTTAAAAATACAGATTTACAAGCTTCTTATAATTACAATATGATTGCAATAGTAAATAGAAGACCTAAATTATTATCCGTTTTAGATATTATAGATGCTTATATAGCTCATGATAAAGAGATTACTATAAAAAGAACTGAGTTTGAGTTAGAACATGCTAAAGCTCGTCTTCATATTGTTGAGGGTTTAATTAAAGCTATTTCTATATTAGATGAGGTTATAGCACTTATTAGAAAGAGTAAGAATAAGTCTGATGCTAAGGATAATTTGGTTAAAGAGTTTAAGTTTACAGAGGTTCAAGCTGAAGCTATTGTTACTTTACAATTATATCGTTTGAGTAATACTGATATTACTTTACTCGAAAATGAGTTGAGTGATTTAAATATGAAGATTGAAGGTTTTACTAAGATTTTAACTGATGAAGAGACTTTGAAAAAGGTTATGAAATACGAACTTAGAAAAATAAAAGATGAGTATGGATTTGAACGTAAGACTGAGATTGTTACAGAAGAGTTGGAGATAAAAATAGATCAAGAAGCTATGATTCCTAAAGAGGATGTTGTTGTTCTTGTTACTAATGAAGGATATGTAAAAAGAACTAGTAAAAGATCTTTCTTAGCTACTGAGGATGCACCTTTGTTGAAAGAAGGGGATTATGTTATTGGTTTGTTTGAACAGAATACTTTGGATACATTGCTTTTGTTTACTAATTTAGGTAATTATTTGTATTTACCTGTTTATGAGATTCCTGATATTAAGTGGAAACAGATGGGTAAACATATTAGTAATATTATAAAGATAGAAGAACAGGAAAGAATTGTTAGTGTTATTCCAATTAAAGATTTTAATACTAAGGTAGATATTGTTATAGCTAGTAAATATGGAATGATTAAGAAAACTTCTTTGGAAGAGTTTAAGGTAAGTAGATATACTAAACCAATTTCTTGTATGAAGTTAAAGGATAAAGACGTAGTTGTTAATGCTTTCTTGGGTATTTATAATAATATATTTACTGTTACTAATAAATGTTATAGTTTGTGGTTTGATGTTAGTGAGGTACCTGTTTCTGGTATTAAGTCCTCTGGTGTTAAATCAATGGTTTTAAAAGATGATTATGTTGTTAGTTGTTTTGGATTTGATAAGAGTTTAGAGTATGTAACTGTATTTACTGATAAATCTACTGCTAAAAGAGTAAAATTATCTGATTTTGAAAAACAAACTAGAGCTAGAAGAGGACTTGTTATTTTAAGAGAGGTTAAGTCTAATCCATATGAGATATTAAAAGTATTTATTGAAAGTAATAAAGCTTATTTTGGTATTAAGAGTTTGGATAAAATTGAAGAAATTAAAGCTACTTCTATTACTATAGCCGATCGTTATAAGACTGGTTCTACTATTTCTAAAGATCAAATTATAGATGTTTATTGTGTTAAGAGTTTGGAACAAGAGGATATTGTAGTGGAGGAAGTTGAAGAAGTGGAAGTGTTAGAAGAGGAAAAGCCTCATCAAATTTCTCTTCTTGATATAGATGATAGGTTAAAAGAAATAGATGAGTATTTAAAATAATTATTAATATAAAAAATTCACATCAATTGATGTGAATTTTTTATATTATTTATATTATCATTGTTCCTAGAATTCTTTTTGTATTTGAGAAATTCTTTTTTGCTGTTTGATTTAATACATCTTTTCCATATTTTTCTACTAGTTCTTTTCCTATACTGTCAACATTAACTCCTGATCCTTTTGGAAATGGTATTTTGTATTTATCAGACATTTTATCAAATTCTTTTAATAATATGTATCTGCTTATAATAGAAGATGACGCTACTGCTAAGTTTTTATCTTCTGCTTTTGTTATAAATGTTATATTTTTTACAATATCATTTGTTTCTTTTAAATATTCATAGTATCTATTTTCTTTTGCAAATTCATCGATAATTATATAATCTAATTTTTCATCTATTTCTTTTAGTAAACTTCCTAATGCTTTGTTATGCATTATTGCTTTGATTTTATTCATATTTGTTTCTTTATTATATTTTTGATTGTATTCTTCATTGGTTAGAATTATACTTTTATATTTTACTTTCTTTGTAATTTCTTTTGCTAATTTTAAGATTTTTTCATCATTAATTTTTTTAGAGTCTCCAACACCTAGATTTTTTAAGTATTCAACATCTTCTTTTTTTACAAATGATGCTGTTACTACTATTGGGCCAAAGTAATCACCAGTACCAACTTCATCAGATCCAATTGATGTAGAGTAGTAGTAAGCGCTGTAGTCTTTGTCGTCTTTTTTATCATTTTCTATTAAAGCACCCCACATAGCAGCATCTACATCAGCACTTAATCCTTGAAACATTGCTTTTCCAGATTGATAAAGTGTTATTATTGTGTCTTCTTCTTGAGCCTGAAAAATTGCATATGGAGGTGTTTTTTCTCTTATTTTATCTTTATAGTACTCAATCATCTTTTGTTTTGTTTCTTCATTTACTTTTATTACAACGTTCATAAAATATATCACCAATTAAATTATAGCATAATTTTTTAAAATAAGTTATAATAATATTAATAGGAGGTAGTTATTATGACTATTGTAGATGCTGGGATTATTGTTTTGATAATATTTTTTGGTTTAACAGGTTTCAGAAATGGCTTTTTAAAACAATTGGTTTTAACTGTTGGAACATTTTTAGTGTTTTTCTTAGCTTATTATTTTAAAGATGCTTTAGGAGATTTTTTGGCTTTGCATTTGCCTTTTCTTGATTTTAGTGGTTCTTTTTTTGGACTTCAAGTAGTTAATATTATTCTTTATAAGATGATTGCTTTTATAATTCTTTTAATTTTATTTTCTTTTATATTTGGGATTATTGTAAAGTTAACAGGATTTATTGAAAAGATATTAAAGTGTACAGTTATTTTAGCAATTCCTTCAAAAATATTGGGATTTATATTAGGCGCTATAGAAGGATATGTAATTGTGTTTGTTATTTTGTTTTTCTTAAGTCAACCTGCTGTTAAGTTTGATGTTATAGGAAATTCTAAGTATGCTTCTAGGATACTTAATTCTTCTATAATTTTATCTAAGGCTACATCTAATATGGCTGGTACTATTCAAGATATGTATGGATATGTTGAAAGATATTTAAATGATAAAGATGCTGATAAGTTTAATGCTGATTCTATAGATGATATGCTTAAAAATGGGGTTGTTAGTAAAGAGTATATTGAAAAATTGATTGAAAAAGGAAAACTTAATGTTGCTGGTATCAGTGATGTTTTAAATAAATATTAGGAGGATTTATGATTATACATTTAGAGAATGAAAATTATGATGAAATAGTTAATAATGGTTTAGTAGTAGTTGATTTTTTTGCTACTTGGTGTGGACCTTGTAAGATGTTATCACCTGTTTTGGAGGATGTTGCAAGGGATATGAATATAAAGATAGTAAAGGTTGATATTGATGATCATTTAGATATTGCAAAAAGGTTTGGAATTATGTCAGTACCAACACTTTTAGTGTATAAAGATGGTAATGTTGTTGATAAGTTAGTAGGGTTTATGCCAAAAGAACTTATTGAGAATAAATTAAGTAATTATAGATAATTAGATAACTTAGTTATCTTTTTTTATTGTCTTTTTTTCTTTAATATTGTATAATTTATATATAGTTTAGAGGGATGCTTATGAGAAAGATTTTTAATAGTATTGATATAGGAACTAGTGAAATAAAAGCTGTTACAATAGAATATTATAACAATAAGTATAATGTGTTGGCATCAGCATGTTTGCCTTCACTAGGAGTTAAGAATGGACATATTGTTGATGGTGGTTTAGTTACTTCTCAAACAAAAAAAGTTATTAAGCAATTGGAATCTAAACTTGGTACTAAGATAGATAAAATACTAGCAGTTGTTCCTTCAGATGGATTAAATATTACTATAGCGGCTTCTAGAATTGATATTCCAAATGATAAGAGTGTATCAGGAGATATTATTTTTAGTTGTATGCAGAAATCTTTAAAGGGAAATGTTACAAGTGATTATGAAGTGGTTAATGTTTTTCCTATTGAGTATAAAATTGATGGAGTAAAAGTTAATAATGCTAAGGGTAAGGAAGGTAAATTACTTGAAATGAAGAGTATAATTGCTTCAGTTCCTAAGAAAAATATATATAATACAATTAGTATTATTGAAAGTCTTGGTGTTGAAGTTATGGATATTTTGATTCCTTCTTTTGGAGATTATTATTCTATAAAAAATAATGAATTGGATCAAAAAGTTGTTGCTACTGTTGATATTGGAGAGGAAAGAACAACTATTTCTATTTTTAATAAGGGAGTAATAATAAAGGAAAGTTTTATTGATGTTGGTACTTCTAATATAGATGATAAAATTAGATTTAGTTATAAACTTGATGATAAAAATATTAAAAAGATAAAAGAGGAATTTGCTGTTGCTAGTAGAAAGTATGCTGATGGAGAAGAGAATATTGTTTTAAAGGATAGAAATAATATTGATGTTAAAATTAATCAGTTTGCTTTATCGGAAATAGTTGAGAGAGAGCTTGTTAATATTATAAAAAATATTAAAAATGAAATAAATAACTTAACAAATAGAGAAATAGGTTATATAATGATAACAGGGGGAATAACTAATCTATTAGGATTTAATGCATTAGTAGAAGAACAATTGATGAGAAATGCTGGTGCTGTTAGTTTAAATATAATTGGATTAAGGGATAATAAATATTCTGCTGTATATGGAGCAGTTAGATATTTTGTTGATAAATTGAATTTAAGGGATAAAGAATATACAATGTTTGTTGATGAAAAGGCAAATGAAATGCTATCAACAAAGAGAAAAGTTGGTTCTAGTAATGCACTAGGAAGAATATTTGAAAAGTTTTTTGATTAAGGGAGATGAATGATATGTTTGATTTAGCAATGGTTGATCAGTTAGCAAAGATTAAAGTAGTTGGCGTTGGCGGTGGCGGTGGCAATGCTGTAAATAGAATGATTGAAGCTGGAGTTAGAGGTGTTGAGTTTATTGTTGTAAATACAGATTCTCAAGTTTTGAAGGCTTCTAAGGCAGAAAAGAAAATTCAATTAGGTACAGGACTTGGTGCTGGAGCAAAGCCTGAAATAGGTAAAGAAACTGCTACTAAAGCTAAGAAGGAAATAGAAGATGCATTGAAGGGCGCAGATATGGTATTTATCACTTGTGGAATGGGTGGTGGAACTGGTACTGGAGCTGCTCCTGTAATTGCTGAAATAGCACAAAATTTAGGAGCATTAACTGTTGCTATTGTAACAAGACCATTTTCTTTTGAAGGAAAGAGAAGAATGGATAATGCTTTATTAGGTATCGAAGAATTAAAGAAACATGTTGATACTTTAATTGTTATTCCTAATGATAGATTGAGAGAAATTATAGATAAATCTACTTCAATGTTAGATGCATTTAAAGAAGTTGATAATGTATTATTACGTGGTGTTCAATCAATTTCTGATTTGATTGCTGTTGTTGGTTTAGTAAACTTGGATTTTGCTGATATCAGAGCAGTTATGGAAAAATCAGGTAATGCTATTATTGGTATTGGTATTGGTATGGGTGAAGATAGAGCGATTGAGGCTGCTAAACAAGCTGTTTCATCACCACTTCTTGAAACATCAATACATGGTGCTACTGATGCAATTATTAATATTACTGGTGGTTCTAATTTAACATTATATGAAGCTGAACAAGCAGCAGAGGTAGTTAGAGCAGCTGCTAATACTGATATTAATGCTATATTTGGTTCTGTTATAAATGAGAATTTATCTGATGAAGTAATAGTTACAGTAATTGCTACTGGATTTGATAAAAAATCTAATAAGCAACCATTGTATAATCAAGTTAATCAACCTAAGTCTCGTGTTACTATGAATGATTATCAAACAGAGACTGAAGATGATTCTGATGGTGGTTTTGAACCTACTGAAATTGAAATACCAAATTTTATGAATAAAAATTATTAATATAGTGATGAAGAAAGGCATTAATTTGCTTTTTTTTTCATATTATGTTATAATGGATGACATCAGGAGTTGATTTAATGGATAATGAGTATTTATCGTTAACAGAGAAAATACTTTCAAATAGAAAATTCAAGAAATTAAAAGAGGTTGATCATCATTATACAAGTAATAGATATGATCATTCAGTTGAGGTTTCATATCTATCTTATAAGTTGTGTAAAAAATTAGGTTTAGATTATAAAAGTGCTGCTAGGGCTGGACTTGTTCATGATTTTTTCTTTAATGAAGATATTCCTAATAAGGGTAAAAGATTGGTAACACATTATAAAAAATCTATAGAAAATGCGTCAAAAATAATTAATTTAACTGATAAGGAAAGAAATATAATTTCTTCGCATATGTTTCCTGTTGGAGGAACATTACCAAGAAGTAAGGAAAGTATTATTGTTGATGCAGTAGATGATTATGTTTCTATTAAGGAAAGATTGAGCGGAGATTTGAAAAGTATTGAATCTGCGGCTATATTTATTTTAGTAGTTATTGCAAATTTCTTGCGATAATTACTTTTTTTTGGTAAAATTTAGTTATGTCTCCGTAGCTCAGTAGGATAGAGCGATTGCCTCCTAAGCAATAGGTCGTTGGTTCGATTCCAATCGGGGACACCAAGGGTAAGAATCGTCAAAGTATTGACGTTTAGATTAAGACTCAATTAATATTGAGTTTTTTTTATTTGAAAATAAAACACAATTATTAGAATGAACGTTAAGTTTTGATGAAAATGTGTAAATTTAAATAAAATTATTTGATAAATTATTGAAAATGTGGTATAATTAGTAGTCAAATGTCGGAGGTCTAGTATGAAAAAGAAATATGGTATTGTTAAGGAAGTATATATACCAGTTATAAACAATCAGGATGTAATGGTTTCAGATAAAATAGGTTTTGTAATTGAAGTTGATTCAAAATTATATAACTATGAAACTGAACAAAATGAAGAAGTTGCGGACATAATGAAAAATGATAAGGTTGAAATTACTGTACAAATAATAGATAATCATAAATTTGTGGATATAAGAAAATTTGAGGGGGATTAAAATGGGGGATTATAATAGGTTAGGATTATATGAACATAATATAAGAAGTTATGAAAAGATAAAAAAACAATTTGAAAATGATAATATAGCTGCGATAGTTCATGCAACAGGAACAGGGAAGAGCTTTAATGCACTACAACTTGCACTTGATAATAAAGACAAAAAAATAATATATGTAGTTCCATATGGATCTATTGTGGAACATGAAAAAGAATTAATTAACCAAAATAATAATCTTTCATTAGAAAATGATTTTCCAAATTTACAGTTTAGAACATATCAAAGTTTTATAAATATGAGTAGGGATGAAATTTCAGAATTAGAAGTTGATTTATTAATACTGGATGAATTTCATCATATAGGAGCACCTGTTTGGGGGCAAAGAATAAATACTATTATTGAAACACATGAAAATTTGCAAATATTTGGTATGACAGCTTATACAGTAAGGGATAGGGGAACTGCATACGAAAGGGATATGGTTAACCCGGAAACTGATGAATTATTTTCTAATAAAGTTGTAAGTAATTATGATTTATGTGATGCGATGATAGAAGAAGTACTTCCTAAACCAAATTATAAAAGTGGATATGTGTTTTTAGAAGAAACTTATAAATATTTAGAAACTAAAGTAAATTCATTAAATCCTAATTCTAAAGATTATAAAGATTTAGCGCCATTATTGAGAGATTTAAAAAAGAGGGTTCATGAAGCACCAAATTTAAGTGATATATTTAAAATCAATATAAAGCCAAATGGTAAATATATATATTTTTGTCCATTAAATTTTGAACAGGGTGTTAATGACATGAATAGTATAATGTCTGAAACAAAAAAATGGATTTATGAAATGGGATTAACAAAAGATGATTATGAATTTTATATGACAACAAGTGAGATGGGAGAAGAAGGAAAAAAGAATAGAGATGCTTTTTATAATGATAATGATTTAAAACAAAATGATGTAAGTAATAAGCTAAGAATAATGTTTGCTATAAATCAATATAATGAGGGGGTTCATGCTCCAAGGCTAGATGGTGTCATAATGGGAAGAAGTACACAGTCTGATATTGTATATTTTGAACAATTAGGAAGAGCTCTTTCTGTTGGATATGATACTAAGAAAGAGTATGAAATGTATAAATTAAAATCAAAAGATGAATTGATTGAAGAATGTAGAAAAAGAGAATTGACTTATACTGATTCAATGTCAAAAGAGGAGATAATTGAAATATTAATTGCACCAATTATAATTGATTTATCAAATAATATTGGATTTATAAAAGGTCTAGAAAATGATTTGAAAGATAGAATGAAAGAATATCAAATATCAAAAAACGGTAAAAAAAGAGAAATTCATTTAAAAAATGCTTTATTTAATATAAATATGATAAATGATGATTTATTTAAAACTCTTGAGTATGTACGAGATAGATTAACAATGACATGGATGGATAAATATGAATTAGCGAAGGCATATTATGAATACTATGGAGATTTAGAAGTACCACAAAACTTTAAAACAGTAGATGGCTATAATTATGATGAAAATGGAGTAGCATTAGGAACTTGGATAAAATGTCAAAGACAAGCGTACAATGGAACAGGAACTTGTAAAATAACAGAGGAGCAAATAGAACTATTAAAACAAATAGGGATGCGATTTGAAAATAAATGGGATAAAAAATATGAGCTGGCAAAAACATATTATGAGCACTACGGAGATTTAGAAGTACCAAGCTTATTTAAAACAACAGATGGGTATAACTATGATGAAAGTGGAGTAGCATTAGGAATTTGGCTAGCGACTCAAAGACGAGCATATAAGGGAAACAGCAATTGTAAAATAACAGAGGAGCAAATAGAACTATTAAAACAAATAGGAATGCAATTTGAAAATAAGTGGGATAAAAAATATGAGCTGGCAAAAGCATATTATGAATACCATGGAGATTTAGAAGTACCAAGCTTATTTAAAACAACAGATGGGTATAACTATGATGAAAGTGGAGTAGCATTAGGAAGCTGGCTAGCGACTCAAAGACAAGCATATAAGGGAAACAACAATTATAAAATAACAGAGGAGCAAATAGAACTATTAAAACAAATAGGAATGCGATTTGAATTAAAAAATAATGAAAATGAGTGGGATAAAAAATATGAATTAGCGAAGGCATACTATGAACACTATGGAAATTTAAAAGTACCACAAAACTTTAAAACAGTAGATGGGTATAACTATGATGAAAGTGGAGTAGCATTAGGAATTTGGCTAGCGACTCAAAGACAAGCATATAAGGGAA
>CAKONZ010000007.1 GCA_934098525.1 uncultured Bacilli bacterium | reverse complement strand
ATAGAATTTTGCCAATATTTCTTACTATCTGCAGATTTAGTATATCCTGAAGTCTTTAAATTTAAAAATACCTGATACATAGAATTTTTAGGATCATATACTCTAATTGCATATTGATCTTTACTTCCTGCTGTAATAACTTTCCATCCCTTTGGCTTTTTAAGAGTAATATCACCATTACTAAAATCTTCAAATTCTATTTGGCTTGCCTCTGATTTAACTATTTTAATATTTTTATCTGGATTGTATAGTATTCCTTTACCTTTACTACCACCCTTAGTAAGTAAAATAGTTCCTCCCATAACAACAAGTGCAACGACACCAATTACAATAAGATTTTTTTTGGAAATATTTAGTTTTCCATTCTTCATAGAATCGCACTCCTCCTTCCTATTTATTATTATAAGTAAAAAAATCAAACAAGACAACAGAGTTGCCTTAAAAACCAATGTTTTTGGTGGAAACTTATTTTTATTATTAAAAAAATATAGTATAATAATTTTTAAGGAAGTGATAAGTTATGAAATTTAATGAAGTTTTAAACAGATATTTAGAAGAATTAGACTGCACTGCAAAAAAATTGTCAATAGAATCAGGATTAACTGGATCAGTTATATGTAGATATAGAAGTGGTGAAAGAACGCCTATAAAAAATAGCGAACAATGTGAAAAGTTAACAACTGCTCTTTTTAATATTGCCAAAGAAAAAGGAAAAAGCAAATATACTCTTGATAAAATAGCAAATGATTTTAATAGTACATTTCCAAATGATGACTTTGACTATACTAATTTTAGTAATAATCTAAATACTTTAATAACATCACTTAATATCAATACTCATGAAATGTCAAAATATATTGTGTTTGATGCCTCACATATTTCAAGAATTAGATATGGTAAAGCTAGACCATCTAATCCAATAGAGTTTTCTAATAAAATATGCACTTATATTTTCAACAGATATAAAAGTCCTGATGATATAAATAACCTATCTGCTATTATTGGTTGCAAAAAAAGCGACTTAGCAAATAATAAATTTTATAACACTCTATTTGCTTGGTTAACAAGTGAAGCAACTCCAGTTAAAAGCCAAGTATCTGATTTTTTGTATAATCTTGATTCTTTTAATTTAGATGATTATATAAAAGTAATAAAGTTTGATAAATTAAAAGTTCCTAGTATTCCTTTTTATAAAGCAAAATCAAGACATTATTACGGACTGGAAGAAATGAAAGAAGGAGAATTAAACTTCTTTAAAGCAACTGTTTTGTCAAAGTCAAAAGAAGATATTTTCATGTGTAGTGATATGCCAATGGAAGATATGGCAGAAGATACTGACTTTGGTAAAAAATGGATGTTTGCAATCGCGATGTGTCTAAAAAAAGGACATCACTTAAATATTATCCACAATGTTGATAGACCTTTTAATGAAATGATGTTAGGATTAGAAAGTTGGATACCTATTTATATGACTGGGCAAATATCTCCATACTATTTAAAGAATTCAAAAAATAATGTATATAATCATTTTAACTATGTTTCGGGAACTGTAGCATTAACTGGAGAATGCATTAAAGGTTATCATAATAAAGGAATGTATTATTTAACCACTAATAAAAACGAAATTAGGTACTATAAGGAAAAAAGTGACTTACTTCTTAAAAAAGCAAAACCACTTATGGAAATCTATAAAGAAAATAATATAAGAGAATATAAATTATTTCTTAAAAAAGATGAAAATATAATATGTGATAGGACAAGGTATCTTTCAGCACTACCTTTATTTACAATAACTGATGAACTACTAATTAAAATATTAAAAAGAAATAAACTTTCTAAAACTGATATTGATAAAATAATCAGATATAAGAATGAAGAACTAAAATATATGAATAATATTTTCAAAAATAATAAAGTTAACGATTATATTTATGTAATAAAAGAAAATGAGTTTAAAAATGATACTCCATCACTTTCTCTAAATAATTTATTCATAGATAAAAAAATAAATTATACCTATAAAGAGTATATGGAACATTTGAAACAAACTAATGAATACACAACAAAAGTAAATAATTATGAAATAAACTATGTAGATAACAAGACATTTAAAAATATAACTATAACATTTATTAAAAATCATTATGTAATTATCTCAAAAAGTTCTAATCCAACTATACATTTTGTTATTGAACATCCGAAGTTAGTTGAATCCATTGAAAACTTTAATCCCATTGTAAAGGAATAAATATATGAAAAAAAGAAAAAGAAAACTTAAATGGAAAAATATAATACTTATTTTAGTAATTATTACATTTATTGTAACTTTAATAATATCAATATTTAATATAGTAAAATGGAAAATGGATTCAAATAAAACTAATGATGAAATAACTAATATTCAAGAAAATGTAGATGTGGAAGAAGTACAAGATACTGAAAATACTGAAATAATAGAACCAGCAGAAGAAGCTCCAGAAGAAAATCCTTATTGGGACTATATAAATATGAATATGATAAATGTTAATTTTAGTGATTTAAAAAGAACTAATCCAGATGTTATTGGTTGGTTAAAAGTAAATGGTACAAATATCAATTATCCTTTTGTTCAAGGCAGTGATAACAAATACTATCTTACTCATAGTTTTAATAAATCTTATAATGCAGCAGGATGGGTATTTTTAGATTATAGAAGCAATGGCACTAATAATAAGAATACTATTATTTATGCTCATAGCAGACCTGATAAGACTATGTTTGGAACATTAAGAAAAGTTTTAAACAATGGATGGCTTAATAATACAAATAATCATGTTATCAAAATATCCACAGAAAAAGAAAATAGTTTATGGCAAGTATTTAGTGTTTATCATATACCTACTACTAGTGATTACTTAAAAACGGATTTTAATGATGATACAGAATATCAAAACTTCTTGGATATGATTAAAAACAGAAGTAGTTATAATTTTAATACAAATGTTACATCTACTGATAATATACTTACTTTATCAACTTGTTATAGTAACAGTGATAAAATGGTAGTTCATGCTAAACTAATTAAAAAAGAAGTAAAATAGCAAACTTACTTCTTTTAATTTTGGGTCAACTAAGACAAGTTTATTTACTTGTCTTACTAACTAATTATTTTAATTCAGATTCAACTTTGAAAGTAATAATATACACTATAATTAATCTAACTCTTTTTATTGATTATCTTCTAATATTATCTGACCATCTTTTATTGGTATATTAGGAAAACTTGCATCAGTAAGCATTATATTTCTAACAGGTGCAGATGGGTTTGCTATTTCAATAGTTTCTGTCGATGTAGTCATAACAATGGATTTTACAGTATCGTCAAATGTATGTCCTCCATCACTTGTAATCTGCTTATAATATATTTCCGCACTTCCCGATGAAGAAAATGGGACATTATTAAACACTGCATTTCCATCATGATCAGTTGTTGCCTCTACTCCATTTATGGTGCCAGTACTATCTGTTCTTACAAATTTTGCTCCTATAATTTGAACACCCGTAGTTTTATCTCCAGTATCTGTAACATGAAGTGTTAAAACACCTTTTGCACTTATAGTAAAAGCATAATCATTTGTACCCTCTATTATAGTAAATTGCTTTGGATCCAAAGTAGAAGCATCATAACCTTCCACTACTGCAGTAGCATTATATACTCCATTAACTAATTCAATGCTTCCCTTACCATTAGTTATTGGGATTGTATGTCTTGCCATATTATCATTTTTCCCCCTTTGATTTTAATACTTGGATTATACTTATCCATTAACCTTATTGTAATAAGATGTTTTCCTTTGTTCTGGTTATTATTAATATTTATACAATAAACTTCATCTTTTTTTGCTATTAAAGGTATTTTTAAAATTGCTAGATTATAATATACAATTAACTTATATACCTCATTATCACATATTGGTATTTTTATTTTTCCAAAACGATCTGTTCTTCCACTAAAAACAATCTTATCACATTTATTTATTAGCTTAACTTTTAAATTACTTGAATTTATATTTACATTACTGTATAGTTTTATATAAATATAATCATTTATCATATTTCACCTCATTACAATATATTTTATGAATCATTTTAATTTCTTGCAAAGGCATTATTCCTCAACACTCCAAACAATTAATGTAGAATAATCCTCATCCTCTAATAAATCTTTACTAGGTTTTAGAAATAGCCCTTTATCAGTAGAAAATGTAACATTACTAATATTTACATTTCCACCATTGTCGCTTGATTCATATATCAATTTTTTATTTGTTTTTAGTGCAATTGCTTCATTATTAAATTTTTTAAAAAATAATGAATCTATTAACACTTTACCATTTTTTTCTATCATTGGATTTGTATAGTATATATATAATTTCCAATTAGTACTATTAATTCTACTATCAACAACAGTTACCACCGTTTTATTTTCCTTAGGTAAAATAATTGGCTTAGTGGATGATGATGACATACTAAAAGGAATATTTTCTGTTGCTTTTAATAAAGTTAACTCTCCTAGAAATGGAATTGTTACATTTCTTTCAGTAAAAGAGCTATTTAAACAAGATATTATTTTAACTCTTGTGTTATCCGAAATAGTAGAATTTATACTTGCCTCAAATAACCCATTTTCATCTGCTGATACTAGTAAACTTTTATTATCAAATTCTATTTTAACATTTGCGTATGGCACAGTATGTCCTGAAATAGTATTAGTAGAATTTGTAATTGGATGAACATTCATTTTAAGTAATCCTATTGTTAATATTTTCCTATCTTGGAACGAAAAACTATTTATATCCGATAGTGAACTTAATTCTGTATCTGTAAAATTATGTGATGTAATAGTAGTATTATCCTTATTTAGTACACCTACTATTTTAGCCAAATTGTTTTCTTTATACCAATAAAATGCAGGTGTATCATCAAGTGTGCAAGCAGAGGTATAATCAAGAGCATATATCCACATATTAATTCTTGTAAATTTAAATATAAAATCAACAGGATTATTTGTATATACAATGTTTGCATTTTTAGTGTAAATATTTACATATTTTGGATTATCTAATATAAACTTTTGATTTGTTCCTTTGAAGTATATATTATAATTATCAGATGGTGTAGTCATATATGTATTTAGTACCGAAACACTTGCACCTTCTTTAACTATAAAATTGCCAAATACATTCCACATAGGTACTCTTTGATGACTTTTTTCTATAAATGTAAAATTTGCCATTTCTTCAATTAAAACATTTCTAGCGCCATGCGTTGTAGTTTTAGCAAATCCATTACCAGTGGTTAAAAGTAATTCTGCTCCATGACCTACTATTAAATCAAGCCTATTTGTCCCATTCATAAATTCGTTATCTGTAGTAATATTTACTCTACTGTTTGGCATGATTTTAAATGAAGATGGTATAACATCATTCAAGAAAAACATTGGATTAGTACTTGAATTACTTGTTAGCGTAGAAACACCATCTATTATTATTCTATTTGAATCACAAACCCTTTGGGCTGAAACAGTATTGGTATCCTTCACTTCTATAACAGAATCAATAATTTTAGTTGTTCCGTAATAATTTTGTGAAAGTTCTATTCCACTAAAATTTATATTATTATACTCAACAACTACATTAGAATAATTAGGATGAGATGGAACATAAACAACTCCATAACCATGTGATGATACTATATTAATATTTTTTAATATGATTCTTTTATTAGTTGTGCTTGCCTTTATAACCGTTTCTTCTGAACTCAAATTATTTGTATAAGTATATTTTGTATTATTATAAGTTCCATCAATTGTTAATTTAGCTTTATTGTTATTTATAACAAAACCACTTGTAGCTGTAATATCACTTCCTAAATAAATATAGTTGTAACTATTGTCTTCACTTACTGCTTGTTTTAATTCTTCACTAGTTGTAACAACAACAGTATTATTATCTATTATTTGAATAATTATCACCTTCCTTTATAATAATTTATGTTAACAATTATAAATGAAGTAATTAAAAAGAATAGGGATTTCCTATTCTTAATGAATTTTAGTAACACTTAGCATTGCATTAGTACTTCCATTAAATTTCATAGTAACCGTTTTAGATGTTTTAACATTTAATGTTATAATATCATTTGGTTGTAATGACACTATAGTTGTTCCACTGATATTATTAATCATTTGTGCACTAAACTCACTTGTTGCACTTGTTGCCGGTTGTAATATATCGTTTGCTCTAACAGACATAGTTATAGAACACTCTTCATTTGTTGCTCCACATAATAAATATGATACTAGATATACTCCATTTTCTTTTATCTTAATTGAATTACCATCCGGATATTCAGTAAGAAAGGCAGGTCCTTTTTCAGGAAGTGGAATTATTGTATCTGCACCTTGTGGCAAGTTAAGTTGTGTATCGGTCATTGAATATCTAATTCCGTAAGAGGATACAAATTCTGTTCCGGGAGGGCCTGCAGGGCCTTGTGGTCCTCTTTCTCCAGCATCACCTTTTTCTCCTTTTGGAATTGAAAATGCTAAATGATGCACCCAATTTTCAAAAGTATCCATTACAGTGGCTGGTTCACCTGGCTCTAAAGTTTCTGTTTCATCTATGGCAATATGTTCTGTCCTACCCGTTTCTCCCGGTAATCCTCTTGGTCCGATATCTCCTTTATCGCCTCTTTCGCCTTTTGGTATTTTAAAATCTAAAACTACATCAACAGGCGTTCCTACGTTTATAACCTCGGCCTCTTCAGTTGGCTCTATTGTTTCTATATTTCCAATTTGAATAGTAGCAGGTCCTTGGTCTCCTTTTTCTCCTTTAGTACCTTGCGGACCTCTATCACCTTTTTCACCCTTTGGACCCGGTATTCCTTGTGGACCTATTTTTCCATCTATTCCTTGCTGTCCTCTCGGTATTTTAAAATTCAAAATAACATCTTCATTAGTTCCAACATTTTCTACTTTAGCATCTTCAAAAGGTTCTACTGTTTCTGTAATTCCGACATCAATACTAGATGGTCCTGGTATCCCTCTTTCTCCTTGTAGGCCAGTTAAGCCTCGCTCCCCTTGTAAACCAGTATCACCCTTTTCACCTTTTGGTCCTGTGGGTCCTTGTGGTCCACGACAACCATATATTCCTACTCTATGTAGCTTGTTTCTTATTTCACTATTTTTTATTATAAGATCTATTTTTTCTTTATGATTCATACATTAACCTCCGTGTTATATTTTATGAAAATTGGCAAAAAAGAAATAAGCATTTCTACTTATTTCTTACATATTCTTTATATAATTTTCCTTTTTCTTCAAAGTTTTTATATTTGTTATAACTTGGTGCGGCTGGAGATAGTAAGCATATTTTTCCTTTAGTCGTTATTTTTTTGGCTAGTTTTACTACTTTTTCCATGTTTTCTTCATAATATACATTTTTATTTATTAATTGTTTTCCTATTTTATTTCCGGTATCAGGCATACAAATAAAGTTTTTAATATTTGAATTGTTTAATTCTTTTATAAAGTTATTATAATCAATACCTCTATCCATACCTCCAAATATTAGAGTGTCAACTTCTTTTAATGCTTTTATACAATTGATTGTTGCTTCTGGTATTGTTGCAATTGTATCGTTATAAAACGTTATATTATCATAAGTACCAACAAGTTCCATACGATGTTCTAGACCTTTGAAGTTATTTATTGTTTCTATTACTTTGCTCATGTTTAATTTTAGGATATATGATACTCCTAGAACAAACATTATATTAACTAAATTGTGTTCTCCTAAAAGGTTTCTTTTTTCGTTTATATTATATAGTTTTTCTTTGTTAAAATATATATAGTTATCTTTTATATATATGTCTTTATTTATTGCAAATAGTTTTGATTTTATTTTATTGTCTATGTATTTATTATTATCATATAGATAAAAACCATAATCATTTTCATTTTGATTTCTTAATATATTTAGTTTTGAATTATAATAGTTATCTAATGTTTTAAAGTAATCTAGATGTTCTTGATATAGGTTTAATAAAATACTTATATGAGGAGATTTTTTGATATACTCTAATTGATAAGCAGATAGTTCTAATACTAGTATACTATCTTTATTGAAATTATCTATGTAATCAAATATAGGTATTCCAATGTTTCCCATAAGAAATACATTATCATTTTGGGCTTTTATTACTTCATATATTAGAGTTGATGTAGTACTTTTACCTTTAGTACCTGTTACTGCAATTGTTTTAAAGTCAGTACATTCTAATAATAAGGAACATTGAGATACAATTTTATTTATTATTTTGGTTGTGTCTATGTTATGAAGAGAAATTCCTGGTGTTTTTACTATAATATCAAAGTTATCTAGATTATTTAGATAATTATCTCCAAGAATAAATTCTATATTTTGATCAATCTTAAATATTTCGTCATCTTTTTTTGTATTATTTTTGTCAAGAATAGTTATTTTTTCATCTTTTAAGTTGCTTCTTAAGAATTTATAAGTTGATCTTCCTTCTCTTCCGAAGCCTAGGATGGCTATATTTTTATTTTTAAATTTTTCTATTATTTTATCTAACATATTTATTTAATTCTTCCTTTAATATTTTTATAAAATGCTCATCGCAATTATTATCTTTATTAAATCTTTTTAGAATATTATTTTCTTCTAGTTTATAGTTTTCTTTATAATATTTTAGTAATAATGGTAAATCTTCTTTTTGTTTTTTTATTATCATTGATGATGCAATTTTTGTTTCTTCTATGGTACCAACACATTCAAATGGCTTGGCTTTTGTTTCTCCTAGAAGTTGTTTATAATAATCTATTAAGTTACCATCATTTAGTAAGTCTTTATTGAATATTTCTATTACTTCATCGTAATCCATAAAAGCACTTAATATTATAAATGTAAATAGACATTTTGGACAATTTCCACACCATTGCCAGTCGCTATTTTTGCTTCCTAAATTACAGCTTCTGAAAGTTTGATGATATTTTTTGTATTTTGAAAATAGTAATGCTATTTGTAATTCATTTAGACATCTTAAGATACTAAAGTATTTAATATCAATTTTTAGATATTTTTTAACATAGTAATTAAAATCTTCTTCATATTCATATGATTTTGAGTACTGATGGTTTATATTTTGTCCTATTACTGTGCTTTCGTTAGCACTTCCTTCGTTTGATAATACTATATATTTTTTATTTGTTAAGTATGCACATAGTAATGAAATAAATGATACTAAGGCACTGAATGGTGTATGGCCATTTAAAAATCCTTCGTTGTTTAGTTCAATTAATTTTTTATCTATTGTTCGATTAACAAATATTGTTTTTTGTATACCTGATAAGCCAATACAGTCATAATGAACATTTTTAGGATTAATAGCAAAACAAGTGTTGTCTTCATTTTTTAAAAGTTCTAAGGTAACATTTGAGTCTTTTCCACCACCAACAGGAATTAAGTTTCCTTCTCCTTTATAAAATCTATCGTGTGTTACTTTTTCTTTATTATGTGTAACTATGTTTACAAAGTCTTTTATATTGGTATCTATATTGTTTATATAAAAGAATTCTCCTAGACCATAGAAATATGTTTTTTTAAACCAATTTACTTGTTTATTTGATAAGTGACCACATTTTACAACTATGTTTTTTGAACATGTTGATTTCCAATAACTAATAAGTTCTATCATTCCTATATTAAATACTAAGTATGAAATAAATTCTTTATTTTTGTTATTTATATTCTTTACTTCTATTTCTAGTTTGGGAGTAAATGTACATAAATTGTTAATAGTAAAATAATATGTTATTTCTATTTTGTCTTTTAAGTATTTAATATCATATTTTTCATATGTAAATGTATTATACTTTTGACTTAATTCGATATATTTATTATTCATTATTTTTCCTCTTTTTTATTTCTTCTCTTAAGTTATTTAGTTTTGCTTTTACATTTGGAAAGGCATTGATAAGTCTTTTATGAAGAATATTTTTTGTTTCAAATAGTTTTTTTGTATATTTTTTTATATCTTCAGTACTATCTTTTTTTACATTTTTTACATTATTAGTAAATTTTGTTACTATTCCAAAGGAAATAATATTGTCTATTATAAATATTACAAATATTATTATTGATACTATTTTTAATGTGTTTTGAGGTATACTTGTTACAAATTTTGTTAGTGTTGGATTTACTAAATACATGACAATAGTTCCTAGTATTCCAAATGGAATCATTGTTTCTAAACATATTCTACCATTTATATTAAATTTGTTTTGACTATAATCCCACCATCTAGTATTAAATATTTTTTCCATAAAGTAACTGGTAAAATATTCAAGAATTGAACAAATTATAATTGCCATACAGAAAAGAACAATTGGACTTGACATGAAGTTTTTTAATAAGATTGTTATGGCCATACATCCCCATCCATATATTGGACAATATGGTCCGATTAAGAATCCTCTGTTGACAAATTTTTTACTTCTATAAAATGTAAATGATGTTTCTACTGCCCATCCTATGAATGAGTACATCATGAACAATAAATAATATGCATATATGCTCATTTTAACACTTCCTTTTATTTAATTATAACATATGGTATTTTTTTTGTCTTGTTTTTTGTGTTGTTAATAATAAAAAGAGGATAAACCTCTTAATTTAAATTGTCAAATTGGGAGTTGTATAGATTAGCATAAAAACCATTCTTTTTGATTAATTCATCGTGAGACCCTTGTTCTATTATATTTCCTTCTTTCATAACTAAGATTAGGTCAGCATTTTTTATTGTTGATAATCTATGTGCTATTATGAAAGATGTTTTTCCTTCTGATAATTTATCCATTGCTTGTTGTACTAATTCTTCTGTTCTTGTGTCAACATTAGAAGTTGCTTCATCTAGAATAAGTAATGGTTTGTTATCTATCATACCACGAGCAATTGTTAAAAGTTGTTTTTGACCGGATGAGATACTGTCTATATCAGAAATAACCGAGTCATAACCATGGGGTAAGGTTTTTATAAAGTGATGAACTCCTACTTTTTTACATACATCTATTACTTCTTTGTCAGTAATGTTTTTATTGTTATAAATGATATTTTCTTTAATTGTACCATTAAATAACCAAGTATCTTGAAGAACCATTGTGAATAAATCATGGATGTTTTCTCTTGATAAATCTTTTGTTGAGATATTGTCTATTGTTATGTCCCCACTATTTAGTTCATAAAATCTCATAAGTAAGTTTACTATTGTTGTTTTTCCTGCTCCAGTAGGCCCTACTATAGCTATTTTTTGTCCTGGTTTTATTTTAGCATTAAAGTCTTTTATGATTATTTTATCTTTATCGTATCCAAATTTTACATGTTTGAATTCAACGTTTCCTTTTACTTTATTTTTTTCTAATGTTTTTGTAGTGTTTTCTTTTGTTAATTCTTTCTCTTCTAAGAATTCAAATACTCTTTCGGATGCTGCTGCGGTTGTTTGAAGTGATGTTAAACCTTGGGCTATTTGAGAAAGTGGATTTGTAAATAGTCTTACATATGTTATGAATGCTACTATTACACCAAAAGTAATCATGTCTTTTGATACTAAAAGTGCTCCTATTATACATACTGCTACATAACCAAAGTTTCCTATAAAATTCATCATAGGCATCATTAAGCCTGATAAGAATTGACTTTTTCTGTTACATTCATATACGCTTTTATTTAATTCATCAAATTTTTGATTTGATTCTTTTTTACCATTATATACTTTAACTACATTTAGACCAGAATAAACTTCTTCGATATGACCGTTTAATTTACCTAGTTCTACTTGTCTTGCTGTAAAGTATTTTTGGGATTTTGATAATATTTTAAACATAAATACAAAACCAAATAGACTTGATAATATGGCTGTTATAGCCATTATATAATTTGTATAGAACATCATAATTATAGAACCTATAAATAATGTTATTGCGCTAACTAAAGATGCTAGGGATTGGTTCATACTTTGAGCTATTGTGTCCACATCATTTGTTACTCTTGATAAGATATCACCTGATAGGTTTCTATCAAAATATTTCAATGGTAATTTGTTGATTTTTTCAGAGATGTTACTTCTTAATTTTTTGGCAAATTTATTAGCTACATCTGTCATTAAGATTGATTGAATAAATGTAAATATTGCACTTAATATATAGAGTGATGCTAATGTTATTGTAATCTTTTTTATTTTGTTCATATTCATAGATGGTATTAATATATTTTGAATACTTTTTGGTAATTGATCTACTTTTGAATATATATTTTTAACATTTTTGCTGTCTATATTGTTAAATTTTTCAATAAAGATAAATTTGTCTTTTGATGTTATAATTTCATTATCTATTTTACTATCTTCTAGTAAGATATTTTTTATTGAATCTGGTAGCTTTGATAATGTTTTATTATCTGTTGTTTGCATTGTAAGTAATAGTTGTTTTTTATCATTAGAGGTTATTGTTTGATTTTTATATGTAGTGTCTTTTAAAATTATATTTTGTATTTTTTCTGGTAATTGTAAAATTATATTAATTGTTGAATCTTTATTATTATTTATATCTATTAAAGCTTTTTGAAAGATTTGTTTTTCTTCATATGATATTTCTTTTGATGACATTATTGTATTAATTGTTTCTTCATCTATTTTTATGTCTATTATTTCATTTAATTTATTTTTTAATTCTTCACTTTTTAATTCTTGTTCAATATCAGTTGTTAATTTTTTTAAATTAGTTGTATTTAATACTATTCCTTTTTGTATTTCATCAGTTAGTTTTGATAGTTTATTTGGGGCAATTAATGATAGAATTGATCCACTTATTGCAAGTATTAATGCTATTATTATAAATATTTTGTATAGTTTTAGGCTTTTAAATAGTTTAGTTATGGAATTTTTGAAGTCTTTTGGTTTTTCCATTTGCATACCTGGGCCGTGAGGTCTTTTAGAATTTGATGTATTTTTTTCGTTATTCATTTTCTAACTCCTCCTTTGATAATTGTGATAAGGCTATTTCTTTGTAAACTTTACATTTTTTTAATAATTCTTTATGTGTTCCTACACCAACACATTTGCCACTATCTAAAACTATTATTTTATCAGCATTCATTATTGTTCCTATTCTTTGTGCCACTATTAGAATGGTTGATTCTTTTGTATATTTTTTTAATACTTTTCTTAAGGTTGCATCTGTTTTATAATCAAGAGCTGAAAATGAATCATCAAATATGTATATTTCAGGATCTCTGGCTATAGCACGGGCTATTGATAATCTTTGTTTTTGTCCTCCTGAAATATTAGTACCACCTTGGGCTATATGGGCATCATAACTTTTTTCCATTTTTGTAACAAATTCTTCTGCTTGGGCGACTTTGATTGCTTCTTTTATTTTTGTTTTTGATGGCTTTTTTTGATTGCTTTCGCCATAAGAAATATTACTTGATATTGTTCCATTGAACATAACAGCTTTTTGAGGTATATAACCAAGTTTGTTATGAAGGCTTTCTAATTTGTATTCTTTTACATTTATACCATCCACTAAAACTTCACCATCGGTTGCGTCATAGAATCTAGGAATTAAATTGATTAATGTTGATTTTCCTGATCCGGTTGAACCTATAAAGGCTATTGTTTGTCCTTTTTCTACTTTGAAGGAAATATTTTTTAATAGGTATTCATCTGCATCTGGATATTTAAATGATACATTTTTAAATTCAATAGTACCTGTTTCTTTTGATGATTTTATTGTCCCATCTTTTATACTTGATTTTGTTTCTAATACTTCATTAATACGTTTTGCTGATACGTTTGCTCTTGGTAACATCATGAATATCATTGCTAACATTAAAAATGACATTATTACTTGCATAGCATAACTACTGAAAACAATCATGTCTCCAAATAGGGATATTTTATCTGCCATATTTGCTTCATTAATTAATCCTGCTCCTACAAAATATATAGAAAGTGTTAAGAAATACATTACAAGATACATAACAGGTTGCATTACAGAGAATACTTTTTGATTGAATAATTGATTTTTTGTTAAGTTGTTGTTAGCTGTTTCGAATTTTTCTTCTTGATAATTTTCAGCATTAAAAGCTCTTATTACTCTAATTCCTGTTAAATTTTCTCTAGTTATTTGATTTATTTTATCAATTAGTCCTTGTACTATTTTAAATCTTGGCATAACGATTAACATAATAATTAATACTGTTACTAATAAAACAATAACTGCTATAGCTGTTATAAAACTCCAAGTTAGGTTTTTACCAAGTATTTTTGTTATTGCCCAAACTGCAGTTATTGGAGATTTTATTAATAATTGTAAACCCATTGCTATAAACATTTGAATTTGTGTTATATCATTGGTTGTTCTTGTTATTAAACTGCTTGTTTGAAATTGTTTTACTTCTTGTAGTGAAAGATCTTCAACTTTTTCAAATAAAGATTTTCTTGTTTTCATTGAAAAAGATGCTGCTATGTTGGATATTAAATATCCTACAATAATTGCAGATACTAAACTTCCAAAAGCACAAAGTAGCATATATAAACCTTGAGTTAATATATCACTCATAAGGGCATTTTTTGTTTGTACTAATTTTGTTATTTCTGACATATAATCTGGCATTTTTAGTTCTAACCATACTTGAATAACAATTAGGATAAAACTTATAAATGCAAAGATCCAATCTTTTTTATTTAGTTTTTTTAATAATTTTATCATTTTCATCTTCCCTTTCTTTTATGTTACTTTTCATTTTATGTATGACATTAATAAATGTTTCTAATTCGTCTTCACTTATGTTTTTTATAAGAATATCATTTACTTCTTTAAATACTTTTTTTGATTGTTTGTAGAACTGTTTTGATGATGATGATAGTTCTATTTTTTTACTTCTGGCATCTATTTTTGAATCATTTCTAGTTATAATGTCATGTTTTTCCATTGTTTTTAAGATTCCTGATATAGTTGATCTTCTGAGATTTAATAATTTTTCTAAGTCCCTTTGATATATGTCTTTTTCTTGATTGATTATTAGATAATGTAATATTTTCATTTGAATGGGACTTGGAGGATTTTTGGGAATAGCACACTTCCCTTTGTTTAATGCAAATCTTTTTAAATTATTATCCAATGTTATAATTTCATAAGATATTCCTTTTTTCATATTTTCTCCTTTTTTGTTAGGTGCATAACAATTATAGATAGAAAAAAAAGTAATGTCAAGAGTCGTTTAACATTACTTTTTAATTTTAATAATCACAGTTTCCTGGTGTTCTTGGGAATGGTATTACATCTCTTATGTTTTCTACTCCAGTTAAATAAATTATTAATCTTTCAAATCCCATTCCAAATCCTGAATGAACACATCCACCATATTTTCTTAAGTTTAAGAACCATTCAATTGGTGCACGATCAACGTTTAATGATTGCATTCTGGCAATTAGTTTATCGTAGTTTTCTTCACGTTGAGATCCTCCCATTAACTCTCCTGCTCCAGGAACTTCTAGGTCAACCGCCGCTACTGTTTTATGATCATCATTTTCTTTCATATACCAAGCTTTTATATCTTTTGGCCAATTTTTGATAAATACTGGACCATTAAAATATTCTGTTATATATCTTTCATGTTCTTTGGCAATATCTTCGTTGTAATCAGGTTCAAATTCCCATTTTACATCGGCTTTTTTTAGAATATCTATAACATCTTTATGGTCAATTCTTATGAATTTACTGTCTGTTATTTTTCTTAATTTTTCTTTTAAACCATTTTCAACAAATTTATCAAAGAAATCTATTTCGTCAGGACATTTATCCATTACATATTTTACTACAAATTTTAACATTGATTCTTCTATGTCCATAAGTCCTTCAAGATCACAAAATGCTATTTCTGGTTCAATCATCCAAAATTCATTAGCATGAGTTTTAGTATTTGATTTTTCTGTTCTAAATGTAGGTCCAAAAGTATATATCTTTTTGAAAGCCATAGCAAAGGCTTCTCCGTGTAGTTGTCCTGAACCAGTAATGTATGCTTTTTTACCAAATAGATCTTTTGAAAAGTCTACTTTACCATCTGTTTTTGGTAAGTTATCAAAATCCAAAGTAGTAATTTTGAACATTTGATCTGAACCTTCACAATCAGTTGTTGTTATTAGTGGTGTATGAACATAAATATATCCATTTGATTGAAAATATTCATGGATAGCATGAGCTGCTACACTTCTAACTCTAAAAATGGCATTAAAAAGATTTGTTCTTGGTCTTAAGTAAGCTTGTTCTCTTAAGAATTCTCTAGAATGTCTTTTTGGTTGAATTGGATAGTCTTCAGGTGAATCTCCTAATAAAATTACATTGGTTGCTACTATTTCAAATTCTTGTCCTTTAGCAGGTGACTCTTCAACTATTCCTATTACTTTTATGGCTGAGCCAACTCTTATTTTTGATATTTCTGAAAAATTACTTAGTTTGTCATCATATACAACTTGAACTGATTTAAAACATGTTCCATCAGAAAAATCTATAAAACCAAATTCTTTTTGTTTTCTATGATTCTTTACCCAACCTTCTATTACTATTTCTTTTTTTAAATAATCTTTTAGGTCTTCATATAACTTTTTAATATCCATTTTTTCTTCCCTCCCATTAAAAAAACTAACAATTTAAAGGGGCATTACGCGGTACCACCCTTCTTATCGTTAGTTAGATATCTCAATTATATAACGGTTTTTGCCGGCTTATTCTACTTATTTCAAATAAGCATTCCGTGGTGTTATTTTATTACACTTATTTATTGGCTTTCACCATACCCAATTCGCTAAAAATAGTAATTAATAAAACTTGTCCACATCATCAATTTGATTATGGTTTAATTTTAGTATAAATATTTTTAAATGTCAAATAAAATCAAGAAAAAAAGCACTAAAGTGCTTATCTACAACAACCTTTATTACCAGAATTGTTATTGTTAAAGAATAGTACGAAGAAAATTATAATTATTACAATCCAAATCCACCAGCCATCACCAAAACCACTATTACCATAATAAGGATAATTATACATATCTACATCTCCTTTCATAGTATTATATTACAAAAGTAAAAATAGGTAGATAAATTCTACCTATTTTTTTATAGTGTAGATAAAATTAAATATTCTAGTAAATAATTTTTAACTTTAAAGTAGTACTTATTTTTATGTATATTAAAATGTTTGTTTCATGATGAAGTTTGTTTTAGCAATTTTAGAGTAAAAGAATAAAACCTTTGATATACAAAGGTTTAATAATCTTTTTGGTGACCCGTATGGGGTTTGAACCCATGAATATCGCCTTGAGAGGGCGACGTGTTAAACCACTTCACCAACGGGCCAATAAAGATGTCTTAAGAAAGACATTTTTATTATAACACATTATTTTTTTATGACAATGTTTTTGTGTTATTTAATTTAATATATTTTGGTAACAGTCCCTTTTCCAACTATTCTGTCACCTTCTTTAATATTAAATTCTGTACCTTTTTCCATTGCAACATTATGAACTAGTTTGACAGTTAATTTTATGTTATCACCAGGCATAACCATTTCAACACCTTCTGGCAATTCAATTTCACCAGTAATGTTTGCTTCTTTGAAACAAAATTGAGGTCTATAACTTTCAAAGAATGGGGTATGTCTTCCACCTTCTTCGTTTGTTAAAATATATACATCAGCATCAAATTTTTTTACTGCTTTGATTGAATTTGGTTTTGCTAATACTTGTCCTTTTTGTACTTGTTCTCTTGTGATATTTTCTAAAAGTATTGCAACATTATCTCCAACATTCGCTTCATCTTTTTTCTCTCTAAACATTTCCATTCCTGTTGCTTTTGCTGTTATTGTTTCTTTGTCCAATCCAATTATTTGAACAGTATCACCAACTTTTAATTTTCCTCTTTGTACATGTCCTGTTACAACTGTACCTCTATCTGTAATAGTAAATACATCCTCTATGCTAAATAAAAATGAGTTATTTTCATCACTTGTGTTAGTTTCATCTTTGGAATTGTCAGTTGAATTATTGTTTTGTTGTTCATCATTTTTATTGTTATTGTTTTCTACTTTTGAATTGTTAGGTGTTTCATTACTTGTTGATTTTTTCTTATCTTGATTATAAAAATATAAAACAGTAATAACCACAAAAACTATTAGTATTGCTATTATAATAAATACTTTATTATTGTTTTTTGGTGATTTTGTTGGCATTGACCAATTAATATTTGTATTTTGATTTGCATAAATTGGTTGTCCCGTTTGAGGATCATACCCTATTATTTTATTACTTTGATTCATTTTCTATCTCCTTAAAATTATTGATTTTTTGCATTATTAATTATTGTTTGAGGAATTTCAACATTACCGGCATTATTATAGTTAGAAAATTTTATTGTTGTGGTAAATTGTTCAAATCCTGATATTAATTTTGTAAAGTCATATTTTAATTCTACTATATAGCCATTTTTAGTATAAACGTCAATATTGATATCTTTTTTGATAGTTGATGAGGAAGAGTTTGCAAAATTTATTAGATTTTTAATATCATTTTCTGTCATTTTTACTTTATAGTGATTGTTTGAGATTTTTGTAACATCTTCCATACTAATTAGTTTGTCTAGGATTTTTCCTAAATCTACTATTTGTGATGTTCCTTTTTCTTTAAGCCAATAATCTTCTTTAAATGGTTGTGATATATAAGTATAACCTGTATCAAAATCATAATATATTTTATTGGTAATTTTTATACCCATTGTGTTTGTTTTTGTTTCTAAATATTCTTTTTGATGAAGTTCATCAATTGTACCTTTTGAATGTTGTTCTAATTCTACCCCATTATTTTTTGTGTTTATGATTATTTCTATATTATAGTTATTGAAAGAAGTTATATATTCATTATTGTTTTGTTGTTTATTGTTTTTAGTATCTATTGTGTAATTATGAGAGTTTGTTAAATCTCCATTGGTTACTGCTAAGTAAAATTTATCATAATTTGCAAAAAAAGTAGTATCAAGTTTCATACTGTTAGAGGATGCCTTAATTTCTTTGTATATTCCCTCTTTGTAACCATATAGTTTTATAGTTAGATAGGTATTATTTTTTGTTAATATATTTAGATTGGGAGTTTTTGTTAGATCAAAATAGTCTATTGAGCCAGCATTTATTGTTAAGTTGTATTTTTTGTTATTTTCTAAATTTATTTTGTTTCTAATTCCTGTTATTGATTTTAATGATTTATTATCATAATTTTGACTAATTGAGTAATATGCTAGGTCATTTATTGTGCTTACTAGGTTCTTTTTAGGAGTATTATTTTTGATATAGTTGAAAGCATCTTTGTAGTTGTGAGCATTCATAAGTATTTTTTCCCAATTATTTACTTGAGTAGAATATGAATAAAAATATGGGAATAAAGCATAACCTTTGCTACCTTTGCTATCAACGATATCAGATAATTTAGTACTTGTGTTTTTTGTATAAATACCTGCCCAATTATTTAAGAAATTGTTAGTTGTTGACACATCACTTACTTTTGCGCTTGCAAAATTTGCCATTCCTTCAATAAGTGTTTCATCTGCTAGGCATCTTTTACCTGTTGTTGATTTACAAAATAAGTATTGCATATGATGAAATAATTCATGATTATAGAGTTGACTTAGACTATTAATATTATTAGATATACCTTTTTTGTTTATTACTATATATGGATAATTTACGATACCATCTTGGTCTAGGATATCTAGCACTAATGAACGATTAAGCCATTTGACAACGTCATTTTCATCATTATAGCTTGCTAAAACTGTTTGGCTACCAGTATCATAGACATAAACACTCATGGCTGTTTTTAATGATGATGTTGATATGTTATTTTGTTTTAAAGTTTCTTTAGCATTTTTCCAATCTTCATTAAAGTATCTATTATCAACATAAGGAGTATAAGAATACTTTATTCCAAAGTATTGTTCATATTTGGTGATACTATCTTCCAAGCCTTCTGCTAGAGATTTTAATTGTTTTTCTGTAATTGCATCATCACCACGACTTGTATACCAAATTAGGAAATGTCCTTCTTTTGTTAAGTAAACATTTTCTAATCTATGATTTATAATGTTATTTTTATTTTCTTCTAATTGTTTAGCTTTAAGATTGGTAGTGTTATTTGGTAGTTTAGTTATACTGGCTTTTTTCTCTCCTAGAACTACATTAGTCATAGATTTGTTAGCTAAATAAAATTTAATAACATCTTGATCTAGTTTTTCATAATGATTATTTAATACTTCATCTGTATATAGTTCACATTCTGTTGTGTAATATTCATAATCAGAAAGATATTTTGAATCTAATTTTGGTGAATCAAATTCTAAATATACTAGTTGAGAAAAATAATCTTTTACATTTATATTGCCTTTTTCATAATCTGATTTAATTTTTTCTAGGGTGTTATAATTTTTTGTTTCTTTTGATATGTCATTTTTATTTTTGTTAAAATAAGTATAACAAAAATATCCTAAGGCAATAATTAAAGCTGATATTATGATTAATGATATAAACATTATTAGTTTGGTATTTCTTTTTTTATTTAGTTTTAAATTATTTCCACAATTAGGACAAAAGTATGATTTATTAGTTATTTTATTTTGACATTCTTTACAAAACATTTTTTCACTTCCTTTTTAAAAAAGCAACCAAAACCTTAGTTGCTTATATATTTTTTGATTAGTTTTTTAACCAAAGAAGTCTAATAAATCACTTACTTTGCTACTTATTAATAGTTTTATATATACATAATATAAAGCACTTCCTAAAATTGATAAACATACAAGATTAAAATATATTTTTTTATCTTCATTATCAAAAGTAATATCTTTGTTTATTAGTGTGATAAAAATTAATAGTGAATAAACTACTCCGATTACTAGTGATATGATTGATAATGGTGTCCATATTTTACCTAAAATTGGAGATATTACCATACCTAATATTACAAATGGCATAACTGAAGTAGCTGATATTGCTAACATTTTAGTAAAGATAGTTTGTTTTTTTATTACTAAAGATGCTAAATAATAAACTAATGCAATAACTAAGATTATTCCTGCGTATATTAATAGTTGTTTACCTATTAAATCTATATAATTTAAGTCTTTTAGTTTACTGAAATCAATTGTTGTTTTTGTTTTAAAAGTTGTATAGTCAAATGATTTTGTTAAAATAGCAGAAATCATTGTTTTTATTAGATTTATTATCATAATAATAACAGCAATAATACTACTAAAAATAATTGATGTCTTAGTATCGTTAAATTTATTTTCTTCTTTTTTAAAACATTCAACTGGTTTTAAGAAAGCATTGAACATGTAATTAAAATAATCTAATTGAGTATTATTAACACTATTAATTGGTTGTTGATATGACAAAGAATTTATTTGAGGTTGAACAGTTTGATTATTCATTGGTTGATTTATAGGTTGTTCTAAATATTCATTATTTTGTACATTATTATTTGGTTGTGGTGTCATATTGTTTTCTATTAAGTTAGCACCACATCTTATACAAAAACTTGATCCGTCATTGTTGTTAGTACCACATTTTGGACAAATCATTATTTACCTCCTCTATTATCAATGTTATTTTTTATAAAATTGACAACTTTATCATTTCCTGTTAATGAGCTAATTTTATTTGTTAATCCTCTATTGGAATTACCTTCTAATCTTTTATTATTAGCCCCTTCGATCATTGAATTTGATAATCCTTTTTCTGTTTTTATAAAGTCATCTGTTGATTTTAAGTTTCGCATGTCTTTTTCAGTTTGTGTTTCATATGAATGTCTAGCACCAGTATTTCTATATTTGCTATGAATAATTAGAAAATATATTATACCGAGTGACAAGAATAACCAACTGTAATCCCAGTCTACAAATAACATTAATAATAAACCAATAATTTCTATTAGAAATGAAATTAATAATAGTTTTGGCATATGAATTGGAACACTACCCATTGTTTCTTTTGTTCTGGCGTTTACTGCTACATAGTGTAATAATTTTTTATCTTTTTTCACTTCTTGATAGCTGTATAGCCATACTGGTAAGTAAGCAGCTCTCCATTGTTGTCCCTTTATGTCAAATTGTTCATTAGCCCATGCTACACCTCTATCGTATTCTCCTAGTGTATCATTTGCAGCGTATCTTGCTATATCTTTTGCTTGTGTATCAACAATTGTTTTTAATTGTTCAATGTTTGTATCTCTTCTTTCAGATGTATAACCTTTTAGGTAATTTGCATTATATTTAACACAGTTTTCTATGTCAAACGGCATTATTGAATTAATAATATTGTTTGTTTTCTCTTTTGAATTTATATTTAATCTATCAGAGTTTGATTCTATTGATAGTCCATTAATTGTTATATCAAAGTCTCTTTCTACATGGTATAAATCAGCATCATAGTATGTTTTTCTATTATTGTCACTACCAACGGTGTATTCTCTTATTTTATGTTCTCCTTGTCCTATTAGTTTGGCATGAGCATTTACATCTACTATCATATAAGGGAAATATACTCCCATGATATTATTTGTTGTAAATTCTTGTCTAAATTTTGGATGAGCATAAAATTTTCTTTTACCTACAAATTTTTCTATTTCTGTTTTTGCGTTTTCTTTACTTACAGTGAATGGTAAAACTACATCTGGAACACTACCATTTGGAATTTGTTGATTTACTGATAATGTATTTCTACACCAGTGACATCTTGCTCCTGATTGAGAAGATGTGTCTATTACTACCTCGGCACCACAACTACTACATTTAAATGTTAGGATGTCTTTTGTGTCTGCTACTATATCTTGAGCTCCTGATCCTATAATTTGTCCTTCTAGGTTTTTGATATTTTCTTCCATTCCTGTTATTTTTTCAGGTTCAAATTCATAACGACAGAAATTACATCTTAGTTTTCCGTTTTGAGTATTTGTTGAAATATCTGTTGCTCCACATTTTGGACATTTATTTTGTCCATCATGTGAGTCAACGTCTGTTTTAACAATTTTTATATTTTGATTTGCTTGTTCATTAGGGATTATATCTTTTTCATCCATATTTTATAATCCTAAAACTTGAGCTTTTAATTTGTCATAATCTTCTTGTGTAATAACTCCAGCATCTAATAATTTTTTAGCATTTATTAGTTTTTCAGTTGGATCTTCATTTGTTTGTGTTGGTTGTTGAGGTTGGTTTTGAGGATTAATTGGTTGAGATTGTGGTTGTCCAAATGCTGGTTGATAACTTGATTGAGTATTAGGTTGTTGCATTCCGTTCATCATTCCACCAGCTGCATTCATTCCCATTCCCATGAATGCCATACCTGTGCCACCACCATTTTCACCAGCTGCTTGCATTCCTCTTGCAGCTGCTTGTTGCATAAATGCATTACCTCTAGCTCCTGATAAGGCATCAGCTTTTTTAACGTCTTTCATTAATTCTTTTGTATCATTGTCGTATTCAATAGCTAAAATTGCTGTTTTAACAATTTCTAAACCTCTTGTTGTTTTCCATTGATATGCATCTTCTACAGCTTGAGCCATAGCTTGTGCAAATCCAATTTGGTCTCCTTGAATTTTAGAGATTCTATTTCCCTTTGAAGGATCGTTTGTATAATTTGAGAATGCTGCTGATAATGTTGAAACAACTTCATTAAATAATTGAGCACCTGCTTCGTTATCCATGTCAGCAAAATCAAATACTGGAGCGTTTGGTTGTAAGTATTTAGCTGGTACAAAGTTTTTAACAAATAATAATGGATCAACTATTTGTAATGTATATGTACCTCTTGTCACTGCTCCTACTTGTGTACCAAAGTATGCATCGTCCCAATAAATTTCAGATTGAGTTCCAAATCTATTATTTGGTATTTCTTTTAGGTTAATATAAAATGCTAGTTGTTGTGATCCTGGTTGTCCACCAAATTTAACTTTTTCCCAAGTTGATGCTGCAAGTTGTCCAATTATTCCATCACCTGCAAATATTGATTTAGAAGATGGATCATCTGATCTAAATATGAATCCTCCTGGTTCAGCAACATATCCAGTGATAGCGCCATCTTGAATTGTAATTAGAGCTGTTTTTTCAGGAACTATAATTTTACTACCATTTGTAATAATATTGTCGTTTCCTTTATAATTTTCTCCTCTACCATTGTTTGTTCCACTTGGTACTGCTTGAAATAATGCAGCTGTTGCAGGAACATCTTGTCTTGGCATATAAAAATCTTGCCATTGATCTGCTAATGTACCACTTAAGGCACCTGAAAATGCTTTAATAAATCCCATATTTTTTCCTTCTTTCTTACGTTTATTATTGGTATAGATGATTATCTTTCACTACTATCCTTTTTAATTATAACATATCATTTTTGGTTTTTATATTTTTTTCAATAAAAAAGTTCATAATTTACTTATGAACTTTCGGTTAATTATTTTTTATAAAATTTTCGTATCTTTTTATTACTTCTTCTTTTGATAAAACTTTCATTATTTCATATAAATCAGGTGTTTGATTTTTTGTAGTTAATACTACTCTTAGAACAGTTGCAACATCTCCAACGTGTCCTTTATATTCATCTGGATTTTTTTTGAATAGTTTTACTTCTTTAGCATATCCTAGTTCTTCTGCTAGAGATTTTATTTTATCAAACCAAGTGTTTTGATCTGTTTCTAAATCTATATATTTTTCTATATATGTTTTTAAAATGTTTTTTATTTCTTCTATGTCATTTATTTTCATGAATTCGTAAGTTTTTTCGTGTTCTTCATATAATTTGTCAAACATATACCAATTTAATTCTTTTACATCTTTATAACATGATATATCTTTTCTTGGATTTGGTTTTTCTCTTTCTATATTTAATACGTTTAGTGCATATTCTTTATTGTTTGTTAATATATCAAAGAACTCTTTGTCAAATGATTTTGTATATTTTATTAATCCTTCATATAGTTGTTCTTTTGATAGGTTTCCAAAATATATTTTTGATATACTTATTAGTTTATTTATATCGAATAGTGATCCCCCTACTGGCATTTTATCAAATGTAAAGTTATAGTCATCTATAGTTAGTTTAGGATTTTCTGTATACCATTCTTCAAATGAAGAGTTATTAACAGTTGCTAGATATAATCTTATTACTTCAGTAGGAATTCCTAAGTTATAGTAATAACTTATAGCTGCTTCTTTGTCTTTTCTTTTTGATAGTTTTCTGACTGTTTCATTTTCTCTTATTGTTATTGGAGCAATATGAGCATATTTTGGACGTTTAAATCCTAAAAGATTAAATAATTCATGATGGATTGGATATGATGAAACCCATTCATCTCCTCTTATTACATGAGTTGTATGCATTAGATGATCATCAATAGCATGAGCAAAATGATATGTTGGTAAACCATCTGATTTTATTATTACTATGTCCATATCATTTTCTGGCATTTCGATATTTCCTTTGATGCAGTCTTCAAGAATTATTTTGTTATTGAAGTTTCCTTGAGATTTTAATCTTATTATGTATTTTTCATTTGCTTCTATTCTTCTTATTGCTTCTTCCATTGGTATATTACGGCATTTTGCCCATGTACCATAGTATCCGATTCTTTCTTTATTTAGTTCTTGAATTTCTCTAATTTCTTTTAAATCTTCAGCTGAACAGAAACAAGGATACGCTAGGGATTCTTCTATTAATTTTTTAGCATAGGCACGATATATATCTTTTCTTTCGCTTTGAACATAAGGTCCATAATTTCCTCCATATATAGGACCTTCATCCCAAGATATTCCTAATGATTCAAAATCTTTTATTATTCCTTCAATGCCATTTTCTACTTCTCTTTTTTGATCTGTATCTTCAATTCTTAAATACGCTATACCATTAGTTTGTTTGGCTAATTGTAAATCTGAAAATGATGTATATAAAGATCCCATATGAACAAAGCCTGTAGGAGATGGCGCAAATCTTGTAACCATTGCTCCTTCTTTTAGATTTCTTTCTGGATATTTTTTTTCATAATATAAATAATCATGTTCAACATTTGGTATTAAAAAATCACTATATTCTTTTAATGTCATATTTACACCTCAAATTTCTAATAACTACATTATACACTAAATTATTAAAATATCAAATAAAAAAAGCCTAAGCTTTTTTTAATGATTCTTCAACTGCTACAGAAATTGCTACTGTTGCTCCGACCATTGGATTATTTCCCATTCCTATAAGTCCCATCATTTCAACATGAGCAGGTACAGAAGATGATCCGGCAAATTGAACATTGCTATGCATCCTTCCCATTGTGTCTGTAAGTCCATAGCTTGCTGGTCCTGCTGCCATATTATCGGGATGAAGGGTTCTTCCTGTTCCACCGCCTGAGGCAACTGAAAAATATTTTTTATTGTTTTCTTCACATTCTTTTTTGTAAATTCCTGCTACTGGATGTTGAAAACGAGTTGGATTTGTAGAGTTACCTGTAATTGAAACATCTACTTTTTCATGTTGCATTATCGCTACGCCTTCTCTTACGTCATCTGCTCCATAGCATAAAACATTTTTTCTTTCAGTGTTAGAATATGGTATTTGTTTTATTATTTTTAATTCGTTTTGATTATAATCAAATTTTGTTTGTACATATGTGAAACCATTTATTCTAGATATTATTTGAGCAGCATCTTTACCTAAACCATTTAGTATGATTTTTAGAGGTGTTTTTCTAACCTTATTAGCATTGTTTACTATACCTATTGCACCTTCTGCTGCTGCGAATGATTCGTGTCCTGCAAGGAAAGCAAAACATGATGTTTCTTCTTTTAATAACATTGAAGCAAGATTACCATGACCTATACCTACATTTCTAATGTCTGAAACAGAGCCCTTGATACAAAATGATTGTAATGCTTCTCCTATTTTTAGAGCAGCTTCACTGGCTTTTGTGCATTTTTCTTTTATGGCTATTGCAGCTCCTAAAGTATAAGCCCATACTGCGTCATTAAAGCATATTGGTTGTATTCCTTTTACTATTTTTTCCGGATCAAAACCATGTGATAAGCATATTTCTTTAGCTTCATTAAAATCTTTTATATTGTATTTTTTAAATAATAATTCTATTTGGTCAATTCTTCTATCATAACTTTCAAACAATTCCATAATTATTCCTCTCTTGGATCTATATATTTTTTAGCTTCATCATATCTGCCATATGTACCTGTTGCTTCTTTTATTGCTTCTTCTAGTGGTTTTTTATTTTTGTATAGGTTCATGAATTTTCCAAAATTAATATATTTGTATCCTATTACTTCGTTATTTTCATCTAATCCTAATGATAAAACATATCCTTCTGCTACTTCTAGGTATCTAACTCCTTTTTCTTGAGTTGAGTATATAGTTCCTATTTGACTTCTTTTGTTTTTTCCTAAGTCTTCTAAACCTGCTCCAATTGGAAGACCGTTATCAGAAAATGCTGATTGACTTCTACCATATACTATTTGTAAAAATAATTCTCTCATTGCTGTATTTATAGCATCACATACTAAGTCAGTATTTAAGGCTTCAAGTAGTGTTTTTCCTGTTAAGATTTCTCCAGCCATTGCTGCTGATTGAGTCATCCCACTGCAACCAACTGTTTCAATTAGGGCTTCTTTAATTATGCCATCTTTTATGTTTAGTGTTAGTTTGCATGCTCCTTGTTGTGGTGCACACCAACCTACTCCATGAGTGAATCCTGAAATATCTTTTATTTCTTTTGCTTGTACCCATTTTCCTTCTTCTGGAATTGGTGCTGGACCGTGATCACATCCTTTTTTTACGCAAAACATATTTTCTAGTTCTTTTGTATTCATATATCCTCCATATTTTATATTTTTATTATAACATATTTTTCTGTTTTTTTTATTTTTTTATGTTGTATTATTGGTATACAAATGGTAAAATTTAACTATAGATAGTATTGTGGTGAGAGTATGAAAAAGAACAGTTATACTTCATTAGCATTAGTTATATTAGCTCTTTCCTTAATATCATTGTCTACAGGTATATTTTTATTATTTACTTCTTTAAGTAATTTTCCATCTATAAGTAATATATATAAGGATGATAAAGAATTAATTATTAGTTTTTCTAAGGGTTCTAGTATTCTTTTAAAAAATAATTATTGTTTTGTTTCGAATACTGAAATTATTCCTAATACAAATGATTCTAATTGGAAGTTAATTGATGATGATAAGTGTATTTTTGATATTAGTGATGGTAATAAATATATTTATTTAAAGAATGGTAATAATGAAATTAAAGAGGTTTTTGATAACAATAATAAATATAAATTATCTTCTTTGACTGTTAACAAAGAAAAAATATATTTGGCTGTGGGACAAAAAGAGGAAATTAAGTATAATTTAGTTACTTATGCTATGAAAAATAATTTGAAATGGACTTCATCTGATGATGGTGTTGCAACTGTTTCTAATGGAGTTGTTACTGGTAATAAGGCTGGTAAGGCTAATATTACTATAAGTATTAATAATTTGATTAAAAACGTAGAGGTTGTTGTTACTGATAAACTTGTTGTTAGACCAGAACATTATAATGATAAGAAAGAATATTTATGGTGTAATGCTTATACAAAGGAAGAAGCACATTTAATTGATGAGATTTTGGATTATAAGATTAAAAATGTTGGAGGATATAAAACGAGAGCTGCTGTTGTTGAGGCTGCTAGATTTTTAACACTTGATTTTCCTTATAGAATAGATTATTTTTTTGAAAATGGTAGATTACATAATACTGGTACTAATTATGTTGATGGTGAAGGTAGATATTATCATAAAGGTTTATATTTAAGTGTTGATAAGTATGATACAATTGAAAAGAGTTTTGCAGGTCCTGCTATGTGGGGTTGTCCTCTTACTAATTATGAAGACTTTTGGAGTAAGTATGTATCTGGTGGAAAGAATTCTAATGGTTTGGATTGTAGTGGTTTTGTTACATGGACTTTAATAAATGGAGGTATCGATGTTGGTGATGTCGGTGCTGATTATACTCTTGATTCTTCATTAATTATGAACAATCAGGAAATTGTTCATAGAATTGATTATGAAGTTGCTAGTAATGCTAAGGCAGGAGATTTGATTTCTTATTGGGGTCATATAGCTATTATAGTTGGGGTTGATGATACTAATTTATATGTTGCTGAATCATTACCTGAATATGGTGGTGTTGTTATTAAGACTTATAACAAGAAGACCGTTAATAAAAATTTTGATTTTATTACCTATATGGATACTTTATATGATGGTGATGGTTTATATACTGCTATGTGGTATTAAAAAAAGACATTTAAATGTCTTTTTATTTGCTTAAATCTATTGTTATTTCTTTTTCAATTATTAATTGTCTATATTTTACACCACATGTATCAAATAATTTTTTTGATGCTTTTGTCTCATTGGTATCTTTATATTTGTCAGATAAATAGACAACTTCTTTTATACCAGATTGAATTATTTCTTTTGCACATTCATTACATGGGAATAAATCAACGTATACCTTGGCATTTTCAAAGTCTTTTTTATTTCCTCTATAATTTAGTATTGCGTTTCTTTCAGCGTGTACTACATATAAATATTTTGTATTTAGTGGTTCTCCTGTTCTTTCCCATGGAAATGCTTTGTCATTATAACCATTTGGTGCCCCATTATATCCGATTGATATAATTCTATTGTCAGATCCAACAATACATGCCCCTACTTGTGTGTTTGGGTCTTTACTTCTTTTAGCAGATAGTTTGGCAACCGCCATAAAATATTCGTCCCAGCTTAGATGATCTTTTCTTGATTTATCCATTTTTACCTCCATATACTTAGATTATAACATCTAAATTTCAAAAAGTTAATTATTTGTTAGTTTTCTAGTAATTTTATTGTTACAATATTTCATGCCTACTTTATATTTTTTTTAAACAAGAAAAAAAACAGTAAAAACTGTTTTATTTGATTCCTAAATCTTTATTTAATTTAGATATTTCTTTATATTTACTTATATTTTCAGGTGTATATCCTACTAACATGTTACTATTTTTACTTATTATTGTATTTAATATTTCATTAAATTCTTCTTTTTTGGCTTTTGTTATTAATGCTAGAGATGCTACTGTTGTAGTTTTGCCAAATTTATCTTTTACTATAATTGATTGGTTATCTTTTATTCCATTTGTTCTATGTTCATATGGATATACCCAAACTATATCTTTATAGTTAATAATACTAAATTTTGTTCCAAAGTTAATTATATAATTAGGTGTTAAATATAATTTAGATTTTTCATAATAGAATGATTCTTCATCTTCCATTTCTTTGTCGTATTTATCTACATCAGATTGTGTGAATTTTTTTAATTTGTTTTTATAAGATATATTTCTTATTGCATTTACTATGATTAACACTAATCCTACTGCAAAAACTATAACTCCCATTGCAAAGTAAAAGCCTTCTTCATCTGATGCTTCTATTGTATCTAAATATACTTCACCAAAATAGTTATTATAATCTGCTAGAGTTAATTTTTCAGCATCTTCTAATTCAAATATTTCGTTATATGTATCAATTGCTATTTCTTTTACATCTTTAGGTGTTAATTTTGTTGTTCCTTCTATTTTAACTGTTTGAGGATTATCTGATGTTATACTATTAGCATATATTTCTGATAAGTATGCTACATAAAGATATTTTCCATCTGTAACAAAGTAATAAGCATCAGTAGTGTCTTTATATACTGCAAATTTGTAAGGATTCTTTGTAGATGTTACGTATGATCTTTTATCACTTTTTTTATCATCATTTTTTATTATTATTGTGTGTAGGTCTTCCATATTTTTTTCTGCATCATCAATTTTTTTAAAACCTAAGTAAAATATTGCAAATGATAAGGCCATTATTATAATTCCTATAATTAAACCTTTTTTCATTCTTTTTTCTTCTTTTTTAATATTGACGTTTTTAAATTTCATATTATCATCACCCAGTAACATTATAATATATATGTAAGAACGGTGTAAAGATATTTTATTTTAAATTATATCCTAATTTTTCTAATTCTAGAATTGCTATTTTAGAAAGTTCTGATTTTTTTAGTTCGTTTATTGGGTAAAAATCTGCTCCTAATGAATCATCGTTTACTTCATCTATATTTAATTCTTTTTTTATTTCATTGTTATATTTTAAGACTTTAAAGAATATTCCTGTGTGATGAACTTTTATCATATTTTCTTTATATTGCCATTCAAATGAAACTGAATCAGCATCAAATAGATTGCATTCTGTTACTTCTATTCCAACTTCTTCTTTTAGTTCTCTTTTTAAGGCTACTTCTGGTCTTTCACAAAATTCTATAGTTCCTCCAGGTAAATCCAATAAATTGTTATATGGACCTCCAAATTTTTTTATTAATAATATTTTTTCATTTTCAATTATTATTCCGTAAGCTCCTAATTGTTTATATTCTTTCATATTTTTACCTCTCTTTTCTTTATTTTTTCTATTCTATTATCTAAATTATCATACATCCAAGCAAATCTTCCATATTCTTTTAGTTTGCAATCTATTATCATTTTTAAAATTACATACATTCTATATATTTCAATTCTTATTTTTTCATTATTATTTAATTCTTTATTGTTATAACCTTTTAAGAATTGCTCATTTGTTTTTCCATCTATTGTATGAAAATAAAAAGTCATTAATTCATCACAAAAGTAAAGATCTGAAAAATCTACTATACCAGATATTTTTTTGTCTTTTATTAGGATATTTCCATCCCATATATCAGCATTGGTTAGACTGATATTTTCTATATCATTTAAACTTTCTTTATTACTTTCTAGTATATTTGTTATTTCATCATATGTATCTTTTGATAAATCTATATTGTTTTTTATACCATCGTTTAGTAGTTTTTGAAATAAATATGATATAAATTCGTAGTTATCATTGAATTTTTTGTTAGGACTATGTGGTAAGAAAAAATTGTTTGATTTGATTGATGATATTTTGTGACTTATTTGTCCTATTTCGTATTCTATTCTTTCTTGTTCTTCTTTGGTTAATGTTTCTTTTATTTTTTGGTAGTTTTCTCCTTCTATATAAGACATAAATATATATGGAGCATTACATATTTTACAGGAATCATCAAACGCTAATAGTTTGGGAGATGGAATATTTAATTTTTCCATTAATTTTAGCATTTCTTTTTCCCACCACATTATATTTTTATCTATTGTAATTAATGTATCGTTGTTTTCTGGTTCTATTTTTAATACTATTTTTTGATTATTATCTTCTATTAAGTATACTTCGTTTTTTAAACCACCACTTAATGGTTTGATTTTTATTTTTTCACTGGATTTGTTAAATTCTTTTTTATATATTTGTTTAATTACTTCTTCATTTTGGTAGGTTGTTATTATGTTTGGATTAATTTTCATGATTATTATATCCTTTTACTAATTTTCTACAAACTTGGTCAGTATACTCATATTCATCCATATCTACTGTTAAATGGAATACATTGTCATATGCATATTCTTTTATTTTATTTTTAAATGTTTTTCTTATTAATGATTTTAAGTCTGCTACTTCTTCAAACATATATCCTTTTAAATTATTAAAGTATATATAGTTTTTTACTTTTATTATCATGTTCAATATTAAGATATTATTACTATCAAATTTATCAATTAATGTACTAGCTTTCATGAAAGATACACCTTCACATTCATGATTATGAAAATATATTTCATTAATGAATTCTCGGTACTCATCTTTTAAGTCTATTAAGATATCGTCTGTTATTGTAGCTTTATCCTTTATCATGTCTAAGGCTTCATTCATCATGTTTTGATCTAGAGAATTCCATAGTATTCCTATACATGGAAGTTCTAGAACAGGCATTTTTTCTTTGTCTACTATTTGCGCTTCTATTAAAGTATTTATCATGTCTAATACTTCATCTAGTTTTCTGAATTTTTTTACATCTTTTGCTGTTAATAAAAGTTGTAAGGTATCGTTTACTACACTTTGAATTTCCTCCTTTAATTCATCTTTTTCTAACATACCGTTTTTATAGTCTCTCATGAAATATCTTATTATATGTACTAAACTATTATATAAGATTTTTTCTGCTGCGTCACGATATTCTTCACCTTCAGATAAAACTTCTTGATATTTTTCTTTTCCCCAGTCCTGTAATGTAAATAATTTTTTTGATATTTTATTTCCTGTTATTGATGTAGATTTTCTTTTAACATAATGATAAAATGGTTTATCTACTAAGGCAAATGTTTTTTCAGCCATACATAATTTATATATATAATCTGAATCTTCTTTAAAACAATTTTTATCAAATTTTATATTTTTTATTGAAGATAATCTATATAGTTTATCCCATGCTGGTATTAATATAGTAGCATTTGAGTAAGCATTAATTAAATCTAGTTTATTTTCTACATATTTAATACCTTTTTGTTCTACACTTGCATCTATTAATCTGCCATTTTTCATATGAATATAGAAACTTCCTTCGCAAACATCTGCATTGGTTTTTTCTATTTCTTTTAAAAGAGTTTCAAACATATTGTTATCAATGTAATCATCTGAATCTATAAAACATATATATTCTCCTGTTGCTAGATCCATTCCTTTATTTCTTGTTTCTGATAGACCAATATTTTCTTGATGAATAACTGTTATTCTGTCGTCTGTTTTTTCTAATATTTTACAGATTTCTAATGAATTATCGGTTGATCCATCATCTATTAGTATGATTTCTAAATTTTTATATGTTTGATTAGTAATGCTATTTATACATTTGGTTAAATATTTAGATGTATTATGTATTGGCACTATTACTGAGATTTTAGTATCTTTATATAAGTTATAGTTTATAAAGTCATTTAATTTTTCTTGCCAATTTTCTTTCATATCTAATTTTATATGATAGTCTATTTCACTATTATATATTTTATTATTATCTGAGTTATATTCTTTAATATTATTTAATTCATCGTATTCTTCTAATGATGTATTTTCAGCTTTTATTAAAAGGTCACATTTATTGGCAAAATATGAATCTTTTAATAATGAATAATCCACTACTATTGTTTCATCGTTACTTAGTTCTTTTACTCTTTTTTCTATTTCTTCATCTACTCTATTTCTTATTTCTAGTAGCAAATCAATATTATGCCAGTTGTTATTTTTAATTTTTTCTAAGTATTTTTCTTTTACTAAGTTATCAAGTATTTCATCCACATTTAAGTATTTAAAGTTGTAATTAGTATTAAAATACTCTTTAAATTCTTTCTTTTCTTGTTTTCCACTTCCTATTATTCCTATAATCATATTTCCTCCCCAAAAACTTTATATTACAATTAAATTATATTTTTTTTGTATGTCTTTTTTTGTCTTGTTTTGTAATATAAATAAACAATGATTAATTTTTTTGTTAACCTTTGGTTAACTTTTTGTTTATATTATATCATCTGTTTTATTTTTTTACTATGGTAATTTTTTCCATTATAAAAAAATTATTTACTTATATTATTGTATAAATTATTGGCATAGGAAAAGTTTGCTATAAGTTTAATATTATCTATATATTTTGCTTTATCATTTTGATAGTTTAAATAATAAGCATGTTCCCAAAGATCTATTGTAAATAATGGTATGTACCCATATAATATTGGTAAATCTTGATTTTTTAGGTTTATAATGTCTAATTCATTATTGCTTTTTATTACTAAAAATGTGTATCCTGATCCTTTTAGTTCTAAAGCTTTTTCTTTGAATTTATTCCAAAAATTTTCAAAATTATTATATTGGGTTTCGATTTTATTTTTTAGTTTTCCTGTTACCGGACTATTTTTATTTATACTTAACCAGTATAGGTTATGGTTTAGTACTCCTCCTAGATTAAATAAAATATTTTCTTGATCTTTTATATCAAATTCATTTATATGATATATTAGTTCATTTAAATTGTATCTATAATCATAGTTGTTTTTATTTAATAAGTTATTTAAGTTGTTTAAATAATTTTGTTGATGTTTTTTATAATGTAATCCTATTGTGTGGGTATCTATAAAAGGCTCTAAGTCTTGATAGTTAAATGGTAAATTTTCTAATTTGTACATAATATCCTCCTTTTAATGGTATGTTTTAGTTAATAATTATATGTTGGAAACAGAAAAACTCGAGTTTATTAAACGACTCGAGCTTTATTTTTTATATTCTAGTTCTTTTTCTTGTGTAGTATTTTTCATTTATTCCATCCATCATTTTATCTGCTATAAAAATTGATGTTTGTATTTCATTTATATTTGATGTATCTAAATAAATAAGATTTCCTTCAGGTATATGACTTTCTATGGTTGGTAGTAAATTATCATATGCTTGTTTTAGTTTTTCTATTCTTTCTATTGTTGTCTTTTTTCTATTTTCTAAATAGATTTGATTTATATAATCTCTATACACTATTATTTCTTTATCTGCTGTTAAAACAAAGAGTTGATCAATATTTAATAAGTCCTTATATAGATTTAGTAATATTTTGTTATACGTTGTTTCATTTATCTTTTTTTCTTCATACATCATTTGATACCAAAAATAATTATCTATGATTCCTCTGTCTTGTAGGATAATACTGGGATGAGAGTTTTTCTTTGCAATTAATTCTTTTTGAGATATTTCTAGTGTTTTATTGTTAAACTCTAAACCTGTCATATTAGAAATTTCACTTTTCTTCATAGTATCTTTGATTATCTGAGCAGGTTCTTTTGTTTTTACAATATTAATATCAGCTTTTTTAAAAAAATCATATATTTTTATGACACTACTACTTTTGCCTGTTCTAGGTAATCCAGAAATTTCTACTATAAATGGATTGTTATTTGTTGATTCTATCAGTTCTTTAGTTGCATATTTTTTATCATGTATTTCTTCTAGTTTTGCTAATAATTGTTCATTGTTTTGAAAATATTTTTGGTACTTCTTCATAATAATTACTACTCCTATATTAATCTATCCAACTTGATACTTGGAAAACTATGATATTATTATTTTTTATTATATATTTTATTATTTCATTGTCATCATCTATTAATATATTAATATGATTACTGTTAATATTTTCTTTTAAATAGTTGTTTTTTAGTATTTTTGATGGTATATCTTTATATTTCTCTTCTTCTTTTGATATAAAAATAACATTATTTAAATCAAAAAATGACATATGTTTTTTAATCCATTCTTTCTTTTCTTCTATTATTTTATTATTTTTACAAATTGTAAGTATTTTTATATTTATGTTGTTATTAATGAGATCTTTTATTCTTTTTATATTGCTTTGTAAAGGTCTTATGGTATTATAATCAAAATTACCTATATCATATTCTGCTAAGACACCATCCATATCAACATATATATCAATATCCTGGTTTTTATATTTTTCTAGCGTTTTATAAAACTTCATATTCCCTCCGTATCAGATATTTAATTTCTATAATTAGTTTATCATATTTTTAAAAAACATTATGAAATTTTTATATAAATTTACATTAGATATGTTATTACTTCACTTTTATTATCTTTACTATTTATAGTATTATTATAAAAGAAATCCATCTAATTCAACAATGATTTAGATGGAACTAATTTAATCGGTAACCTTAATGTGAAAATATTAAGGGTTCCTTTGTTTTATAAATTTTATTGATTATCAATTGTATTAAAAATATTTTCTAATGATTTTATTGATTCACTGTTATATATTTCTTTTTTATTATTATCAAATTCTATTACATAAGGAGTATAGTTGTTTTTATCATTTATATCATTTTTAGTTATTAAATCTTCAATAATAGTTTTTATTTTGAGATTCATACTATTATTGATATTTTTTTCATAGATTATTTTTCCTTTATATTCGTATCCTGTAAAACCAACATATTTATCTTCATATTTAATTATTTTATTTTTTTCCAAATTGATTTGATAGTAAACATTTATGTTGCTACCACCATCATTTTGAAGAGTTTTGTATTGAGAATCTGTTATTATTTTATAATTATAATAATTATTTTTAATATAAGTCTCGTCATTTAATATAATAGATTTAACTATATTTGATTCGCCAACATCTTTGATATCATTAAATATAATTTTCTTACTTGTAATGTTCTTATTATTAAATAAATTATCTATGTAATTATATATTTTTGTCATTGATTCATCAGAAAAATCAATTTCATATTCTCCATTATATATTGGGTCACAAGAATTGGTAATACACATTGTTTCTTCTTTTTTTATAACATTTATTTTTTTGTCATAAACATGAATGTAATAATTATTATAATCAAAACCTTCAATAACTATCTCATATTTATAATCAGTGAAATCAAAATAAATTTTATTAAAGATTTTTTTATACAAAGGAAAGAAAGATAATAAAGCAACAACAATAACTATAGTAAAATATAATAATTTATTAGTAATTATTTTTCCTTTATATTTTACTTTGTAAATAATTATATATAATAAAAATATAAATAATATTGGTATACTCCAATAAAATTTTTGAATTGTTTTTTGGAAAAATCCTTCATTTCCATTTAAATATCCCGCTATTAAATTATATAATAGCAATATTAATATCACAAATACTCCACTTAAGCATACTTTTAATATAATATTATTTATTTTCTTCTTTTTAGCATTATTATCATTATTTAAATATACACATAATTTGTAACTACCAAAAGCTATTAAAATAACCAAAATCATAATTATTAAAAACAATATAATCACTCCTAAATCTTTACTATCAATTTCATCTATTTTAGTTATTATAATTATAACATATATTTTAATTTATCTTAAAAAAATTTTGATATATTTTTTAATCTTTTCTCATCACGTTTGTTTGTTTAAAATTATATTCTTCTTTTTCTTCTATAAATGTTTTATCACGTTTTATGGTATATTAAAACTCGAACTCATAAAAGTTCGAGTATCAATTAGTCTGGTGCGAATGGTTAGGTTATTTCAAACTTTTACTCACAAATTAGAAATTTTATGGTTTTATATCAATTATTTTCATGCTACTTTATTTAACTTCCGAATCCAAATAGATTGTTGCTTTCATATTTTTTCAATGATTTATAAAAGAACATAATTGATAATATAAACCAAAATATAGTTGACAATATTATCATAATCAGATTAGAAACCGATAAATTCTTTACTATCTCAACTGGTATTGCCCCTAACAATAATGATGGTATTAAAAATGTAAATATTACTCTTAACAATCCTGTAAATGCTCCACCATGATATAAAGAGTTACTTAAAAACATTCCATATAAACCTTGTGAAACATTATGACCATCCATTAAGTAAAATGATATACTCATACATATTAATGAAAATGAATAAAAAATTATAGAAGCAAGTATTATTAATAAAATTGATAATACCATTTGAATTAAAGTTAGCTTACTCCAAAAAGCAAATACAATAAAACAAACAACTCCAAATAACAAATCGCCAAAAGCACTTGTTGAAATTTTAGATGTTGATACTTTTAAAAGTATATTTTTTGGAGTTAATAAATACTTATCAAAATTACCATTACTTATATAGTTTGGAATATCAAGCATTCCAGAGAATAATGATGTAACAATTCCATACGAAGTAGTACCAAAACCATATAAACCAAAAATATCCATTGGTTTCCATCCATTTAATTCTCCTATTGTTTTACCAAAATAATACCATAATATTAAAAATGATATATTATTTATTACCATACCTACAACTGAAATAATGAAGGAACTTTTTAATTCTTTTTCATTTTTAAAGTTTTTCTTTATATTTAATAAAGCTAATTTAATACTTCCCATAATTAACCTCCATTTATCATTGCCTTTTCTTTTGATTTTTTATATACATAGTGCATCAATATACTAAATATACCTATCCATAACAATTGTAATGCAATTCTCATAATAAACTCATTATTCCAAGAATCATACACGGTACTTGAAGCAAAGTTAATCGCACCAAATGGACTTGCATAAGCAATTATTTTCATAAAATTTGGAAACATCGATATTGGTAAATAACTTCCACCAAGTATCATTACAAATTTATCTACTATCCAATGTATTGGTCGTATATCTTGCATAAAAAATGCCATAAGTCCTATTATTCCATATATTAATAAGCCTAGTATTTGACCTAGAAATAATGTAATTATAAATGTAGGTATAAAAATAGGCAAATTTAAATCAGGAACACCTACAGATAATGTCATAATTATAGATCCTAATATACTTATGAATAAGAATGAAAATATACCTTGACCGATTACTCTCATAAAACTAATTGTTAAATAATTTGTAGGTTTATTCATAAACATTTCAACATTTCCACTTTTAACTTCTGTCATTATAATATTATCTAATCTCCTAATATTCAAAATCATAATGCAAAAATAAATAAACATACTCCACATTGTTGTTTTGTAATCTACTCCATTAATACTCCCACCTTGCAACTTAAATATATAAGCATATAGTAAGAACACAATTAAGCATCTTGATACCATATTGAAGACATCTAATATTAAGTTTGTTCTATCTTGCATTTGGTTTTTCATAAAGATTTTTATAACAATAAAAGCAAACTTAATTTTTTTCATAAATACTCCTTATAATGTTTTCAAGAGATTCATTATCTATATTAACATCATCAATATCAAAAACTTTTATTAACTCTTGCAAGGCTTTTTGAGTATGTATTTTTTTAGTATCAACTCCAACTATTACTTGATTTTTACTTTTCTTAATATATGTCATACCATCTGATAATTCAGGAAATTCTACAAACTCTACATTTGGAGTTATAATTATATTTTTATTTTTAACATAATCACTTATTAATTGCTTTGTCGAAGTATCAATAATTATTTTTCCATGATTTATAATTACGCATCTATCACAAATACTTTGAATATCTTCAGTATCATGACTAGTCAGAAATATAGTTACTTTTTCTTCTTTATTAATTTTTAAAAGCAAATCCCTTAAACTTTTTTTAGAAACAACATCAAGTCCAATTGTTGGCTCGTCTAAAAATATAATTTTAGGACTATGTATTAAGGATGTTGCAATTTCTGCCCTCATTCTTTGACCTAAAGAAAGTTTTCTAACTGGTTGCTTAATAAATTCTTTCAAATCAAATAATTCTGATAATTCATTTATTCTCTTCTTTATTGCAACTTTATCCATATCATACATTGCACCAAACATTTCCATGCTTTCTGTTAATGGTAAATTTGGCAATAATTGACTTCTTTGACCAAATACAGTACCAATCTTAAAAGCAAGTTTGTTTCTATCTTTAATTGGAGTTAAACCGCATATCTTAATATCACCTTTTGTTGGATATAGAATGCCTGTTAACATTTTTATAGTAGTTGATTTACCAGCACCATTTGGTCCAATAAATGCAACTGTTTCTCCTTCTTCAACACAAAAAGAAATATTATTAACTGCTTCTACAACTTTTTCTTGTTCATTAAATAAATTATATAAAAAACCTTTTTCTTCGTTTTTAACTTTATATTTATAATTCTTTGAAAGATTTTTTACTTCAATAATATTCAAATCAATCACTTCCTATCTTTTCTTGTGAATTACCGTTTAAAGATAGAAAAAAGTACGGCAAATCACTAATTAGTGACTCCGTACTTTTGAAAGTTCGTGTAGGCTAATACCCGAGATAGCTCACAAATAATTATTTATATCTCCTCACTTACTTGATATTATACACTATATTTTTTAAATGTCAATCTTCTAATAAATGCATAAAAAAATGATGGGTACCCCAGGTAAGATGAATGCTCACATACAAAGTATGCTTACTGGCGTTGCCAACACATCGTTATTCCTTCACAAGTATCCCATCTATATATATAATTATTAATTATTCACAACTTATTTAAAGTTGAATTACTAAATGTAACTCCACATGCTAATTGATTATGTCAATTTGCATGTGTGTTTCTAAATTGACAAAATAAAACTACTTTCAATTTGATTTGAGAGTAGTTTTTAGTTCGAGTATCAATTAGTCTGGTGCATACGACGAAGTGGTTTACAACTCTTTCGCATAAAGACGATTGATTTATATCAATCACTATATTCATTTTACCAAATGATATAAAAATAGCAATAACTTTTAATGCTACTTTTTTTAGAATTGTTTGTTCAAAACATTATTTTAAATAATTGTTTTAACGTTTTAAAAGATGTTGACTTAAACCTTCGTTATTTTTTTTTTCATAATAGTAATCATAGTTTCCTAAATATGAAGTTGTTTTTCCATCCTTAATTTCAATAATTTTTTCAGAAAGTTTATTTACAAAATATCTGTCATGAGATACAAATAATATAGTTCCCTCAAAATCAATCAACGCAGATTCAAGCATCTCTCTAGTGTCAATATCAATATGATTTGTAGGTTCATCTAATATTAAAAAATTAATATCTTTTTGAATTAATTCAGCTAATTTTAATCTTACTTTTTCTCCCCCGGACAGTTTATTAATTGTTTTAAAAACGTTCTCACCATTAAAGAAAAATTTAGCTAGTGTAGCCCTTAATTGAGTTTCACTTCCATTAAATTCTTTTCTAAATTCTTCAAGAATTGTTAAAGACTCATCATCAAAGGTTAACTGTTGAGGCAAATAGCCAATTTTAACATTGCTTCCGAAAATTATATTACCATTTTCAGGTTTCAATTCTCCCAATATTATTTTAATAAGCGTTGATTTGCCACTACCATTATCTCCTAACAAACATATCTTTTCTCCATAATTTATATCTAAATTGACTGAAGTTAAAAGTTTGTTATTCCCAAATGATAATTCTATGTCTTGTAATTTTATAACATCATTACCTGATCTTTCGTTTTGATGAAAATTTAATGGTAATTTCTTTTTTTGAAGTTCAGGTTTATCTATTATTTCCATTCTTTCAAGTCTTTTTTCTAAGTTGGCAGCAGCCTTAAAAAATTTTTCGTTGCTTGAACGATTTCCCCAATCTCTATATCTTTTGATTGCTTCTTTCATTGCTTGAATTTGTTTTTGTTGGGATTTAAAATCTTGAAATTCAGCCATTAATTCACGTTCTTGTTCATCAACAAAATATGAATAATTTCCAAAATAAACTTTACTTTTTCCATTTTCTAATGAAATAGTTTTGTTAACAACCTTATCCAAAAAATATCTATCATGTGAATTTATTACAACAGTTCCTTTATAATTTTTCAAAAATTTTTCAAGCCATTCAATAGTCTTAATATCTAAATGATTGGTTGGTTCATCAAGGAGCAAGATTTCTGGCTGTTCCAACAACAATTTTGCAAAATAAACTAGCGTTCTTTGTCCTCCGCTCAACGACTCAAATTTTTGATTACGCATCTCTTCAGATATATTAAAAGCAGAGCAAATGCGAGAAAGATTACTTTCTATTTCATAACCATCTTTGCTCATAAAATAATCTTGAAGTTTACCATATCTATCCATTATTTTATCTAAATTAGAATTATGTTCAACCATCTTTTCTTCTAAATTTCTCATTTCTTCGTAAACTTGAATTAATTCGTTAAATGATGTCATCAAAATATCATTCACTACAATATCAGAATTATATTTTGGAGGAACTTGTTCCAAAAATCCAATCTTACTATTTTTTCGAATACTTACATTGCCTGAATCAACTGTTTCTATTCCTGTTATAATTTTAAATAAAGTAGTTTTCCCAGCACCATTTTTACCAACAATAGCAACCCTATCTCCGGTATTAATTTCTAAGTTAACCCCATCCAATACATTATTAAATCCAAAACTTTTTTTTATATTATTTAGGCTTATTTCAGTCATATCAATCCCTCCTTCTATAGACTATATATTATATATTATTTGTTCAATAATTGCAACACGCCTAAATAAATTATTTTTTTGCAATTATTGAATAAGATAATGGAAGTTTTTCTAATTCTTGCAAATGTTCATACACAGATGAAATATCATTTTTATATTCATTAAATTCAACTATTCTTAATTGACTCTGAATTATTGAATTTATTACATTAGATAATGTATGATTATATTCTATTATTTCTACTGAATTATATCTTTTTTTACCAATATAATCCAAGCCATCATAATACTTATCAATAGATTCATCAAAATAATCATATAAAATTTCTTTGCTTTTACCATTTAAGTATTCTTTCGAATTTAAAGCAGGAAAAATTCTGGTTATTGGATGTAATTCGTAAATCATTAAGATTCCATTATTATCTAACAAATTATAAACTAGTGAGAAAAAATCTTTTAAATTCTCAATCCAATTAAGTGTTCCAACAGTAATATATATATAATCAAAGTTATTAAAAAATTTTTTATCAATGTCAAAGACATTACATCTATAAAATTCCACATCACAGTCAAAATAATTTTTTAATTCATTAGCTTCCTTTATTGCTTCATCAGAAAAATCAAATCCTACTGTTCTTCTAGTATCATATTTGTTTTTTATTGCAATAAGTTCTCTACCATTATTACAACATAATTGGCATATACTTTTATTATATAAATTATTTGATTTCAACATTTTGTCTTCGATAGAATCTAATACTAATCCTTGATTTATTAAATCAACTAGATTATATTTTCTACCAATTTTATGATATCTAACTGCTTCGTTCCATGCTTTACGATTTTTTTCATAAATATTATCATTCATCATTTTTTTCCTTCTTTGCAGATATACAATCAATTATTAAATTTGTTAACATAATACCTGTTATATTTGAACAATCAAGTTTAGGATTAAATTCAACAATATCCATGCCGATTATATTATAATTATTTATCAATTTTACTATAATTTTTCTAAACTCTTCATATAAAAATCCATTTGGTTCAGGACAATTAGTCCCTGGAGCAATACTAATGTCAAAAAAATCAGTATCAATTGAAATAAATATTTCTTCATTAAAATCAATGAAATTAATTATATTTTCATAAGATAAATCATTTTTTGTAATAACTATATTTCCATCATTCTTTGACATTTCTATACCAGGTCCTGTATTCAAATTTCCTCTCAACCCACAATGTATAATTTTTTTAACACATTTAGTTTTTTTTAATTTATACATAACAGATCCGTGAGGACAATCCTCAAATTCGGAAAGATAATCACTATGTGCATCGAAGTGTAAAATAGTTATATTATTTTTATTAAAAAAAGATTTTATAGTATAATAAGTTATAGAATGATCACCACCAACAAATATAGGAAACTTGGAAAAATCAAAATTTTTTTTAAAATTCATAATATTAATATTACCATAATCATTTATCTTAATATCATTTAATATATAACCTCTCTCTGGATTATAAATTTTTATAGGATAACTACTTCCATCAGCATTCGAATATCTAAAAGATAATTCTCTAATTTTATCTGCCGCCAACTCTACACCTTTCAACCATTTTTGAGAGTAAAAAACCATGCCAACAAAAGTTGCATCATATTTTGAATTCAACGTATCTGATTTTACATTAAGAAATGTTTTTTTTCTTAAATTATTCATAACTAATTTCATCCTTTTCATTTATTATTATTTCCTTTGGCAAATCATGACTTAAAAACCATAAAGTTGAAGCGCTATAGCAATATGCACCTGATTGTCTTAAAACAACAATATCTCCAATATTGGCACAATGAATTTTTTCATTCCAAGAAATTTTATCCTCATCCATACATAATGGTCCTTCAATATCAACCACTTCATTGTGCACAGTTTCTTGATATTTACAAAATTTTTCTTCGAAATTGTTAATAATATATACTGGATGTTTTCTATCAGTAGCAATAGGTAACCTCATATGATTAACACCACCAGCAGTTACAATATGTTTATGATTTTTGTTATTTTTTATATCAATAATTTTTGTAGCATAATAACCACATTCACCAACAATGTATTTTCCTAATTCAAATATAATTTCCTTTTTGTCATAGCCAAAATTTTTGATTAATTTACTTAATTCATTGAAATAATTTTTTATATCAAACTGAAAATTATCCTTTGTATAATCAATTCCTATTCCACCGCCAAAATCAATTATATCAATATTAATTTTTTCATCTTCTAATTTTTTTACTAATCTAAAGACATAATTAACATATTTAATGAGATACTTATAATCTAAAACCCCACTTGCCGAAAAAACATGAATTCCTTTTATATTTATATTGCTATATTTTTTTATTTCTTTTAGATTTTTTTTAAAATCTTTTTCATCAATACCCATTTTTGTTGAACAACCAGCCATATGCTCATCTGCTCCTTCAACATAATAATCAATATTTATTCTTAATAATATATCAACAATTTTATTATTTTGATATGCTATTTCACTAATTCTATAAGCTTCAACTATAGATTCACAATTAATCAATCTAATGCCTTTTTGAATTGCCATTTCAAGTTCCAAAGGAGTTTTGCCAGGGCCAGTAAAAATTATTTCATATGGTCTATACAAGTCTAATGATTTTTTTAATTCTCCTGAAGAAGCAATCTCTACACCTTTTATAAAATCAAATTTTCGTATGTAATTTAAAATAGCTTTGTTGGGATTTGCTTTTATGGCATAATACAAATTCACATTTTTGGGTGCATATAATTCCATTTTTTCTATTTTTTTGCAAATATCTTTTAAGTCGTATATATAGCAAGTAGGATTATCAATTATTTCATGCAAAGAAAATATATTTTTTATAATTTCTACAATTCTTTCATTCATCATTATCACCTAAAATTTCCTCTATTTTTTTTAATCCGTTAATAAATTGTTCTTTGCCTCTAGAGACAGTGACTCTAAACCACAATTCTTCCATTTTTAATCCGAATACATGTCCCGGTGTAATAAGAATATTCCCTTTTTCCAAAATATATACAAATAAATCATGAGAATCTAAAATGTTATTTTTAGAGCAAATTTCTTTTTTTATCTTAATAAACAAAATGTTACCAGCTTCCGGAATAATACAATCTTCAAATATAGAACTATTATTAACTAATTCAATTGTCTCCTTAATCGTTTCATTTATTTTATTATGATAATTTTCTATTTCATTATTATATTCAACAATTAAATTAGATGTCTCTTTTTTATCTTTTAATACCCTTGTTTTCATTTCAACTATTCCTAAAGATTCTAAAAAAGTCGAATTTGAATAATTTGTAATTTCACCTAATTCTAGCATAAATTTATTAAATTCATTATTTTTACAAATACTCCATCCAAGTCTTAAATCACTTAACTGAGGAATATCTTTACTAAATCCTTTTATTTTAATTAATTTTTCATAATTATTACTTAATAAAAATGACCTAGCAAGTTTATTTGTTCCATTAGGAGATTCTTCAAATATAGCATCTAATATTATATAAATATTCTTTTTTTTTGCAAATGATATTATTTTCCTTAAATCATTATCTTTAATATAACAACATGCAGGATTACCAGGATTTGTAATTAAAATTGCAATTGTATTATCATTATAATTATTTACAATATCTTCATAAGTTAAGCAATAATTATTTTCCCGACTTGTATTAATAATTGTTGTTTCTAAATTGTAAAAAGTTAAACTTTTCAATAACCCTGCATATGCTGGAACTGGATATATAATTCCATTTTTATTTAATTCTATCGATTTTTTTACTAAAAATTGGCTAATGAAATTTAGAACACCAGTAACACCATTTCCTCCCACAATTACATCATTTTTATCAATAATTGTATCTTCTAAAAATGACTCATGCTCAGCAATTAATTCTCTAAGTTGATTTTTGCCACCAGGATAACTATATCCCCAGTCCATATCATCACTAGGATCTTCAAGCGTCCTATATATTTCTTTTCTTATAGAACTAAAAAGAGGAAATTCAAACCAATCTAAATTAGATGCATCTAATAATAATGCTTTTTTTTCTAATCCTCTATCAAAATACCAAGACATACTATGTTTTTCATTATTTATCATAATTTATACCTCGATTCTTTGCAGTAACTATTAATACTGACTTTTCTGTATTTTTTATATTTTTTTTATATTTATTATAAGCAGCAAAAACTGATAATGATGTATAATCATACTTTTCTTTATATTTGTCTTCTACTGCATCTATTTCTTTATCTTTTATAGATATTGGAATACAAATATTTTCCTTAATCATTTTATATATTTTAAAATAATTAAAACAAGTATCAGTAGATAAAATAGTTTTGGAAAAAATTGGATTGTCAATAATATATAATTTTTCTTCAACCTTTTTATTAAAACCTTGCTCAATTGGATTTCCACCTTCAATTTGTATTAAAACTAATTTAGGAATCTTATTAATCAATTTTTCGTTATACAATTTTTTCCACGCATTATATTGTGATACAATGTTTCCTCCACTTGCACATGGAATGAATATATAATCTGGGGTATTACATTTAAATTGATAATATAATTCATAAGTTAAACTTTCTAATCCTAATAAATAAGATATATTAGTTGATAAAAAACCATTAAAAACTTCATTATTTATATTACAATATTCAAAAAAATCTTCAAAGCATGATATTTCATTATCTGAATACATTATTTTTGTAGCAATAGATAGTTCTTCTTTCTTTTTTTTATCTATGGATTTTGGAACAAATACAATAGATTCTAAATTATACAACTTTGCATAATTTACAAGTGATATTGCTGCGTTACCAGTCGAGCAAATCGCAATTTTCTTCTTATTATGATATAAAACTTCATTCATCACAAATGGCATTCCACGATCTTTAAAACTACCAGTTGGATTTTCACTTTCATCCTTTATAAATAAATTATTACTAATTTTAATTAAAGGTGTATTACCTTCCCCAAGGCTTTTTTCAACTAAGTCTATTGGATATAACTTTTGAAATGAAAAAATACCTTTTTTCGTCTTATCTAAGTTTATATTTATTTTATAATCTTCACAAGTCCAAAAATTACATGGCACTCCTTCTAATTCCATACTTTGATGTTTATGATTATTAATTTCGGTTGGAAAATCAAATATTAAGTTACATAGATCACATCTTATTTTCATTATTATCACCTAAAATATCGAAAATTCGTTGTTCAATCGTTCTTGAATCTTTAATATTCTTAGTTGCTTCCCATATATGATAACAATGCGGACATTCCGCAATATCATAAAGATTTGATATATCATATGTAGCATTAAACTTTTTTATTTTATTAACAAAATCTGCTGTGCATATTGAACAATTTGAAGAGGTAAGATGAGGAAACAATTCATTTTTGCCTTCATAACCTACGCCTTGACTTCCACTTAAAACTTCTTCATCAAAATAGCCCCCTATCCTGAAATCATATTTATAATCAATTTTTTGATATATTATATCAAGTATTTCTCTAATACTCCATAACCATGGAACTCTATACTGGCCAATTTCATATAAATAATTAGCTAATGAATAATCCTGTAGTGAAGTAGGTTCTATTGAAATTGCATCAAATCCCATTTTAATACAATCTAAACATGTTTGCACAGCATCATCTATAGCTTCTTGTTCTGTTAAAAAAATAGGTTTTAAATTTACATATGCCAAAGCCTTACAACCATATTTATGTAATGTATCTACAGCTTGTTTTACTATATTTAAATCATCTATTCCTTTATGATGACACAATTCTCTTATTTTTGTATTGGTTGATTCAACCCCTATTCCAACTTCTATTACTTTGGAATAAACTTTCTTTATATTGTTTATACTTTCGTTTGTAACGTATTCCGCCCTTGATTCAATGATAGCTTTTTCGACACCATCAAATTTGTCCAGTGTTTTAAAAATATATTCAGCAGCTTCTAAAGATATCTCATTCTTATTTAGAAAACTACCCAAGTTATAGATGCATACCACTGGGAAATTATTTAAATCAAATTTGAAATCGTATGTTTCAATACCATCACCATTTAATACGCTATCCCATTGTTTTTTATAGTTTGATGTCGTAATAAGTTCATTTATAGATGTACCATTAAAATGTGAACACATTGAACAACCACCAGTTTTTTGATAATGTTCACACCCGTTAGTTCTTAAAACAACCATTACTCTATCTATCATTCGACCATTATAAAAAAACTTATTTATTTCAATTTCGGCAAGTTTGTCATTATTAAATTTTTTAATTGGAGTGTCTTTTCTTAATTTATTTATTTTTTCTTCTACTATTTTTTTTGCTCTATTTTCCATTTTTATCCTCCATACAATGTGAAATTACTGGTCTATATTTATTTCCATTAATTGAAGGGAATTCATTAACAAAAAAAATATTTAAAGCCATTGTCTTAGGAATTAGTAAGTATATACTATTTCTAATTTTGTTTATATCTATATTATAATTTTTCTTTATCAAATATAAATTTAACTCATTAACATTATTCTGTATAAATTGATAACGTAACCCATGAATTGGAATATCATAATTTAAAAACCAATTATATGCTATATCCATGAATGCAGATGCTGGTATTATTTCACCATCAGAAGTAACAACACTATCCATATATCGACCCTTAATTTCAGAAATAGTTCTAGAATTATTGCAACATTTGCATTTTACTGGTTTATCAATAATTGCAAAATCTCCTTGCCAATATCTAATAATCGGCGTTGATAAATTTAATAAATTTGTCCCTACTATAATTCCTTCTTCACCAAAATCACATTTTTTCATAGTTTTCGGATTTATTGTTTCAACGTAACAAGAATCTTCTTCAATATGATATGTATGATATGGGCATTCTAATGCAATTCTAGTTAACTCTTCACTACTATATTCATCCACTACCTCAACTCCTAATTTTTTAGATAATAAATCACGTTGAACTTTATTAGACTGTTCTGAATGAACTATTACAGTTTTTACACCATATTTGTCTAATTTTACACCTAATGACGTAAATTTTTCCAAATAAGTTGGATATGTGGATATGATGCTTGGCCTGATTATTTTTATATATTTTAGTGCATCTTCAACTTTTGTAGTCGTTGGCAAGAATTTCGAACGGAATATATCATCCAAATCTTCAATCCACCATGGACAAGTATATATAAACAATACATATTCATTTTCATTATATTTATTATTTGACTGAACATAATATTGTCTAAATCCTTGAATAGTATCTCTATAAATTGCATCTTGAGATACTGCAAGTGTTACAAATTTTCCACTTGATCCTGAACTTCTTGTGGACAATTCAAAATCTTTTATATCTTTTACTATTTCATTTGGAAAACCATTAATTAATTCATCTTTAGTTAATATTGGAAGTTTTTCATAATCTTCCCAAGTCTTTATATCACCAATCTTATATCCTATTTGATCATATTTTTTCCTATACAACGGTATATTTTGATATGCATAATCTACAATATATGATATTCTTTTTAATTGCCATTCTTTAATATCATCATAGGTTTGATGAGAAAAATTTCTTATATTAAACCATTCCTCTTCCAAAATCTTTTTTATTTTATCTTTATGTTCATGACTAGTAAATATTTTCCTCCCAGTTTCTTTTATTTTTATGTACTCTTTATCATTCATAGCTAACATCAACCTCCATTAATTATTTTTTTATCAATAAACATTTCTATTTCTTTAGTAGTTGAAATCAATCGAGTTACATCACATATTTCCTTCCAGTTTTTAATTAGTTCTATATGTTCCTCAATAGACTTTTGTGTATAATTCAGTATGAAATCAAATTCATCTTTTAACTTTTCTGAAATTTCTTTAATATTATTATCATCTGATTTTTTTAAAACTTTTAAACATTCATTCATCTTTTGTTGCCTATAATAAACATCATCTTTAAAATATTTATTTAATTCTAATTCCATATTTTTAGTAATTTTTTTGATATTATCATGAATATATTCATAATTATTAAAATCCTCATTATCCAAGTATTTTTCATAAAAATTCCTATAAAAAATTTGTGAATCTATTAACATTAAAAAACCTTTCCAATAATTATATACTTTTTGATATTCACTTTTTCTATCTTTAGTGTGTCTATGTATTACTGCTCTATTATGATAAACAACATTCAATTTAGTATGAATGGCTACATCAATAAAAAAATAATCTGAACCTAAAATAAAATCTTGACATGAAGACGGAAAATATTCATGCAATTTAAAAATCCCTACATTACCACATTCTGGATATGCTTTTGAATCATAATCAATATTATCTTTTTCAAAAGGTATATTGTTATTTAATATTTCTTCATTTATTATATCATCATGATGTTCTTCAGGAATTGACATACATGAAAATAATTCTCTAACCAAAGAATAATCTTTACCATTATTTCTTATTAAACTATCAATATCTAAATCATATTTTTCTTTATAACCTCCGCCACATATATAAATGATTTTATTATTGTTTGTTTTACCGAGTAAATTTATTTCATTTTTTATTGGAAATACTTTTCCTTTTGGAGTATTTTCTATCAATACATCTGAATCACGTCTTATTATCTTTTCAGCACCTAATAATATTGAAAAAATAAAAATCCTATTAAATATATTCCCATAATTTACATTCTCATTTGGATATATTTTCTTAAATATTTTTTTTGCATTATCTGATAATTGTGAAAAAATTATGTCAAATATTTTTCTTGTATCATTTCTATTAATATACATATAATTAACTTTTGGATACTCTTTTCCTACATTATTTATAACTTCTTTACTTTTATATTCTTCTGTATCTTCAAAAAAAACTAAAATACATTCTTCATTTAAAGTTTTTATGCAATATTCAACCTCAGTAAAATAATCTCTTACATTTTTTTTCTCCATCAATCTATGTGTAGGTATAGCATAAACCGTTTTTATCATACATTATACACCCATCTTTCATGTAAAACTATATTTTTATTTATTATACCATATTATCTCTCATAATTATCCCTATTTTTTTCTTTTTTATTAATCACACTATTGTATTCTTTTTCGTCCATAATTCTATTTATAAATAAGTTATCAGCCATTTTTTTATATTTATCGTCTTTATCACCAAATATACCGTGTATCTTATCATAAATATATTTAACAACTCTTTGAAATTTATCTTTCCAATAATTTATTGTATCTTTTAAATCTTCTATTTTAGATTTTAATGTTGATATTTCATCATCTTTCTCATAGACACCAACCTTTCTATGATTTTTTCTTATAAAACGAAAAAATCAATCATTTCTGATTGATTCATATATAAAAGTTCGAATAGTTCGAACAGATTCGTCAATGGTGCCTGTGGTCGGACTCGAACCGACACGATATTGCTATCACTGGATTTTGAGTCCAGCGCGTCTACCAATTCCACCACACAGGCATATAAGAATTATAATTCTTATAATTCTTATAATTCTTATAATTCTTCTATTTCTTCGGTATATTTAGAATTATATAATTCTATTTCATCATTTTGTTTTATTTCTTCAAATTTAGGCAATTCATCTTTTGATGATATTCCAAAATAATCTAGAAATTGATTAGTTATTCCATATAGATTTGGTTTTCCTACAGCATCACTTTTTCCTACTTCTTTTATAAAGTCTTTTGCCATTAGGTTTCTTATCATTTGAGATGAGTTTACCCCTCTTATCTCGTCTATTTGAACACGAGTTATAGGTTCATTATAAGCTATTATTGCTAAAGTTTCAAGTGCTGATTGTGAAAGTGTTCTTAAATTTGATAAATCTGCTAGTTTTGAATAGTATTTTTTGTGTTCTATTTTGGTTGTTAATTTATATAGATCACCAAATTTTTTAATTTCTATACCTCTATCACTACTTTTATAATCTTCTTCTAATTCGTTAATTAATTTTATTGTTTCTTCTTTTGATAGTTCTAGTATTTCTTTAATGTTATCTATGTTTATTCCATCATTTCCTGATATGAATAGTAATCCTTCTAGTACTGCTTTCAATTATAACACCTCACAATAAATTTTATCAAAATTATTTTCTTGAGTTATAGTTATTTCTTTATCTTTTGCCATTTCTAGGATAGATAAAAATGTTACTACTACATATGATTTTGATATTTCTTCAAAGAGATCAAAAAATTCTACTTTTTTATATTTTTTTAACATGTTTCTTATACTTTTTGTTCTTTCTTCTACTGTTATTTCTTTTGTTGTTACTTTTGTTGTTAATGGTTCACTATATTTTTTTCTTTCTAGAAATTTTTCAAAGGCTTTTAATAAATCATTTAAACTTATATCTTCTCCTAGTTTGACATTTTCACTATATTCTCTTAAATCTGATGGTGTTTTTGTAAATATTTCTAATCTTTTTTCTTCTAGATTTTTAAAAGATGGTGTTAATTCTTTATATTTTTGATATTCTAGTAAACGATTTACTAAATCATCTTTTGCTTCTTGATATTCACTATCTTCTTCTATTTCTTCTTTTTTCGGTAATAAGTATCTAGATTTTAAATATAGCAATTCTGCTGCTAGAGTTAAGTATTCTGATGCTACTAAGAGATTTAATTCTTTCATTTGTTTTATATATGAAAGGTATTGATCTGTTAATTCATCAATTTTTATGTCCATTATATCCATTTTAGATTCTTTTATTAAGTGTAATAATAAATCTAATGGACCTTCAAATTCATTAATTTTAAAATTATAGTTCATATAATCACCACATTAACATGTTAATTATAACATAATTCATTATTTTTTTAAATAAAAACATATTTAATTATTAATACTTCTTTTTCTTATTTTATTTTTATTTTTTTCTTCTAAGATTTCATTTTTATATTTTTCTATGTCTTTTCTTGATATTACAAAAATTAATTTTTCTTTTCTTTTGAATGTACATAGTATTGAGTTTATTTCTTTTGTTGTTGGTGTTTCATTATTAATTAATAGTTTATTAAAATATGTTTTTAATAAGAAGTTAATAGTATGTTCTTTTTTTTTGTTTAATATTTTCTTTTGTATTGGTGATAAAATTTTTTTATTTATGTTTTCACTCATATAGTCTGTATTTACTATAAATTTGATTATTTCTTTTGTTGATGAGTATTTTTCTAGTTCTTTTATTAGACCTTTTAAATTAGCATTAAAGTATAAATTTTCCATTTTTTCTTTTCCTACTATTTGTTCTAATATACTTACTATATGTTTTTCAATAGAATAATGATTTTTATTTTGTGAGAAATATCTACAATTTAGTAATTCTGTGTATCCTTCATTTATTCCTTTTCCTATATTTATATTATCATTTTCTTGGTAAAAACCACTATAAGTTATTTCATCTTTATATATACTGCTTGACATGTGTAATAGTTCATGATTTATTACTGGTAAATATTCATCTGTTAGTATTGTTATTTTATTATTCATTGCTTCATATGTTCCAATATGAGTTTTATTTTCTATTGATCTTATTATTTTTGATTTTATGTTGTTGATTTTTATAGTATTTATATTATTATAAAGATTTGTTAGGTTTTCTTTAGGAAAGTTTTCTAGCATTTTATATGAAAATTGTTTTATTGCTTCACTAAATCTTATATCTTCTATTCTTTTTGTGTTAATGTGATTGTATTTTCTTTTTGTTTCTGGGGTTGGTTTTATGTGTTTAGGGTTATAGTTTTTATATGCATCATATATATCAAATGATTTAATACCAGTATATACTATTAAACTAGATAGTCCTAAAATATAAGTAGAATCATATTCTTCTAAGTACATTTTTTGTTTTTGGTTATTATATTTATTCATGATTTTCCCCCTTGTGATAAATTATAACATATTTAATAATTTATGCAAAAGAAAAAAGCCTATTAGTTTTTAGGCTTAAATATAAGAGCAAATATGAAACTAAATATTATGGCACTTGTTATTCCTGATGCTGTTAGATCAAACATACCCATAAACATTCCTAGTGCTCCTGCTTCTGTTGTTTTTGCTAAGGCTCCATGGATAAGTAAGTGACCAAAACTTGTTATTGGTACTAAAGCACCACCACCTACTATAAGAATTATTTTATCATATATATTAAATATATCTAAAAATGTTCCTATTACTACAAATAATGATGTTATGTGTCCTGGTGTTAGTTTAGTATTATCTAATATTACTTGAGCTATCAAACATAATAGTCCTGTAAATAAAAATGAATATATATATGTCATTCTACTACCTCCATACATACTGCATGTGCTATTGGTAATATATTTTCTTTTTCAAATGTAAATATTGGAGAGAATAAGGCTCCTGTTGTTACAAATAATACTTTTTTGTATTTTTTTATTTTCATCATTTTTAGTATGTATCCATAGTTAACTAGAGCACTACATACAGGACCTGATCCTCCTGCTGTTATTTCATTTTGTTTATTTAAATCATATAACATAACGCCACAATCATTATAATTTTTTTCTAAATTTATATTATATTCTTTTTTCATATATTCTTTTAGTATTTCTCTTCCATAAATACCTAAATCTCCAGTTAGGATAAGATCATAATCTTCTATTTTTTCATTTAATGATGTTATGTGGTTATATATTGTATCTGCTGCGGCAGGTGCCATTACTGCTCCCATATTGTTAGGATCTTTTTGATTCATGTCTATTATTTTTCCAATTGTAGCTGATGTTATTTTAATATTTGTTTTTTCATTTGTTAATAAGATTGAAGCTCCTCCAGTTGATGTAAAGGTTGCTGTTTTTGGTTTTGGTGCTCCGTATTCTATAGGATTTCTGAATTGTTTTTCACTTGTTAAGTTATGTGAACTTGTTACACATATAGCATTGTTTATTTTTTTTGATTCAATAAAGTTTGATGCTATTATTATACTTTCCATACTTGTTGCACAAGCTGAATATATTCCTAGGAAAGGTAGATGAGAATAGTTAGCAGCATGAGATGTTGCTGTTATTTGATTTTGTAAGTCTCCTCCTACTAATAAATCTATGTCTTTTATATTTTTTCCTGTTTTGTTTAGTAGTATATCAATTGCATCTTTCTGGAGTTTAACTTCTGATAATTCTAATGATTTTTTATCCATGTAGTAGTCATCATATATTTTATCAAAGCATTTTACTAATGGACCTTCTACTTCTATTGGTCCAGCTACTGTTGATGCATCTAATACATATACGTTATTGATTTTATATGTCATATTAACCTCCTATTAAGTACCTTATTATTCCAAATATGTATGCTGATAATACACCATATAGTATTACTGATCCTGCTAAATTGAACATATTGCTTCCAAAACCAAATATTAGTCCTTCTTTTTTATGATCTAAGGTTGCACTTTGCATTGAATGGGCAAATCCTGTTATAGGAATTATTACTCCCATTTTTCCAAATTTTACAAAACTATCGAAAAATCCTAATGCTGTAAATAAGCACGCTATAAATATTAAGGTTATTATCATAAGTACTCCTGCATAACTACTTGGTATGCCAAATGATGAATAGAATTCTTTTAAAAAGTTTCCTAACATTCCTATTAACCCTCCAATTAGAAAGGCTATTAAAGCATTTTGTAATCTTTTTTCTTTGGGTTTGTGGTTATCAACAATTTTTTGATAATCTACATATTTCATAAATATCACCATTTTTATTATTGGTGGTTTTTATTTTTTTATACTAAAAAGAACTAGTTTGTCATTCTAGTTCTTAATCTTGTTAATATGTCTTTTTCTTGTCTTGAAATTTTTACTTGTGATACTCCTAATTCTTTTGATATTTCAGTTTGGGTTAATCCTTCTTTATATCTTTTTAATATTAGTATTTGTTCTTCTTTTGATAGTTTTTTTAATTCTTCTTTTAATAATATATGATCTATGTTATAACTTCCTTCATTATATCCAATGAAATCATATAATTCATTTTCATTATCATTTTCATAATCTAAACTTTTTAATATTAAATTGGCGTTTTTTGCTTCTTGTATTTTATCTATATCAATTTCTAGGAATAAGGATAGTTCATAATCACTTGGTTCTTTATTTAGTTTTTGTTGTAAGATATTTTTGGCTTTTTCTATACTTGAATTTAGTTTTGTTAGGTCTTTACTTATTTTTATTAGTTTTGATTCTCTGATATATTTTTTTATTTCTCCAATAATATAGAAGTAAGCATAAGTTGAAAATTTTGTTTTTTGATCATCTTTATAATTTTTTAAAGCATCTAATAAACCTAATATTGCTACTTGATATAAATCATCTTTTTCAAAATAATTGGTATATTTATTTATTATAGAATAAATTAATTTATCATATTCTAAAACATTTATATTTGTATTAATTGGAATGCACCTTCTTCTTTCTTTATTTGATATAATGTATCGTTTATGTTTATGTTATAATCTAATATTTTATCGGTACCACATAATAATAATTTACCTTTATTTTTCATTATATTTATATAGTTGTTTCTTATTACTTTTAATCCATATTCATCAAGGTAATCTAAATTAGTTATATTAAGTAATAGATATTTTATTCCATTATTTACTACGATATCATTTAATTCTTTATCTAATTGGTGATATGTATTTATATCTAATCTCCCTTTTGTTCTGACTATTAGAATACCCTTTTTAAATTCCATATCTATTTCAAGCATATCTACTCCTTTAATAATTTTATTAGCATGTATCCAAGTAGGAATAATGTTACACCTATTATAGATAAGTAGATGTATCTAAATTTGTAGAATTTGCTGTTTTTTTTATTATTTTTTTCAACAATATTTGATATTTTTATTGTTTCTTTTTTATTTTCTATTATTTTTTCTTTTTCTAATGTAGTTAGTTTTTCTATAGGTTCATATATTGTTTGATTTTTATATATAATTTTTTCTTCGTTATTACATGTTAAATAATATCTATATAGTTTATCAATATATTTATATAATGTTATTTTATCTTTTTTATAGTATTTATTATGTTCAAGAGATATTTCATCATCCCATAGATATTTTTTAATATTTTCTTCTTCTAGAGTGTAGTTTTTTTGATATATATATTTATTTACTACATTCATTTTTTCTTTTTCAATAGTATCTTTGAATACAATGTATTCTTTATTATTATTTTTAGGCATTTTTATGTCATCATCTTTTATGTTGTCATACCAATACATTGTGAATGATATATCTTTTTCGTTGAAATAGAATGTTATTTTGATATTTAAATATTCTGGATCATAATAATTATTTAATTTTAAGTCTATTATGGAATTATATCTAAGATATCCATCTGAATCTGATAAAAATTTATTATTCAAATTATATTGAGCAAATCCAGAACATCTTAAGCAAGAAGCTTGATAGTCTATTTCTTTTTCTTTATAGGTTATTTCTATTTCAGTTATTCTTATTGTATCCACTAATGAGAAGTTTCTTATTACTATTCTATTTACTTTTTTTAGATTTCTATAACCATCTTTTTCTTCTTTTATTATTGTTCTGTTTTTCTTTTCTTCTGGATATTCTTTTTGATAAGTACTTTCTTTTTCTATATATGTGTCTTTATATGGATAATTTTTATCATTTTCTCCTTCTATATAGTAGTTATCACTATAAATATTTTGCGCTAATACATTTATAGGAAATATTATAGTTAAAAATATAATTATTTTTTTCATTTCAAACCCTCCTGATATATTTTTAACCATATATATTATTTTGACCTAAATTAATAAAAAAAAAGAACTAATAAATTAGTTCTACATAGCATCTTTTCTAGAGAAGTTTAGTCTTCCTTTGTTATCTGTTCCAATTGCTTTTACTACAATTTCATCACCAACTTTTACTACGTCTTCTGTTTTTTCAACACGATCTTTTGATAGTTTTGAAATATGTACTAAGCCTTCACATCCTGGCCAAATTTCTACAAAGCAGCCAAATGGTTCTACTTTTGTTACTTTGGCATTATAGATTTTTCCTTCTTCTACTTCTCTTGTTATATTTTGAATCAATTCAATTGCTTTATCAATTACTTTATAATCAGTATGATATAGAATAACTCTACCGTCATCTTCAATATCTATTTTTACTGCATTTTTATCATTGACACTTTCAACACCACTTGCATCTTGAATTATTTTTGTTATTACTTCTCCACCTCTACCAATAACATCTTTTATTTGTGATTCTTTGATTTGAATTTGTTTTATTTTTGGTGCATAAGGTGATAATTCTTTTCTTGGTTCGCTGATTGCTGTTTTCATGTTTTCTAGTATTTCAAATCTAGCTTTTTTAGCCTGTGCTAAAGCTTCTTTTAGGATTTGTTTTGTTATTCCTTGTATTTTTATATCCATTTGTAGAGCACAAATACCATTTTTTGTACCAGCAACTTTAAAGTCCATGTCTCCTAAATGATCTTCTAGGCCTTGAATGTCTGTTAAAATTGTATATTTATCATCTTTAGTTATAAGCCCCATTGCAATTCCTGCTACCATATCTTTTATTGGTACTCCAGCAGCCATTAAACTCATGCATCCTGCACATATTGATGCTTGAGATGAGGACCCATTACTTTCTAAAACTTCTGCTACTGTTCTTATTGTGTATGGGAATTCTTCTTCTGATGGTAATACTTGTGATAAAGCTTTTTCTCCTAAAGCACCATGACCAATTTCTCTTCTTCCAGGTGATGAATATCTTCCTGTTTCACCAACTGAAAAAGCTGGGAAGTTATAGTGATGCATAAATCTTTTTCCTTCTTCATCAGATAAACCATCTAAAATTTGATATTCACTAATTGAACCTAGTGTTGTAATACTAAGTACTTGAGTTTGTCCTCTTGTAAATAGAGCTGAACCATGTGTTCTTGGTAATATGTCTACTTGTGAATCAAGTGGTCTTATTTCATCTACTTTTCTACCATCAGGTCTTATATGTTCTTCTGTAATTAGTCTTCTTACTTCTTCATATTCGATATTATTTAATACTTGTTCAACTTGTTTTAAGATTTCTTCTCTTTCTTTTTCTTCTTTTTCTTTATATAGTTCTTCAAATTTTTCTAATACTTCTTGATGTAATTCATCTATTTTATCTTGACGAGCTAATTTTTCTTCTATTTGGATAGCATTAATCATTCTTACTGTGATTAAATCTCTTACTTTTGAGTTGATTTCTTCATCAATTTTTATTATAGGATATTCTTTCTTTTCTACTCCTATTTCGTTTACTATTTTTTCTTCAAAAGCAATTAATTCTTTTACTGCTTCATGACCATACATTAATGCTTCTAACATATCTTCTTCTGATACTTCTTTTGCACTTGATTCTACCATATTGATAGCATCTTTTGTACCTGCTACAGTTAAATATATATCACTTTTTTCTTGTTGTTCTGGTGTTGGATTGATAATAAATTCATTATCAACTCTACCTACTACAACTCCTGCGACTGGGCCCCCAAATGGTAAATCGCTTATTGATAAAGCAAGTGATGATCCAAATAAGGCTGTAAGTTCTGGTGAGTTATTTGTATCAACAGATAATACAGTATTTACGATTTGTATTTCATTTCTAAATCCTTCTGGAAATAAAGGTCTAATTGGCCTATCAATTAGTCTTGCTGCTAGAGTAGCATTTTCTGTTGGCCTACCTTCTCTTTTTATAAAACCACCTGGTATTTTTCCTACTGAATATTGTTTTTCTTGGTATAAAACCATTAAAGGAAAGAAATCCCCAGTAGTTGGTTCTTTACCTCTTGCTACTGCTGTTAAAATAACAGTATCACCATATCTAACTAAGCAAGATGATGCTGCTTGTTTTGCTAATTCTCCTATTTCAACAACAATTTTACGACCTCTAAAGTCGTATTCAAATGTTTTCTTCATATCTTCCTCCAATAAAAATAAAAGACACTAAAAAATAGTGCCTACTTTCTTAATCCTAATTCTTTTACAACTTCACGATATTTTACTACATCATTTTTTCTTAAATAATTAAGTAAACTTCTTCTGTGTCCTACTTTTTTTAGTAAGCCACGATTTGAATGATAATCATGTTTATGTTCTTTTAAATGATCAGTCAAATTTTTTATTTCTTCAGTTAATATTGCTATTTGAACTTCTACAGATCCTGTATCTTTTTCATTTTTAGCAAATTTCTTAATTATTTCTTGTTTTTTATCTTTTGTTAAAGCCATAATTACCTCCTATTAATTTTCACCAATACCTAGATAAATGAGGATTTCGTTTATCCAAGAAATGGAACATGTATAATATACTATATTTTTTTATAATAATCAAGTTTATTTTAGAATTTTTTTCTACAATATGGACAAATTGCTGAGTCATATGCTATTTTATGTCCACATAAAGGACATGTTTTAGTGTCACCATGTTCTTCTTTTACTTCTTCAACTTTAGCTTCTTCTATTACTGGTTCAGGAACATACTCATTTAGTTTTTCTAATTCATCCTCCTGATCTAAAATATCTAGTTGTTTATTTACTTTTTCTAATAATTCTTTGTCATCTTTTTTTATTACTTTTGTTTTTACTTTTTTTATTGCTACTTCTTCTTCATCTTTTTTGTTTTTATTTTTATTTACTATTATAATTATTGTTATTAAAACAATTGCTACAAATATACTTGATCCAAGTATTATAAGTGGTATTTTATTACTTGTTTTTTTGATTGTTATTTTATATGTCTTAGTAGTATCATCTAATGCTTCTACTATGATTTTAATGACACTTTTATTTTTTAAATTAGAATTTCCTACAATTTTATATACAGATGTTTCATCTTCAGGTGTTACAGAAATATTTAATTTTGTTTCATCTTTTATTTCTAATATATATTCTGTTTTATTTGGATCAAATTTTAATTTATATTTTCCTATTTCTATAGATGATAGATTGGCATTGTTACCTAAAGTTTCTCCTTCGTTTAATCTTGTAACATTAATTTTGTAGTTAGTACTTTCATCATTTTCAGATGTTACTTTAATTATTATTGTATTTTTTCCTACTGTTAAGTTTTTATTTCCTACTACTACAACTTTTGATGTTGCACTTTCTGCTTTAGCATCTACTGTTATTGAAGTTACATCATATAATACTTTGGTATTGTATTCATATTTTTCTTTATCAAACATTATTTTACCACTGCTAAGTTTGATTGAGCTTAAGTAACGATTTCCATCTCTTGAGTCTTCTCTTGTTACAATTAATGTATAAGTTGTTGTAGTTCCTTTTTCTGATACTACTTCTATTTTGAAGGTATTTTTACCAAATTTTAATTCTTTTTCACCAATATCTCCCTTTACTTCTTGTTGTTCATCTGTTTTTATAGGTGTTATTGTTATTTTATCAGTATCTTTACTAACATCTACTTTATATTCTTTTGTATCTTTATCAAAATTAGGTGATAAAATTCCAGATGAAATTGTTATTCCTTTTAAAGTTGATACATCACTACATGTTCTTTTAATATTTAATGTATATACTTTTGTTGTTTTATCTTCTGCTTCAACTTTTATTTCTCTTTTATTATCACCACATGATAGTATTGTTTCTCCTGTACCCTTTACTGTGGCATTAGCATCACTTTTAGCAGCTTCTATATTAATTGTTTTTTTATTTACTGATAAATCATAGCCATTTGTTTTTGTTGATGTAAAACCATTAATACTTTCTCCATTAATTTTTATATCATTTAAATTAGAATTGTTGTTTAGTATTCTTATTGTTTGAGAAAGAGATGCTACACTTAAAGGATTATTATTGCCATCTGTTATGTTAGTAATATTAAATACAGCTTCTCCAGATTTATCTCCTGCTTTTAATGTAAATTCTTCTAAAATAACTTTTTTACCATTTTGAAAAGTTTCTGATTTTGTTATAGATTTAACACCACTAATAAAATATGAATTAGGATCATCAATGCTTGCTTTAAATCCTTCTAAAGGACCATCTGTTATGTTAGCAGTAATTTTACATTTTACTTCTTCATTTTTTTTGATTTTTGTTGATTCACAAGATATTTCAGGTGTTGCAGTTAAGGCATAAATATTAAATGGTATTAAAATAGATAATATTGATAATATAAATAATATTTTTTTATTCAAAGTAACACATCTCCTTAAGCCATTCCCCTATTTTATAGTTAAAGTATAACAAATATTTTTTTTAAAGTAAACTTATTTAATTATTTTTTCAATATTATTTATTTCATTTTTTAGGTTAGAGTTATTATTTTCTTCTAGATAAGAATATCTAAAGATAAAGAATCCTTTATAGTTTGAAAAGTTTCGTGATGTTATTATTTGTCTTTTTAATATATTATCATTTTCTATCCATTCATTGCTTCCAGTACCTGCAAATTTGTCAATTGTTCCTGATTTATATAAGGATAATGCTATGTACATGTTTATATTATAGTTATTCCATACTTTTAGGGTTTTTACAAATGGTTTATTTTGATTATCAAATCCATAGTATAATTGTGGTATTACAAAGTCTATGTATTTATTTTTTATTACTTCTTCTAGGTCTAAATATTCATTATTTAGATTGTTTTCAATGTTACCACTGGGGGATATTCCAAATAGAATGTTTTTATTTGTTTTTTTTATTATTTTGTTTGTTTCTTTTAATAGATTGTTTATTATATTTATTCTAAATGTTTTTATATCTTCTGTATTTTTTTTATCACATGATATGTCTGGATAGAAGTAATCATCATATATAATCGCATTAATATCATAGTTTTTAGCTATTTCTTCTATACCTTTTAATATTAATTTTAAACTTTCTTCTTTTGATGGATTTAAGTATATTCCGTTTTCTATACATATTATATCTTTATATTTTTCTATAAATGAGGAGTTTTTGTTTATATCATTACTTATTCGATAAGGATTTACCCATGCATATATTTTTATATTTTTTTCTTTTGATTTGTTTATAAAATATTTTAATATATCAAAGTTTAATTTTTTATTTTCTGTTACTATTTCAGAGGCAGGAAATACTTTTGATTCGTATATAGCATCTGCGAATGGTCTTACTTGTAAGATTATTGTATTTAGTCCTAGGGAAGTTGTTTTTTCTATAATATTATTTATTATTTGTTTTTGTTCTTTTTCATTTTTACCTTTTAGTTTACTATAGTCTATATATGATATAAATACTCCTTTTGTTTCTTCTATCATTTCTTTTTTAAATTGACACTTTGTTATTATTAAGATTATTAATAATATAAGAGTTGTTATTATAATGGTTTTTTTCATATTTTTTTACCAAATCTTTTTGTTAAGTATTCCCTTTCTGTTATATATTTATTGTTATTTAAAATTACATGTTTTTTATCACGATACATATTGTTTTTGTTTTTGATTATTTTTATTTTTTTGAAATTGTATTTTTTTATGTATCTTTCTAGTAAAAATTTATTATATAAATATCCTTGTCTTTTTATGTATAGAATTTGTTCAAATAATATAATTGATGCTATGGTTAAGAAGTTTGGTTTGTTATAAGTGATTGATATTGTTACTAAAATAATAATTGATATTATTGTTGATATAATATTACCTTTTTTGTATGGAAAAAAATAATTATTTATAGCGTTAAATAATTTACCTCCATCTAGTGGATATATTGGTAATAGGTTAAATATTAGTAATGTATAGTGATAATTTTTAAATATTAAATAGTCTTTTGGAGAAATATAATATTTATTATATATAATTGTTATTAGAAAAAATAATATCATTTGAAAAAGAGGGCCAGATATTATTATGATTATTTCTTCTAGTATTGGTCTATTTATATCTTCATTAAATTTTACACATCCTCCAAAGGGATATATTACTATTTTATCTAGTTTCCATTTAAATATTTTTGATGATAAAAGATGTCCTGATTCATGTACTATAATTATTAAAAATACTATTAGTGTTTCTTTAAATGATCCAGTTAGGATTAGTAATAGTAATAAAATATAACTTAGAGGATGAATGTAAAATTTATTTAATATATTTTTTGTAATCCAAGAAACCATCTTTACCTTGAAATACTAAATATAATACTTTATTTGCTTGACCTAAAAATTCTCCTTTTTTTACATGATCATATATTTTTACATTTAGATTAGTAACATTACCATACCACGTATATAAGTTATCTTCTTGTTGTACTATTACTGTGTTTTTATAACCTTCTTTTTCTCCTACGAATACTACTACTCCATCTTCTAATACTGGAACTAAGTAATTTTCTTCTACTTCTAATTTTACACCATCTTTGTATATACTAGAATCACTATATTTTATATTTTCATTAAATACTAAGGTAGTGTTGTTAAATATATCTTTTATAGGAATAATATTTCCTAAATATTTATTATAGATATTAGTGAAGTAAGTAAAATTAATATTTGTTTCGTATAAGTATTTTTTGACTTTTTTATTTAGGTTTTCATCTTTTTTTAAGATGATTAGACTAAGTAAAAATAGTATTATACATATTAGTATTTGAGTTAGTATTATTGATAAAAATGTTTTGAATTTGTTTCTTTTTTTGTTTTTGTTAGTTAGATATTTATTAACATATTTATAATCATTCATATTATCACCACTTAATGATATGTTTTAATATTAATAATTTATCTTTATTTTGTTTGAAAATATTCGACTTTTTAGTACTATAAAAGATATTATATAGAATAGAAAGTTTATAAAAAAAGAATAACTTAGTTTGTTTATAAATGCATTAATACTAAGATTTTTATATATAGCCATATTTAATATATCGTATATTAGAATACTTAATATAGAGATTATTAAAAAGTTTTTTATATTTTGTTTTCTGTTGTTATAAAACATATTTAAAAAGAATAATAGTGCTAAAGAAAAGCTTGTATTTAATAAGAATATGTCTGAGTATAGGATATCATATATTATTCCTAAAAATATTATTAGTAATAATAATATTTTTCTATTTATTATAAAGTATAGAAAAGGTATACTTATAAAGAAAAACATAGGAAGACTATATGGGCATATTGTATATAGACTTGTAAAAAACATTTGAAATATTATAGTTATGAATAAGTAAATCATTTTATCACCATCACATATTTTATATTATTAAAGTTAAAATTTGGTTTGACATATAAGATGTTGGAAATACCATAATTGTCTTTTTTTATTTTTTCAACTTCCCCGATTGGAAGATTTGCTTTGTAGGTTCCATATCCTGTTGTGTATACTTTTTCTTTTTCTTTTATATCATCATAGTTGTTTATTCCTTTAATTATAAAGTAATTGTTTTTATATTCTATTATTGATCCTATTTCATCTTTTATTTTGACAGATATTTTATTTTCATTATTATTGGTTATTAAGGTAACTACTGAGTATTTATCATATACTTTGCTTACTCTTCCTATAAGGGAGTTATATATTATTGGGTCATTTACTTTTATACCATAATTTCTTCCTTTATCTATTGTAAAAGAATCATTCCAATAGTTGATATTTCTAAATAAAATATTAGCATATTCATATTCGTAATCACTATAATTAGAGGAGAATTTTAATGTTTCTTCTAGTGATTTTATTGTTTTTTTTAATTCTTTATTTTCTTCTTCTACTTCTTTGTATTTCATTAATTCTTGTTCCATCTTTTTGTTTGTTTCATATAAGTTATCATAGTTTTTCATTATTTCTGTTTTTTTATGTATGTAATTTATTGGTTTGTTTATTGTTGTTTTTATAGAAGATAGATAATTATATATTTGATTTTGATAAATGTATGAAGCATATATTATTGCTAATAGAAATATGGCTAAGAATATTCTTTTATTATTAAATATTTTTAACATATTTTCCTTCTTCATAGAAACTAAAATAAGTATTGTTTCCAAAGATTATATGATCTACAACGGGTATTTGTTGTAGTCTTCCTATTTCTATTAGTGATTTTGTTAGAATAATATCATCTGTAGAGGGTGTTATATCTCCACTAGGATGATTATGCATACATATGATAGATGATGCTGATAGTTTATATGCTTCTTTGAATATTTCTCTTGGATGTACACAACTTTGATTTAATGTTCCCATAAATAATAATTTCCTTTCTATTAATTCTTTTTTAGTATTTAGGTAAAGACAATAAAAGTATTCTTGTTTTTTATCAATAAATAAGTATTTATTATTTTCATATATTACTTTTGAATTGTTATATTTTTGTTTTTTTTGATTTTCTTTTTCTAAGAAAATTCTTTTTCCTAGTTCTATTGACGCTAGTAAAGTAATTGCTTTAGCTTCTTTTATGCCTTTTATTTTTGTTAACATTTCTTTGTTTATGTCTTTTAAGTCATTTAGTGAGGTGTATTCTTTTAATATGTTTGTTGCTAAGGTTGTTACATTTTCATTTTTTGTTCCTGTTTTTAATATTATTGATAGTAAGTCTATATTTGATATATTGCCTGCTCCATATTTTATTAATTTTTCTCTTGGTCTTTCTTCTTTTGGTATGTCTTTAATTCTAAGATTCATCTTTTCCTACTGTCTCCTTATAATTAGATATGATAATTCTTTCTATATCTATTAGATCTTCATCATTTGAAGTTATATTAATTATCTTTTCATATTCTTTTAAGATTGATAAAAAATCATAATTGTTTATATTATTTTTTTTAATATATATATTATTACCCAAAGTTTTATAATAGTCCTTAATTCTATTGGCAATATTTTTTGATGTTGATATGCCAACATAAACATGATAGTTATTATCTTCTTCTTGAATTAGATATTTATCATAATCTTCGTATACTTCTTTTATTGTATCAATGCTATCATATACTCCTGTTTGGACAAAGTATAACTTCTCACCTTCTTTGAATGCTGTTAATGAGTTATCTTTGTAATCTTTAAAAAATACTCTTCCAAATGTAAGTCCTAAAATTATTGATATTAAAATATAAAATATAAACTTTAAGTTTTTCATTTTTATCACCAATTATAGTTTACTAAAGGTTTTTTAAAAAAAATGTCGAAATCTAATAAAGTTTATGATAATAAAACATGAGCTTTTTTTAAAGCTTCATATAATATAGTGGTGATGGAAATGTTATATTTTGATATGTTAAAAAACATACTGATAATTGGAATTGCTGCAGGAATAGTTACAACATCAATAATACAAAAAATTAAGTCTACATTAACAAGTAAAAAATATTTAGTGTTAATAAACTTTCTAGTAAGTATGATCATAGGGCCTTTATTTGCTTTGACATTTAGTGATGTTACATTAGTAGAGTCTTTATGGTCAGGATTATTTTCTTTTGTTGGAGCAGATGTACTTTATCAAACTTTTGAAAATAAGATATTTAAACCTTTTTCCGAAATAAATAAAACTATTAGTATACCAACAGAAAATAATATAAGGAGGTAATCATATGAATAAATATTTTAAGTTGCCGCTTGATTATATAGGAATCACAACCTATTTCAGTGCCACCCATCCCGCTATTGATTTAGGCTGGAAAGATAATCCTAATTTAAGAATATATTCTGCTTATGATGGCAAGGTAATTGAAAATGATTATAATGATTCAACTGGATACAGAGTATGGATTCAATCTGATATTGATGATTCAAGATATTTACATAGATATTGTCACTTAAAAGAAAAGTCTAATTTAAGAGTTGGAGATACTATTAATCAGGGTGATTTAATAGGTATAATGGGTTCAACTGGTAATTCGACTGGTAACCATTTACATTTTGATTTATGGAAGTGTCCAAAAGATTATGTAATGAATTGGAATGATCGTAGTAAATATTCTGTTAATCCTCTTCTTTACTGCTTTCTATTTGATGATCAAACACAAAGTAGTAATAATTATGGAGTAACAAAAGTTGTGGGTTCTAAGAAAAAAACAAGTAGAAATGAAAATAAAGAACAAATTGAGGTTTTAAATACTTATCTTAGAGCTAGAACTAGTCCATTTTTAAAAGATAATAATATTTTAGGATATATTGATTTGGGAACATATGATGTATTAGAGGAAAATAATAATGATGGTTATTTATGGGTTAAAATAGACAATAATATGTGGATAGCAAATAATGAAGATACTAAGTTGTATAAAAAGGATATTAAAGATTGTAAAGAACTAGAGGAAAAAGTTAAATTATTAGAAAAGGAAAATAATATGTTAAAAGAAGAATTAAAGGATTTAGAAAAATTTATAGCAAAGAAAAGTGATAATTACTATATTTATCTTAATTCCGGTGAGTATGTATATTACAAAAAAAAGATGTGATTTCACATCTTTTTTTATTGTTCTAAGTAATTTTCACCTTTATGAGGTTCACAACGTAATAGATCGTTATAGTCTTGTTGTCTTAAAACTTCGTATAGGACAATTGCTACACAATTTGATAAATTTAAGGCTCTTACGTTTTTAGTCATTGGAATTCTCATACATTTATCTAAATGTTCTTTTAATATTTCTTTTGGTATACCTGTTGATTCTTTGCCAAATATTAAGTATATATTTTTAGTATTATCACTGTAGTCAAATGAAGTATGAGGTTTTTTTCCATATCTTGTGAAGTAATAAAAATCACCTTGATTTTCTTTTAAAAATTCTTCATAGTTTTTATATACTTTGTAATTTAATTTATCAATATAATTTACTCCACTTCTTTTTAAATGGGCATCATCTATTTTAAATCCTAATGGTTCTATTAAGTGTAATGTGGCATTTGTTGCTACACAAGTTCTCATTATATTACCAGTATTTTGTGGTATTTCAGGTTCATATAAGACAATATTTATCATAGTTCATATCCTGATAGGAATTGTCTAACAGAATTAATTGATACTTGTGAGTCTTTTGTAGGACTTAATAGGTCTACTATTTTTCCACCATTAAAAATTAATAGTGTTGGATAATCATTTATTTTCTTTATTAAATTTTCTGATTTATATTCGTAATATACTCTACTAATAATATTATTTTCTTCTTCATCTCTTCCAATATTTAGATAAACTATTTCATCAGATAGGTTTTGATCTTTTATGTAATTTTTAAATTTTGATTCAAAATTACGACATTTAGTTTCACTTGATGTACACATATAAACTACTAAGAAGTCTCTTTCTTTTACAACAGATTCTAAATCTTCATATGTTACTTCTCTTAATACTGATGAAATTACAGGTATACTTAGTTTGGAATTGTTGTATTGTTTATACCAGTTTAATGCATAAAAAGTTATTATTAGTGTAATAGATATTGTTATAAGTAAGATAATATAACTCTTTATATCTCCTTTTTTTCTTATAGCCATTTAATTCACCTCTACATTATAATTCTATCATATTTTATTTTTTTTATAAAGAAAAAAGAACATAAATTGTTCTTTTACTGTTAATAATCTATTTCTTTTTTATCTATTTTATTCTTAATGAATTTTATAAATTCTTCTTTTGGTAAGTTATGAGTTTCTTCACTACCATATGTTCTATAACTAATTGTGTTACTATCTACTTCTTTTTGACCAATTATTAATGAATAAGGTATTTTTTTCATTACTGATTCTCGCATTTTATAACTTAGTTTTTCATCTCTATCATCTAATTCTACTCTGATATTGTTTTCTTTTAATTCTTCATATAATTTATTGGCATATTCTAAATGATATTTGTTGTTTACTGGAATTATATTAGCTTGCATTGGCGCTAACCAAGTTGGGAATGCACCTTTTGTTTCTTCGATTATAAAGGCTGTAAATCTATCAAATGTTCCAAATATGGCACGATGAAGAACAACTGGTATTTGTTTGTTACCTTCGGAATCTATATAACTTAAATCAAATCTTCTAGGAAGAAGGAAGTCTAATTGACAAGTTGATAATGTTATTTCTGGCCCTACAGCTGGACGTACTTCAACATCTAATTTTGGTCCATAGAAGGCTGCTTCTCCAATTGCTTCATGATATTCACAACCAAGTTCGTTTAATACTTCTCTTAATTTGTTTTCGGCAGTATTCCACATTTCATCATCATCAAAATACTTTTCTTTATCTTCTTTATCTCTTAATGATAGTCTGAATTTATAATTTTTTATTCCAAAATCTTTATATACATCTAAAATTAAACTTACTACCTTTTTAAATTCTTCACCAATTTGATCAGGTCTTACGAAAAGGTGAGCATCATTTTGACACATACATCTAACTCTTTCTAAACCTTTTACTGCTCCACTTGCTTCATAACGGAAATCTGCTGCAAATTCTCCTATTCTTATTGGTAATTCACGGTAAGAATGTAAATGATTTGCATACACTAACATATGATGTGGACAGTTCATTGGTCTTAAAACAAATTCTTCTTCATCTACTTTCATCATAGGGAACATATTTTCTTTATAATGATCCCAGTGTCCTGATGTTTTGTATAAATCTACTGTTCCTACACATGGTGTATATACATGTTGATAACCCAATTTTTGTTCTTTTTCATATATATAATTTTCTAATTGTTTACGAATTATAGCACCATTTGGTAACCATAAAGGCATACCTTTTCCTACTAAATCATGTGACATAAATATATCTAAATCTTTTCCTATTTTTCTATGATCTCTTTCTTTTGCTTCTTTTATTTCATTTAGACAATTATTTAGATCTTCTTCTGTTTCAAAGCATACACCATATATTCTTTGAAGCATTTTATTTTTTGAATCACCTTTCCAATATGCTCCACTTACTTTTAATAATTTAAAATATTTTAACATTTTAACGTTATCTACATGAGGACCACGACAAAGATCTGTAAAGTCTCCTTGAGAATAACAAGAAATTACTTGTTCATTTTCATCCATTCTAGATATTAAATCTATTTTATATGGATCATTTTTAAATTGCTCTAAGGCTTCTTTTTTACTTATTTCATGTCTTATTATTTTTTTACCATCTTTGGAAATTTTTTTCATTTCCTTTTCTATTCTTTCTAGGTCACTATCTTTTATTACTTCATCACCTAGATCAATGTCATAGTAAAAACCATCTTCGATTACTGGTCCTACCCAAAATTTAGCATTAGGATAAAGATGTTTTACTGCTTGTGCTAAAAGATGAGCACAACTGTGGTTTAATTTACTTAAATTTTCATTTTCTTTGATATTTATCATTTTTATTCCCTCTTTCTATTTCTGGTTTTATATTCAAAATCTTCTTTTAATTTTTGTTCATATTCATAGAAAATTCTATCTAATAACTGATTTGCTATTTTACTAATATTTTCATCATTATGTCTTGTTAATAACCAAATTGATTCTACGTCAAGTTCTTTAATCATTTTGTCTAAATTTATTATTTCTAACAAATTATAATCATTGTTAATTAGCTTTATTAACGCTACTTCTTTTAATATTTCTTTCTTAGGATTGTTTGAGTTTAAGTAGTTATCTATAACTATGTTTATATCAATATCTTTTTTTAGCATTTTTTCTATAATTAATTTTTTTACAAATGCGATTCTATATTGATTATAATCATTGAAATTATTCGTTCGGTTATTTTTCTCTTCTACCATTCTTTCATAAACATAAAATAGGCCATTTTCATTCATTCTATAATATGTATCTATTAATTTCATTTATATTCCCCCTAAAAAAAATAAAAACGCTTCCATAAGGAGCGTTTTTACGCGGTACCATCCTACCTTGTTACTCATTTTTATAACGGATTATTCCGGAATTCTATTTCTAGTTCTGCTCAAAGGTAGTAATTATTAGCTATTATGTTAATTTTCACCAACCATTAACTCTCTATAATAAATTACTAATAATGTTGTCCTTATCTTCGCATTTATGCTTTAATTTTAGCACAGATATTATTATCAATCAAGTTTTTTATATCTTTTTTGACAATATTTATTTATTTCTTGTTCTCTAGTGTTTAAGTATTTTATTTCATTTTTTAAATTTTCAATATACTCATATGCTTCTTTAGATTCAATGTTTTTAAAGTAAAAGTTATCTTCACAATCATTAGCTAAAATATCTGCATATCTTCTTAATGGTGATGAGGAACGAGTATAGATTATATATCCCATCCCTTCATGTATATTATATTCTGATGAATAAAATGCTGTTAAATTTACATTTTCAATACTTTTTATTATTTTTGTGTATTTTTTTCTTTCATCCCGATCTGCTAATTCTAAATCTATACCATCTAAGTTTTTATATATATTTTGAGCTCTATATATCATTGGTAAGTTTTTCTTATGAAAATATTCACCTATATTCAAACCATTATATACCATATAAAAATTTATTAGTGTTTCTGATAGTGGTTTTAATGATGTAGGATTAAAAAGATCTTTATTATTTGATATTATTATATTTTTCAAATCTAATAAATTTTTTATTGTCTCTGTTGTTTCTTTATTTCCTTCACCAGTATATATGATTTGATTAGCTTCTTCGTATGTGAGATTTTCTGTTGCTTTTATTATTGTTTTTTTTATTTCAAAGTTAACCAATTCACCATATTTATCTATTTCATAATTATAGGTTCTTGCATATCTATATTTATCTTTATCTAGTGATAAATTTTTTATTATATTTTCTGGTAACATGTGTATTGTTTGATCTTCTAGATAAATTGTTTGATTTCTTTTTCTAGCTTCTTTAATAATTAAGGAATTTATATCACAATAGCTATTAGGATCTGTTATATGAATTGATAAGCGATATAAGTCTGAGTTTAATTTTTTTATAGATAAGGCATCATCTCTACCCAATACTTCTTCACTATCTATTGTTATAATATGATCCTCTATAGTTTTTTTATTATCTTCTTCTGGTTTTTTAATTATTGTTAATAAGTTACTTTCTGCCAAAACTGATGGTTTAAAATAGTATCTGATTTCATAAAGATTATTTAACATTTCTATACTTGGTTTGTATGATGAATCTATTATTAAATTATAAAGATGATTTAGCCATAGTAGTTTTCTATTTTGTTTTTTTTCTTTTATTTCATTTTTATTAAATAATTCTTTTATATATTTTAGATCTTTTTCTTTATTGAATTTTTTTTCTATATTTTTATTTTGCATTAGTTGTTCTAATGTATCATTGTAGTAATAAAGATAGGTTTTATCACCTTCTTCTACATATTTTAATATGCTTTTAATGAATTCTTTTATTACTTTGTCAAATAGATTATCATTATTTTCTTTATTATAATAATTTATTAAATAATGGTATCTTTCTATTAAGTATTTAGTATATACAGGATTTTTGTTTTCAAATATTATTTTATTTATTATATTGCTATTAATTGTTTCTTTAGTATTTTTTACTTCACATATTAATGATAATTCTATTTCTTCTAATTGATTTATTATTTTTTGATATAATTCTATTTTGTTATCTTTTGGATTTATCTTTTTTAGTTCTTTTAGTTTGTTTATAAGTATATATTTATTTTCTACTATATGTTTTACTATTTCATTTTGTCTTTGTTTATTTTCTTCATTGATGTTTTTTAATAATTCTATTAATTTATGTATTTTTGATATAGTAATGGTATCATAACTTTCAACATTAATGGTTAAATGTGTAATCATTTTTATACATATTTTATATGTTTCAGTTACATCTTTTGCACCAACTCTTTTTTTAAATGCGGCAAAGTTTGTTATTTTTCTTGTTTTTCTTATATATCCTTCTATACTTGTCATGTTAACTCCTACGGTTAACCCCTATTAATTTTATCTCTTTTGATAAGTATTTTATTCTTTCTATTATTCTTCTTGCTTTAACTTTATCTATTTTATTACCTGTTATTGATAGATGTATTTCTAATTCATCAATTGTTAGGTTTGATGTAAAAAATGTTGGTAAATTTTCATCCATTCTATACTGAAGTATTGTTCCTAGTATTTCATCTCTACTCCATGCTGTTACATTTTCTGCTCCTATGTCATCTATTAATAGTAATGGTACTTTTTTTATATGACTTATTTTGTCTTGGAATGATGTATCCTCATAATCGTTAAATGATGATTTTAATGTTCTTAGTAATTCTGGAAAGTATATTATAGAACTTTTTATATTGTTTTTTGCTAATTCATTAAATAATGCTGATATTAGATAAGTCTTTCCTGAACCAAAGTTACCAGATAAATATATTCCTTTATTTTTGATATTATTTAAATAGTCACTAATGAATTTGTCTATATATTTTATAACTTCTATTCTCGATTCATCATCTGTATATATATCTTTAATTTTAGCGTTTCTTAAGTTTTCAGGAACTTTGTATAAATCTACGTTTTTATAGTATTTTGTGTCTTTTATTATTTTATTAGTATATTTACAAGCATTATATCCAAATGTTATTTTTTTTTCATTTATAGTTGGAAAAAAGATGTAACCAGGTAGTTCATTTTTACAGAAATTTAGACCTTTACAATTTCTACAATTTTCTAATTCTTTTGATGAGTCTTTTAGCAAATATGTATAATTCATTAAGTATTCATCTTCTAAAGGAATTAAGTTTCTAAGTCTTTTGAAATTTTCATCTTTTAGTGCATTGTAATAGTTTATTTTTAAATCTTCTTTGTTTGTATTTTTTAAAATATTTTTTATTGTTTGCATACTATCACCAACCTAATTTTTATTATAACTAAATTTTTAAAAAATAGCACTATTATAATGCTATTTTTCCTAAAAAATATTTTCCAAATACCTCATTAGTAGCATCTTCAGATATCCACATTTTTAGTTCATATGTTGATTGATTAATTGTATCTGTAAATAAAATTCCTTCACTATTTAAAGTAATAGGATTTATTAGAATTTCATTATCTTTTAAAATAATGTATCTTATTGATTTATTAGGTATTCTTTCTTCAATATTTTTATATTCATTATTAAGATATATTGTAAATCTTTGGTCTTTTGGACCTTCTATTTTAAATTTGTATCCATCATTTGACATACCTATATTGTCTGATAAGGGGTATGCATTTTGTAAGTTTATTCCTTTTGATAATTCTTTTATTTTTATTTTTTTATAGTCATTTAAAAAGTTTATGTTAGAAGCATATACATTTGAAATGTCTTGTTTAAATATTGTTGAAATTATTAAAAATATAATTGTTATTGTTATTCTTGTTATTCTAAAGATTATTTCTTTTTTCACTTAATCATCCCCTGATTGATAGATATTATAACTAAGTTTTTTATTTTTTTCAATAAAAAAAGGGATTATTCCCTTTTATATTGCATTATTGTTTTCTAAAAATTTCATAACATTATCTGCTGTATTATAACCATTTAATATTCCTATTTTTTCGCCATTTTTATATAAGAAGTTCAATGGTGTTCCCCATTCTTCTGTTGTGAAATATGTATCAGAATCATATAATTTCTTTAAATCTTCTTCAGTTTGTTTTGATATGTCTAAATAATAAATATTAACATCTTTTTGAAGTAAAATTGTTTGTAATTCAGGTTTAAATTTTATACAATAACCACATGTTGCACTACCTATGAAGATAAAGTTATATTTATCTTCTTTTATAATTTCAAAATATTTGTTAACATCTATTTCTTTTAATGATACGTCTTTTTCTTCTGTTATTTTACCATCTTCATAAACGAATAATGCTGTTTTTTTGTTTTCTTCGTTATAAATTTCTTTTATTTGTTCTTCATTTAATTTTGATGTATTTAGATAGTAAACATCTTTTTTTAATGATTTTCCAAAAGTTTTTAAACTTCTTGAGTAGTCTTCATTTTCTCCGATTACTATGTATTCTTTTTCTTTTTTGTTTTTTATTTCTTTATATTCTTCATAACTTATTTCTTTATAATATGGCTTGTTAACTGCTTCTGATAAGAAATATAAACCAATAAATGCTAAAATTACTAGAACTATTCCAATAATAACTTTTATACTATTTTTCATAAATACCTCCGTCTTTATAATAACATTTTAAAAAAACTAAGTAAAGGTTTTACTCAGTTTTTGCTTCATTTGAAGTATTATTATTTTCTTTTAATTTTTCATAGTAAAGTGCTGTAGATATTTCTACATAAGGTATTACCCATATATATAGTATACCAAATGTAAATATTCCTAAAATGTACCATCCTATAAATGATAGGTTAAATAAGAAATAATTCCATTTGTATCCTTTCATCATTTCTTTACTTTTTTTAATACAGTCATAGCCTTGTAAGTCGTTGTCATATCCTATAAATTTAGCTTGTGAATAAGATAGTGCTGCAATAATACCTGGAATTATAAGTAATAATGACCAAAGTGTTGTAAATACTCCGATTAATATTGAAATTACTAAAAATAATACCCATTTGTTCTTAATTATTTCAAAGAAACTATCAAAATCAGATTTTCCTGTTCTTATAAAGTTTAAAAGATAACATGAATAAGCCATACCAATTATAGATATAAAGAATCCTGCTAAAGTATCTAAAGATAAATTAAAAACATTGAATGTCTCTTCATCATAGCTTTTTCCAGTTATTGTTCCTAGTAATAGGTTTATTCCTATTAATATTGCAAATGGTCCAAATATTTCCCAAAAATGACCTTTCATTTTATTTTTAGCTTCTGTTTTAATTTCACTAAAGTTCATAATCTCACTCCTTTAGTTAATATTATACCACTTGCATATAAAAAATAAATAAAAAGAAAGATTATTTTTCTTTCTTTTCATAATTTGAACAAATTGTTTCTTCTTTACATGTTGGACATCCACATTGTTTTGATATTTCAATTTCTCTTAAATTACAACAATTACATTCACAATCGCAATGTTCACAAGAATGAACATTACAATTTATTTTTTGTTTTTTATCCATTTCTATCACCATTTTTATTATGGATTATTTTTTACTTTTTATACTTTATTTTAATTAATTTTGATAGTCCTACTATAAGTGGTAATGCTGGTGTTCCACTTCTATAAATAGTTGTACTTTTTCCACCATGAAATATTGGTTCTATGTATATGTTTTTATTTTTTATAAGACAACCGAATCCTGGCAATTGATTATCTTCAATTGTTAAGAAATCACAATTATTGTATGTGAAGATGTTGTTTTCATTTGATAAATCATAGTGTATAAAACCATTATAATTTTTTATTTTTTTTAGTAAATTATTTACATTTTTTATATTTTTTAGACTTATTAAAATAGTATTTTCATCTATTAAGTTATTTAATTCATCAATATTTATTAAATCATTAGTAGTTTCTATATATTTTATTTTTATATTAGAAAATTCTTTAAGTGATAAAGTTATTGAGTCATGAACGTTTTTATTTATTATTACGTTTTTTTCTTTGTTTTTATATTTTTCTAATAGTCCAAATATAAGTAAATTATTTGATTCACATTCTCCACTTGTATAAATTATTTCTTTGTTGTTTAGTTCTAAAACTGAAATAATTTGGTTACTGGCAGCGTTTTCTAATTTTTTAGAACTTGTTCCTAAGGAATGTAAAGAATTACTATTTCCAATATATTCTTCGCATACTTTTGTTATAGATGTTAGTATTTCGTTTTTCATTTAATCACTTCTTCTATTTCTTGAATTTGTTTTTTCTTGTTTTGATTCTTTAAAATCATTTAGTATTTGTTCATATGAAATATTTCCATTTTCATTACTATAGAAATTCAAAGGTAAAGCAAAATAATTTTTTGTTTCTTTTTTAGTTATTCCATCGTTATTAATATCAATTTTTTCATATATTAAATTGTCTATTAAATCATAGTATAAATTATCATCTATTTTTGCTGTTATTGTGCTTTTTAATACCATTGTTTGTAGGTAATTATCCTTTTTTATATTTTTTACAATATAACCCTCATATATTCTTTCTTTTTGAAAAATTTTATTCATACTACTCCTTTTTCGATTATAGATATTAATGTATCTATATCTTGAAAATTATTTTTATATGACAAACTTATTCTTACACTTGTTGATGCTTTTTTTATGTCTTGAGTAAGTGCATATACAGCTTTTGAGTGTTCACCTGCTTTAGAACAGGCACTTTTTGTTGATATATATATATCGTTCATTTCTAGGAAATGAAGAAAAGTTTCGGGTTTATAGTCATCTATACTTATATTTAATATATGCGGTATACAATTATTTGTGCTGTTAATATGAATATTTTTATATTTTTTTAGTTTTTCTTTTAAGTATTCATTTAGTTGTTTTACTTTTTTATAATTGTTGTTTGTATCTTTAATACTTATTTCTAAGGCTTTAGTTAGTGATTTAACTAAACCATAGTTGTATGTTCTAGTACCATATAATATTGGTTTTAAAGAAATATCTTTGTTTTTTAATAATAGTCCTATTCCTTTCATTCCATATATTTTATGAGAAGAAAAACTAATTAAATCAATATTTTCTATATTTATATTAATTTTTCCTATACTTTGTGTCATATCACAATGAAATACTATATTTGGATATTCTTTTAATAATAGTCCTATTTTTTCAATTGGTTGTAATAATCCTATTTCACTATTTACTGATGATATGGATACAAGAATTGTTTTTTCATTTATTAATGATTTTAGGTTTTCTATATCTACTATACCATTATTTAGTTTTACATAGTCAATAATAAAGCCTTGTTTTTCTAGATATTTTAAGGTTTCATTAATTGAGGAATGCTCTAGTTCTGTTGTAATTATATGATATCCTTGGTTTTTATATTTTAATGCTATTCCTTTTATTGCTATATTATTTGATTCTGTTGATCCACTTGTATAAATTATTTCTTTATTTGTATTTAATATTTTTTTTATTTTTTCTTTTTCTTCTTCAATATTTCCATTTTTATTAAAGTTGTTTATAAATTCATTAATTACTTCTTTACTTACAGGTGTTGTTGCAGAATAGTCAAAATAAATCATTTTTATCACCTATAAATATTATAACAAATAATTTTTTTATAAAAAAGTATTGACATAGAATATAAAAATAGTATAATTAAATATGCCTACATTTTGCGGATGTAGTTTAGTGGTAGAACCTCAGCCTTCCAAGCTGACTACGGGAGTTCGATTCTCCTCATCCGCTCCAGATTGATAGGAAACTCGGAAAATTTACTTCTGAGAGTAATAAATGCTAACTAGAAATAGTTAGTTTTTTTGTTATGTAAAGGAGCCCTATTTATGTTAAATATAGAAACAAAAGAATTAAAAATAAGTGATGGTGCATTTCTATTTAGATATTTAACATTAACAATTTCATCACTCATTATTTTAA
>CAKONZ010000006.1 GCA_934098525.1 uncultured Bacilli bacterium | reverse complement strand
GTACAATATATCAAAAAATATAAATAGAAAGGGATCAATCAAATAGATTAATATTTCTATAAGATTGATTATACGAGATAAAATGAAAAATAAAAAAGGATTTACACTAGTAGAATTACTAGCAGTAGTAGTAATAATAGCAATGATATCAACACTTGCAATACCAAATGTATTAAAAATGATCGAAAAAGGAAAAGAAGAAGATATTATGTCTGTAGCAAAACAAGCAATATCAAAAACTAAATATTACTGTAGAAAAGAAGAAAACAAAGATTTATGTACCAGTACTAACAAACTATCACTACAAACACTAGATATAGAATTAGAAGAAGATAATGGTAGTTATGTAACATATGATGAAAAAAATAATACATACAAAATATACCTATCAAATCAAACATATTGCATAGGCAAACCAAATAATCCATTAGATTCAAATAAATTATCAGTAGAAAAATGTCAATAAATCAAAAAAATAAATTAAAAGTATTTACTTTTAAAACTTAAAATGATAACATTAAATTATAGAAAACATAGGAGGAAAGATATGAAAAAAACAAATAAAAAAGGATTTACATTAATAGAACTATTAGCAGTAATAGTAATTTTAGCCTTATTAGTAGCAGTAGCTATTCCTGCTGTAACTAAATACTTAAACACTTCAAGGAAAGGAGTATTTACAGATGATGCAGCAGCAGCAGTTAGTGCTGTAAGAAATGATGTTATTCTTAATGGTAGGAAAAATAATGGTAAGTACTATATAAATGTTGCGGGAGCACCACAAGATGCAGAAGTTAATGGTATGTTAGAAAAAAAACTTAACAAAAGTCCTTATGGTGATGCTTACACAGGATATGTTCAAGTGAATGGAACTGATGAATATACTTATTCTATCTATTTAACTGATGGTACTCATTGTATAATGAGTAAAAAAGATGATGCTGCTCCACAAGATGTTGCTAATGAAGAAGATATAGATAGTAGTTTTAAAACAGACTCTACTAAATGTACAAAGGTAACTATTTCTAGTGGCACTACCGGAACCGAAACAAAATAATAACTAAAGATATTCTTAAATGAATATCTTTTTATTTAACTAAAAATAATATATAATAAGATTGTGATTTATATGATGATTAATTTAGAAGGAAATAACTATAATATAGAAATAGAATATAAAAATAATAAAAATATGTATCTTAGAATAAAAGATGATTTAACAATATATATAACTTGTTCTAAGAAAGTATCAAATAAAGAAATATTATCTTTTATAGATGATAATGAATCAAAAGTAATAAAGATGATAAATGATAAAAAGAAAACTAAGAATAATACTAATAAATTCTTATTTTTAGGACAATCATATGATATATGTTATACAAATGAAAATAAAATTATTTTTGGTAATAATAAAGTTTTTATAAATAGAAATATAAATATAGATAATTGGTATAAGAAAATGTCCAAACAAATCTTTTTAGAAAGGTTAAATATTTGTTATGAAAATTATACAAAAAAAATACCATATCCTAATTTAAAGGTAAGAAAAATGCTAAGGAAATGGGGAGTATGTAATATAACAAAACAAATAATTACTTTAAATACTGAGTTAATAAAATTAGATATAAAGTATATAGATTATGTAATAATGCATGAATTATCTCATTTAATATATGCTAATCATTCCAAATATTTTTATTCTTTATTAGAAGAAAATTGTCCTGAATATAAACAATATAGAAAAGATATGAAAAATATATTATAATTTAGTAGGTGATTATATGTTAATAACAAGTTTAGATAATAAAAAAATAAAAGAGATAAACAAATTAAAAAATAAAAAATATCGTGATAAAGAAAATAAATTTATAATAGAAACAAAAAATATTATAAAAGAAGCCTATAAAGAAGGTTTATTACTAGAACTATTTATAAAAGAAAATACTAATCAAGAACTAGATATAGATATAGAAACAAATTATGTAACAGAAGAAGTAATGAATAAAATTAAACAAATTCCTTCCTCAAATATGATAGGAATATGTAAAAAGATAACTCCTTCTAAAGAATTAGGAAATAAAATTCTTTTACTTGATGAAATCCAAGATCCTGGTAATTTAGGAACAATAATAAGAAGTTCTGTTGGATTTAATATTGATACAATTGTATTATCAAATAAATGTTGTGATTTATATAATGAAAAAGTCATTAGAGCAACAGAAGGAAATATGTTTAAAATAAATATACTAAGAGAAGATTTAGTAAAAACAATAGAACAAATAAAAAATAAAAATATAAAAGTTTTTGGAACTGATGTAACAAATGGTATAGATGTAAGAAACATATCTTTAGACAAATATGCTATTGTAATGGGTAGTGAAGGAAATGGTATGTCTCAAGAAATAAGAGATTTAGTAGATGATAATATATATATTAAAACAAATACCAAAATAGAAAGTTTAAATGTAGGAGTAGCAGCAAGTATTATTCTTTATGAATTAAATAAATAAAGTTTTTAACTTATTAATTTACTAATAAGTATCATACGTGATATAATTATACAAGAGGAGTATTACTATGGATTATGTATATTTAGGAAGAATTACTAATACTCATGGTCTTAAAGGAGAAATAAAAATTCTATCTAATTTTAAATATAAAAAATTAGTATTTAGAAAAGGATTTAATCTCTATATAGGAAAAGATAAATCAAAAGAAACAATAGAGTCTTATAGACCACATCAAGAATATGATATGGTAATATTAAAAGATTTAAATTATGATGAAGTTTTAAAATATAAAGGATCATTAGTATTTATAAAAAAAGAAGATTTGAACTTAGAAAAAGATCAATACTTAATAGAAGATTTAATATCATTAAATTGTTATTATAAAGACTTATATTTAGGAAAAATAACTAATATAGAAGATCAAGGAAATAACAATTTAGTAATAGAAATAAGAGGAAATAAAAAAATATACATTCCATATAATAAACATTTTATAAAAGACATAAACATTAATGATAAAAGAATAGAATTTCAAAATGTGGAGGGATTAATATGAAAATAGATATATTAACAATTTTTCCTGAAATGTTTAAAGGATTCTTATCAGAATCAATAATAAAAAGAGCTATAGAAAACAAAAAAGTAGAAATTAATATAATTAATTTTAGAGATTTCTCTACAGATCCTCATCATAATGTTGATGATACTCCATATGGAGGAGGGGCTGGTATGGTTTTAATGCCTCAGCCAATCTTTGATGCAGTAGAAAGCGTAAGAACTAAAGAGTCAAAGGTAATACTTCTAACACCAACAGGAAAAACATATAATCAACAAAAAGCAGTAGAGCTAAAAAAAGAAAAACATTTAATATTTATCTGTGGACATTATGAAGGTTTTGATGATAGAATAAGAACTATAGCAGATGAAGAGATTTCAATTGGGGATTTCATATTAACAGGTGGAGAATTACCTGCAATGATGATAAGTGACAGTGTAATAAGACTACTTGATGGAGTAATAACTAAAGAATCATTAGAAGAAGAATCATTTAATAATAATTTATTAGATTATCCTACATATACAAAACCAAGAGATTTCAGAGGACTAAAAGTTCCAGATGTATTATTAAGTGGCAATCATGAAGAAATAAAAAAATATCGAAGAGAAGAACAAATCAGGTTAACAAAAGAAAAAAGAAAAGATTTGTTATAAGGGTGATGGTTATGGAATTAAAACAACGTTATACAATAAAAAAAGATGCAAAAACAGATGTTATAACATATAAAGAATATGAAAACTTAAAAGGCTATAATGTTAAACCAAAACCAGGCTTTAATTTAGATGATATGGTAAGTGTTAACAAAATGATTATTATAAATCCTACACTTATAGAAAAACTAGTAGATAAGAAATGTCAAAGAAACCTAGAAAAAATCTTAAAAATGTTAACAATTATTTATGAAGAAGATGATGATACTAACCCTGATGGAACATCTTTACAACTTGCTTTAAATGAAATAGAAAAGTTTAGATCTTTAGTAGATAATAAATACAAAGAATATATGAAAGATAAAGAATATAAATTATTAATAAAGAAAATAGAAATATTAAAAAGTGAAATAAAATTAAGACAACAAGAAAAATTAAGGTTATTAGAAGAATTAGAAAATAAAACAAGTAAGAAAGGAAGATAAAAATGGATGGTTTTGAAATAAATGAATTTGGAGAAATAATTCGTAAAAATAACAAAAGTTCAAACGATGACTATGACATAATAATTAAAGAAAAAAGAAGTTATATTGATCAAAAATATAAAAACTTATTTAATGAATATTACAAAGAAGCTGAAAGAAAACACAAAGAAGAATTACAAACAGAAAGAGCTTTACAACAAGATGCAAAAGACTTAATAAAATCATATGATCAAGAAGCAAAAAGAGAAGAATCATATAATAAAGCATTAGAAAATAAAAATAAAGCAGATGAAGAATTTAAAAAAGAACAAGAAAAATTAAATCAAAGACGTAAAAAAAGTCCAAAGAAAAACAAAGTAAAAAGAGTAATAAGAGATGCTGCTTTAGTAGGATTAACAGTACTAGCAATAGCAGGTATAAAAGAAGGCGTTGATAAAGGAATAGTAAAAACAGGATCAGAACAAATGCCAGTAAATGAAAAACCAATAGTACAAGAAACAGATGCAAAACCATATAAAGAGGGAAAAGAATTTTGTAGTCCAGATAGTGTCTTTGAAACAGCACTTTTTGAAGGAAAAGACCAAGCAGCAAAAATAGTAAGACAAGCAGGATATGATTCATTAGATGAATATGCAGTATTCTTTGGATATGAAAACTTTGATAATATGTATAAAAGTATGATAGAAGAAGAGGCAAATAGATCTTTAGGAGGAAGCAATGGAAGATAAAATGATAGAAGTTGAAACTATAAAAATAGATGATGTTGACTATATTATATTAAAACAAAAAAAGATAGGAGATAATGAATATTTCTTCTTAACAGATATAAATAATCCTAAAAACTATTTATTAGCAAAAACAGAAATTATAGATGGTGAAGAATATATAGCAGAAATTATAGACAAAGAAGAAAGTGAAAAAGTTGCTAATATTTTCATAGAAGAAATAAAATAATACTTGTATTTTAAAAAAAAGTATGATACAATCATACAGTACAAAAAAGCAATCCGCTGGTAGTATTATTATGATTGCAATAAAAAAAAGGAGTGATATCGAATGAATTTAGTTGATAAAATGTCTGCTAAACAAATAAAAAATGATATTCCTGAATTTAGAGTTGGAGATACAGTACGTCTAGATGTTAAAATCATTGAAGGAAAAAAAGAACGTATCCAAGCTTATGAAGGAATAGTCATAGCACGTAAAGGCTCAGGATTAAGCGAAACTTTCACAGTAAGAAAAGATTCTTATGGAGTAGGAGTAGAAAGAATATTCCCAGTACACTCTCCAAAATTAGCTAAAATTACTGTTATAAGAAGAGGAAAAGTAAGAAGAGCAAAATTAAACTTCTTAAAAAATCGTGTTGGCCAATACAGAATAAAAGAAAAAGGGCAAAAATAATAAGGCAAATATGCCTTATTTTTGTTAGGAAAACAATATGAAAGAAAAAAAAGAAAACTCAGCACTACATGACTTCTTAATATACGTTACTATAATAATTGTAGTTATTCTAATAAGAACATTTCTAATTACACCAGTAAAAGTAACAGGTACTAGTATGGATGATACCTTATCTGATGGAGAAATAATGATTCTTAACAAAATAGCATATAAAAAAAATAATATCAAAAGATTTGATATCGTCGTAGTAAAAGAAGGAAATAGTCGTATAATAAAAAGAGTAATAGGATTACCAAAAGAATCATTAGAATACAAAAATAATATACTTTATATAAATAACAAAGAAACAAAAGAACCATATACTAGAAAAGAAACTAATGATTTTAACATAACATCTTTAGGATATAAAACAATCCCTGATAAATGTTATATAGTAATGGGAGACAATAGAACAGTATCATATGACTCAAGAGAACTGGGATGTATTAGAGAAAAAGATATCTTAGGAAAAGCTAATCTTGTAATATTCCCATTTACTAAAATAGGATATAAAAAATAAAAAGAAATTATTCACCCCTAAAAAGTAATAATTTCTTTTTATTTTTCTCATATATACTAACTAAATTTAAATATATATTATTATCTACCTTTCCTTTAATATCCTCTAAATAAAACAAAGGATTCTTAAGAATATCAATACCATAAGTCTTTATATAATTATAAATAATTTTAGCGTCAACTTCACTAATACTAATATTTTCTTTATTACAATAATTATAAACATCATTAATACTTAAGTTATTTATATAACTTTTAATTAAATTTTGATACATAAAACACTTCCTTAGTAAATATTATGTAATATTTTATAAAAATTAACCAAAATAATAATATGAAAAGAAAATATTTAAATAAAGAATTTGAACAACTAAAAATAATAAAAATATCTATAATTATTCTATTTTTAATAATTATAATAAGATTACTATATCTAAATGTATATATGAAAACCTATTATAAAGTAAAAATAAATAATTATACAAACAACTATGTAACAATAGAAAGTGCTCCAAGAGGAAGAATATATGATAGGAATTATAACTTATTAGTAGATAATACATCTGTAAAAAGTATAATATATGAAAAAAAGAATAATACTACTGAAGATGAAATATCATTAGCGTACTCTCTTATAGATAAAATATCACTAGACTATAATAAACTATTAACAAGAAACTTAAAAGAATTTTATATATTAATAAGAAAGGAAGAAACAGATAAACTAATAACTAAACAAGAATATAAAGATCTAGAAAATAGAAAACTAACTAGACAAGAAATATATGAACTAAAAATAGATCGAATAAAAGAAGAAAATCTAAATACTCTAGAAGAAAAAGATAAAAAAGCAGCATATTTATACTACTTAATGAATAAAGGATACTACTATTCCAAAAAAACAATAAAAGAAAATTGTACAGACGAAGAATATGCATATATTATAGAAAATATCAATAAATATAAAGGTTTTAATGTTGACTTAGAATGGGAAAGAAAATACTTATATGGAAATACCTTAAGAACTATTCTCGGTAATATATCTACTAAAGAAACAGGAATACCAAAAGAAGATTTAAAATATTATTTATCATTAGGGTATTCAATGGATGATAGAGTAGGAATATCAGGAATAGAAAAACAATATGAAAGCATTCTAAAAGGGGAAAAAGCAATATATAAAATAAATGAGGATAATTCATTAACACTAATAAAAGAAGGAAAAAAAGGTAATGATATAGTACTATCTATTGACATAAACTTACAAACAAAAGCAGAAGAAATATTAAAACAAGAAATAATAAATACCAAAAAAGAAGCCAATACAGAATTCTATAACAAAAGTTTCTATATAATATCAAATCCTAAAACAGGAGAAATACTATCATTATCAGGAAAAAAAATAACTGATAATAATAAATTCTATGATTTAGATGAAGGAACAATGAACTATAGTATTACTCCAGGATCAGTAGTAAAAGGAGCTTCAATGACAGTAGGATATAAAACAAAAGTAATAGATATAGGAACAACTATGAAAGATGAATGTATAAAACTATACAACTTACCAGAGAAATGTTCATGGAAAACCTTAGGGACAATTAATGATCTTGAAGCACTACAATACTCATCAAATGTTTATCAATACAAAATAGCAATGAAAGTAGGTAAATTTGATTATCATTATGGAGCAGATCTAAACGTAGACTTAAAAGCATTTAATATATATAGAAATATATTTTATCAATATGGATTAGGAATAAAAACAGGAGTAGATTATCCTAAAGAAGATAATGGCTATAAAGGAGAAAGTAAAGCAGGAGATTTACTTATTAACTTTGCTATAGGACAATATGATACATATACACCAATGCAATTATCACAATATATAAATACCTTAGCAAACAATGGAGAAAAAACCTCTCCAAGATTTTTAAAAAGTGTATTAAAAAACAATGATAAAAAAGAAATATTATATGAAGTAAAACCTAAAGTAATAAACAAAGTAGATATAGAAGAAAAATATATAAAAAGAATACAAGAAGGATTTAGACTAGTATTAGAAAAAGGTACAGGAGTAGGATATATAAATTATAAATATAATCCAGCTGGAAAAACAGGAACATCAGAATCATTTGTAGATGTAGATCAAGATCAAATAGTAGATTTTGAAACAATAAGTAATAACTTTGTAGGATATGCTCCATTTGAAAATCCAACCATGAGTATAACAACATCATCTCCTGATGTTCAAAATCCCAATAGAGGAGAATATAAATCAGATGTAAACTATCGAATAACAAGAAAAATAAGTGATTTATACTTTAGTATGTATGATTTAGAAGGAAATTTAATTAAAAGTTAGGAAATTTTAAAAAAACTTTTGCTTTTTCTAAAATATTTGATATAATACTTATGGAAATGAGGAGGGATATTATGGCAAAATTAGAAAACAGACAAAGAAAAACACTTACATGTACAGTATGTAAATCACAAAATTATCGTACAGAAAAAAATGTTAAAAATACAACAGAACGTTTAGAATTAAATAAATATTGTCCTAAATGTAAACAACATACACTTCATAAAGAAGAAAAATAGTTAGAGGGTGAATTACGTGATTAATGTTAACGATTTTAAAAATGGAATGACTATTAAAGTTGAAGGAAATATATATACTATATTAGAATTTCAACATGTTAAACCAGGAAAAGGTGCAGCTTTTGTTAGAACTAAATTAAAAAATTTAAGAACTGGTTCTACAATTGAATATACATTTAATTCTGGAACTAAATGCGAAACTGCTAGAATAGAAAGAAAACCAATGCAATTCTTATATTCAACAGGAGATGATTATACATTTATGAATATGAATGATTATTCACAAATCGATCTATCAAAATCACAATTAGGAGACGATGTTAAATTCTTAAAAGAAAATCTAGATGTTGACATAACATTCTATGAAGGTGAAATGCTAGGATTATCTCTACCTGATAAAGTTGAATTAAAAGTTGTTTCTACAGAACCAGGTGTAAAAGGAAACACAACTTCAAGTGCTATGAAAGATGCAACACTTGAAACAGGATATACTATAAAAGTACCTCTATTTGTAAATGAAGGAGAAAGTATTATAGTATCAACAAAAGACGGAAAATATGCATCAAGAGCTTAGGCTCTTTTTTTTATTTAAAAATTAAAAAAACATATTGTAAAAAATCAAAAAACAATATAAAATATATATTATGATAGGATGTGAAAATATGATAGAAGAAAAAACAAACAAAAAGAAACAAATAGTAATGTCAATACTAGTCGCATCATTGGTATTAATAATAACAGGAGTAACATATGCAGTATTCAGTTATTCAAACTCAAGTATTAATAATAACAATACAATAAAATCAGGACAAGTAACAATGACATACTCAGAACAATCAAATAGTTACATAGTAGAAAATGCATTACCAAAAAAAGATGCAGAAGGAATGAACGAAAATAACTACTTTGAATTTACAGTAACATCAAGTGCTAAGACAAATGCTACTGATACAGTAGGAATACAAATACCATATGAAATAAATCTTTCATCAAAAACAATTGAAGAAGGAAAACAACAACTACAAGAAGAAAATATAAAAGTATACCTAACAAAAGTAGAAGATGGAAAAGAAGTAGGTGTAATAGCCCCTACTAAAATATCAGAATTAGGAAACTCACTATATAGAGAAAATGCAACAAAACTTGCATATAAACTAAATGCTCATAAAAACGGAAATGAAACAATAACAACAAAATATAGATTAAGAGCATGGATAGACTATGATACAGATATAACAAACTGGAGTGAAGATAATAAATATCAATACAAATTCACAGTAAATATAAATAGTGATACAAAATATGTAGGATATACAACAGATCCAGCTTGCTTTACATTTGAAGATGATGGAAACGGTGGAAAAACAATAACAGGATTCTCATCAACTTGTAGTGCAACAAACCTAGTAATACCTAGTACATATAAAGAACCAACAGTAATTCCAGAAACAACTGGAACAGTATTATTAAGTTATACAGCAAATGAAGAAGCATGGATTAACCAGTATAAAAATGATCTTTTAGAAGAAGGACAAACATATGAAGACTATCTAACAGCAAATAACTTAACAGATGAACAAGTAATAGCAGAAGCAAAAGGTGAACTAAAAAATTTAACAACTGAATTTGATTCATACGTTGGAAAAGTCATAACTGGTACAGGATCAACTGCTGAAGAAATATATACTGTATTACAAGATCCAACTAATGAAGCCCATGATATATATTCAAAAATATTTACTATGAATGTAGAAACAAAAACAGTAGCAGAACATACAGAATATAAAGATTATAAAGTAACAGCTTTAAATACATTAGATTTACAAAATAAAAATATAAAAACAGTTGTATTACCAGATGATATAAGTATTGGATATGGTACTACTTTTATGAACAACAAAGTTGATTTAATGACAAATGTTGATGGTAACTTACCAAATGGATGTTACAAAATAACAGATAATAAACTTACTGATATAATATGTGATAATGGTATCATAAATTTAGATTTAAGCAGTTTGAAAATTGAAGATATCAGTACAACAATAGCTGATACAGTTGAATCAATACAATTTCCAAGTACATTAACAACAATTAGTGGTAATATTGCACCAACTAATCTAAAAGTAGTTGATTTAAGTAATACTCAACTAACAACGATAGGTTCTTCAGTATTTTATGGAACCAGCAGCATTACAACTGTAAAATTTCCATCTACATTAACATCAATAGGAAGAACTGCATTTGCAGATAATAAGATAGAAAGTTTAGATTTAAGCAATACTAAAGTAACATCAATAGGAGCCGCTACATTCAGAAATAATAAAATTACAAACTTAAAATTGCCAAACACATTAACATCAATAGGAAGAACTGCATTTGCAGATAATAATTTGACAACTATAACATTGCCAAACACATTAACAACACTTGAATCTGATACTTTTAATAATAATAAGATAGAAAGCTTAGATTTAAGTAATACACAATTAACGAAAATAAGCGATTCAGCATTTAAAAATAATAAAATTGCAAGTGTAACATTACCAAACACATTAACAACAATTGGACGTGAAGTTTTTAGTGGCAACAATCTAACAAATTTAGATTTAAGCAACACAAAGATAATATCCATTGCTGATAAAATCACAGATAATTCATTGTCAAAAATTAAATTTCCATCTACATTAACAACAATAGGAAGTAGAGTTTTTATTGACAACAATTTAACAGAATTAGATTTGAGTAATACTAAAGTAACATCAATAGGTAATTCAGCATTTAAAAATAATAAAATTGCAAGCATAAAATTTCCATCTACATTAACAACAATAGATGATTACGCGTTTGAAGATAACAAGCTAACAGAACTAAATTTAAGTAATACACAAGTTACAACAATAAAAATGTTTGCATTTAATAACAATAATTTAAAGACTATAACATTACCTGCTACAGTTACAGAGCTTAGTTCAAATGTATTTAATAAAACATCAAACTCAAACCCTAATTTAACAAGCATAATATATCCAGGAACTACAGCACTTCCTTGGGATCTTGCTATAGGTGGTGGAAATAACACAACAAAAAATCTTCCACCATATACATATAATGGTGTAAGTATAACAGCAAATTAAAAATAATTATATAATTTTTAGATATAGATACATTTGTATTTATATCTTTTTTTATTATAAAATACTTGAATTATATAGATTTTTGTAGTATAATTCAAAGGTCGTATAAAGAGGTGGAAGTATGGAAAAAATTATAAATATAGCAGTAGTAGCGCATGTAGACGTAGGTAAATCAACATTAGTAGATGCATTACTTACACAAAGTGGTACTTTATCAAAAACTCCTGATTCAGAATTAATAATGGATTCTAATGATTTAGAGAAAGAAAGAGGAATAACAATTTATTCTAAGAATTGTTCTATTAGATATAAAGATTATAAAATTAATATAGTAGATACTCCAGGACATGCTGATTTTTCTTCAGAAGTAGAAAGAATTATTAAAACAGTAGATACTGTAGTATTATTAGTAGATTCAGCTGAAGGTGTTATGCCACAAACAAGATTTGTTTTGGAACAAGCATTAAAACAAAATTTAAATCCAATTTTATTTATAAATAAAATAGATAAAAAAGATGCTCGTATTGATGATGTAGTTAATATGACATTTGATTTATTTGTAGATTTAAATGCTAATGATAAACAATTAGATTTTCCAATAATATATGGTATAGCAAGAGAAGGTATATCAAAATATGAAGTAGATGATGATTGTAATGATATGACAGCATTACTTGAAACAATTATCAAACATACTGATGTTTATAAAGGAAATGAAAATGATCCATTACAACTACAAATATCTTCACTTGAATATGATGATTATTTAGGAAGATTAGGAGTAGGACGTGTTACTAGAGGTATGATAAAATCAGGTACTATGGTAGCGTTAGCTAAAAATGATGGAAAAATAGAAACAAATAGAGTAGGAAAAATATTTGTAAATGAAGGTATAAAGAAAAAAGAAGTAAAAGAAGCTCAATATGGAGACATAGTAACAGTTCAATTATGTCCAGATATTTCAATAGGAGATACTATTTGTGATATAAATAATATTGAACCACTTCCAAAAATAAATATTGAAGAACCTACATTATCAATGAATTTCTTAGTAAATTCATCTCCATTTGCAGGTCGTAGTGGTAAATTCTTAACAAATAGACATATAAAAGAAAGATTAGATAAAGAATTAGAAACAAATGTTGGATTAAAAGTTGAATCATTAAATGGTGCTGATGGATATAAGGTTTCTGGACGTGGAGAATTACATTTATCAATTTTAATTGAAAAAATGCGAAGAGAAGGTTATGAATTATCTGTATCTAAACCAGAAGTATTACTACATGAAGAAAATGGTAAAAAATTAGAACCATTTGAAGAAGTATTCATCAACTGTCCTAATGAGTATTCTGGTACTGTAATAAATGATTTAAATGAAAGAAAAGGTATGCTTGAATCAATAGAAAATGATGAAACACATACTCATTTAAAATTCATAGTACCTACAAGAGGCTTAATTGGTTATAGAAGTAACTTTATTACTAATACAAAAGGTGAAGGAATAATGGTAAGAAGTTTTTATAAATATATGCCATACGTAGGACCAATCAAAGGTAGAAAGAATGGTGTTTTAGTATCTATGGAAGATGGTAAAACAATGGCATTCTCACTATTCAACCTAAGTGATAGAGGTACATTAATAGTATCTCCTGCTACAGAAGTATATAAAGGTATGATTATAGGTATTCACAATCGTGATAATGACTTAAATGTTAATCCATGTAAAAACAAACAATTAACTAACACAAGAGCTTCTGGTAGTGATGAAGCATTAACTCTAATAACACCAAAGAAATTTACTCTAGAAGAAGCCTTAGAGTTTATTGAAACAGATGAATATGTAGAAATTACTCCTGATGCAATAAGATTAAGAAAGAAAATCTTAGATGATAAAGAACGTTTTAGAGCAGCATCTAAACAAATGCATGTAGAATAATAAAGGAAAATATTTTTTTCCTTTATTTTATTATAAAAATAAAAAAGAATAATACTTTACTATAAATAATTGATTTGATAAAATATAGATATTGGAAGGTGATATTATGATAGATATTAACTTAATTAGAAATAATAGGGATTTAGTAAAAGAAAATATAAAGAAAAAATTTCAAGATGAAAAATTACCTTTAGTAGATGAAGTTTATGAAAAGGATGTTTTATTTCGTGAATGCAAATTAAAAGGCGATAAATTAAGATTTGAAAAAAATAGTAAAAGTGATTTAATTGGTTCTTTAATGAGAGAAAAGAAAATAGAAGAAGCTAATAAAATAAAAGAAGAACTTAAACTTATTTCAGATGAAATAAAAGAATTGTCTGAAAAAGAAGAAGTATTACAAAAAGAAATAAAAGAAATTATGATGGTAATTCCTAATATCATTGATCCTTCAGTACCAATTGGAAAAGATGATAGTGAAAATGTAGAAGTTGAAAGATTTGGAGAGCCATTCATACCAGATTATGAAATACCATATCATGCTGATATAATTGAAAAATTAAATGGTTTAGATAAGGATAGTGCTGGAAGAACAAGTGGAAATGGTTTCTATTATTTAATGGGTGACATAGCAAGACTATCAAGTGCTATGTTAGCGTATGCTAGAGATTATATGATAAATAAAAACTTTATTTATTGTATACCACCATTTATGATAAGAAGTGATGTTGTAAATGGAGTAATGTCTTTTGCAGAAATGGATGCTATGATGTATAAAATAGAAGGAGAAGACTTATTCTTAATTGGTACAAGTGAACACTCAATGATAGGTAGATTCAAAGGACAATTAATAAATGAAGAATCTCTTCCAATAACAATGACTTCATATTCTCCATGCTTTAGAAAAGAAGTTGGAGCACATGGTATTGAAGAAAGAGGTATCTATAGAGTCCATCAATTTGAAAAACAAGAAATGATAGTTCTTTGTAAACCAGAAGAGTCAATGGATTGGTATAATAAAATGTGGAAATATACAGTAGAAATATTCAGAAGTATGGATATTCCTGTAAGACAACTAGAATGCTGCTCTGGAGATTTAGCTGATTTAAAAGTTAAATCTTGTGATATTGAAGCTTGGAGTCCAAGACAACAAAAATATTTCGAAGTTGGTTCTTGTTCTAACTTAAGTGATGCTCAAGCTAGAAGACTAGGTATTAGAATGAAAACAAAAAACGGTAATGAATATGTTCATACTTTAAACAACACAGTATTAGCAAGCACTAGAGCATTAATAGCCTTAATTGAAAACAATTATAATGAAGATGGTAGTATTAGAGTTCCAAAAGTTTTACAACCTTATATGGGTGGTTTGGAAGTAATAAAACCAAGACAAAAATAATTTATGAGTATATATAAATAAAAGGATTGTAATCTGTATTTACAGAAACAATCCTTTTATTTTTCTATAATTTTATTATAATTTTTAATTAAATACATACAATATAATAAAAACCCCACTGAAAATTAGTGGCAAAACTGCCAGTAAAATTCAGTGAGATATTGTTTTTTTAAAATTTATGTAGTATAATGGTACTGAAAATTAGTGGCAAAAGTGTCAGTAAAATTCAGTGAAAGGAAAATTGATTATGAAAGAAATTAAAAGAGAACAGTATTTAAATGAATTAATATCAGCTCGTGAAAATAAATTAATTAAAGTAATTACAGGAATTAGAAGATGTGGAAAATCATATCTTTTAGACCCTATTTTTAAAAATTACTTAATTAGTGATGGAATAAAAGAAGATCATATTGTTAAATTGGATTTAGATTTAATTGAAAATAGTAAATATAGAGATCCAATGGAATTATTTAATTATGTAATGAATAAAGTAAAAGACAATGATATGTACTATATTCTTTTAGATGAAATTCAATTAGTAAAAGATTTTGAAGATGTTTTAAATAGTTTTTTAAAGAAAGCTAATTTAGATGTTTATGTAACAGGATCAAATTCTAAATTCCTATCTAGTGATATTATAACTGAATTTAGAGGAAGAAGCACAGAGATAAAAGTATATCCGTTATCTTTTAGTGAATTTGTAGAGTTAAAAAATATTCCTATAGATAAAGCATGGAAAGAATATGTTTTATATGGTGGACTTCCTCCAGTTGTACTTCAAGAAAACGAAAAGCAAAAAACAGATTATTTATTAGGTTTGTTTGAAACAACATATTTAAAGGATATTATAGAAAGAAATGACATAAAAAGAAAAGATGTATTAGACTCAGTTGTCAACATTCTAGCATCATCAGTAGGTTCACTAACTAATCCTATGAATATTTATAAAACATACACAAGTGTAGGAGATAAAGATATTTCAGTTAACACAATTACTTCTTATATTGAACATTTAGAAAACGCTTTCCTTATTGAAAAAGCTTTAAGATATGATGTTAAAGGAAGAAAATATATCTCAACACCATTTAAATATTATTTTACTGATCTAGGACTTAGAAATGTAAGACTAAATTTTAGACAACAAGAAGAGAACCATATTATGGAAAATATTATTTATAATGAACTATTAATAAGAGGATATAATGTAGATGTTGGAGTAGTAGAATCAAGAAATAATGATGGAAGAACTTATTATGAGATAGATTTTGTATGTAATATGGCAAGTAATAGATATTATATACAATCAGCATTAAATATTGACTCAAAAGAAAAAAATTATCAAGAATCAAGACCATTAAATTGCGTTGGCGATAATTTTAAAAAGATAATAGTAGTTAAAGATGATATAAGTTCATGGCATAATGAAGATGGTATTTTAATTATCGGTGTAAAAGATTTCTTATTAAATAAGAATAGTTTAAATCTATAAAAGTCAGTTGACTAATAGTTAAAATAATAAAAAATAAAATGTTGTCTTAAATTGTTTTTTATGATAAACTCTAATTAAAGTAGAGTGATTGTATTCTATTTAATATATCATAGGAGGACATTTATGGAAAATTATAATTATTATGAGTATACTACTTATCAAACAAATAATAGTGGAGTAGCTGCTATTTTAGCAATGTTAGGAACTTATTGGATTGTAACAATGGCAATTGGAATATTTTTATTAGTTAGTTTATGGAAACTATATAAAAAAGCTGGAAAAAAAGGATGGGAATGTATTGTTCCTGTATATAATATTATTGTTTTACTTGAAATAACAAACTTACCAACATGGAATATTTTATTATTTTTTATACCAATAGCAAATATTTATATAATGTTTAAATTATATATCGAATTGGCACACAAGTTTGGAAAATCAACAGGATTTGGTGTCTTAACAGTATTTTTTCCAGTAATTTGTATACCTATATTAGCATTCAGTAAAAATTGTAATTATGAAGGATCATATGCAAATGAATCTGTAAATAACAATTACAATACAAATAACAACATGAATAATTATGGTACAAATAATAATATGAATGGCTACAATAATATGAATAATAATTCAGTAAATACAATGAACTCAGTTAACTCAGTAAATCCAGTTAACCCAGTAAATCCAGTTAATCCAGTAAATCCGGTTAATCCAGTAAATCCGGTTAACCCAGTAAATCCAGTTAATCCAGTTAACCCAGTTAATCCGGTTAATCCAGTTAACCCAGGAATTCAACAACCAACAGGACAAACTGAAAGTATAAGTGATAAATTTAATAATAATGATACACTTTAAAAAACTTAAAACTTCATTATGAAGTTTTTTTCTTTAAATATTAAATATATGTTATAATTTAAGTATATAAATTAATAGAAGGTGATTTTATGAAGTATTTTTTTGCAGGTATTAAAGGATCAGGTATGGCTTCTCTTGCTTCAATGCTACATGATTGGGGTAATGAAGTAATTGGCTGTGATGATTATAAATACTATGCATTTACAGAAGATGTATTAAAGGAAAGAAATATTTTAATTTATGACAATTGTGATCAATTAACAAAAGATTATATTTTTGTCTATACAGCTGCTATTCATGAAGATCATTATGCTTACAAAAGAGCTAAAGAATTAGGATGTGTAATGTATGGATATTATGAAATGATAGGTAAGTTAACCGAAAAATTAGATGCTATTTGTATAAGTGGTACCCATGGTAAAACTACAACTACAGCATTATTATCAAATATACTAGAAAATACAATAGGTACCAATTATCTTATAGGAGATGGAACAGGTCATGTTAATAAAAATACCAATCTTTTTGTAGTAGAGTCATGTGAATTTGAAAGACATTTCTTAAAATATTTACCAAAATATGCAGTAGTAACCAATATTGAATTAGATCATGTTGATTGTTACAAAGATATAAATGATATAATAGAAACATTTCAAAAATTTATAGATAAGACAACTTATAAAGTAATAGCGTGTGGTGATGATGAAAATGTTAGAAAATTAAAATCAGACAAGATAATATATTATGGATTTAATGAAAATAATGATGTTGTAGCCAAAAATGCTGATTTTAGAACAGATGGTAGTAGTTTTGATGTTTATATAAACAACACATTCTTTGGACATTTTAATCTAAATATATATGGAAAACACATGGTATTAAATGCCTTAGCGTGTATTTATGTTTGCTATTTAGAAAAAATATCAAAAGAAGACATAATAAAATATTTAAATTTATTTAAAGGCGCTAAAAGAAGATTTGCTGAAGAAAAAATAAATGATGTAGTATTAGTAGATGATTATGCTCATCATCCAACCGAAGTTCAAACAGTTTTACAAACAGCTAGACAAAAATATCCAGACAAAGAATTAGTGGCAGTTTTAATACCATATACAATATCAAGAACTAAAGCTTTCTATAAAGAATTTGCCAAAGTATTATCTGAGGCTGATAAAGTATATGTAACAGACATTGAACCAGCTCGTGAAAAATTTGAAGATTTCCCAAATGTCACATCAGATTTAATAATAAATTTAATACCTAATGCTGAAAAAATATCAAAAGAAACAATAAGTAAATTATATAAACACAAAAACGCTGTAATACCATTCATGGGTTGTAAAGATCCAACATGGTTAACAGATGCATATAAAGAGGGATTAAAATGAATATAGATATATTAAAAGTTGGAGACCTAGAAGCTAATTGTTATTTGTTATATAAAGATAAAAAATGTTTAATAATAGACCCAGGTGATGATGAAAATTTTATAATATCAAGAATAAGAGAATTAGAATTACAACCAGTAGGAATAATTACTACCCATTCACATAAAGATCATACAAAATACGCTAAAGATTTAAGTGAGATGTATTCTATAAATATATACAATTATGACAATCTTTTTGAAGGCCCTCAAAAAATAGATGAATTTAATTTCAAGGTAATATATACCAAAGGACACACTCCTGATAGTATTTGTATATATTTTGAAGACTATAAAGTAATGTTTACTGGTGATTTCTTATTTTTTGATTCAATTGGTAGAGTAGATCTACTAGGAGGAAATTATGACGATATGCTAAAAAGTATCGAAAAAATAAAAACCTATCCATTAGATATAACATTATATCCAGGTCATGGTAAAACAACAACTCTAGAAGAAGAAATGAAATACAATAAATATTTAAGATAATTATTACAATATACCCCCTTATTTACTTTTTTAATGTAAATATTTTATAATTTAATAGGTGGTGAAAATATGAGTGAATGTTGCAAAACAACAAAACGTAATTCTGAAGAAAAAAATCAACTATTAAGTAGAATTAATAGAATAAATGGTCAACTAGATGGAATTAAAAAAATGATTAAGAAGATAAATATTGTAATAACATATTGATTCAAATAGTAGCGGCAGAAAAATCATTAAAAAGTTTAGCAAATCTTATGTTTGAGAACCATGTTTATCGATGCATTTCTGATGATATAAAAGATGAAGAAGTAATTGATGAATTAACAAGTTTATTTAAAAGATTCAATGATTAGGAGGAAAAAATGGAAGAAAAAAAAGTTTGTAATGACGATTGTACTTGCGGTTGCAACGAAGGCAAAGAATGTACTTGTGGCTGTGAAGAAGGAAATTGCACATGTGATGAAAACTGTACATGTGGATGTCAAAACAACAAAGAATGTGAATGTTCAAAATAATAGAATTTAAATACTTAGAAGCATATCAAAAATATATGCTTCTTTTTTTCATTATTTTATTACTAATACATATACTTTTTCTAGGAGGATATGTATGAAACAAATAATACCATTTGAAAAAGAAATAATCTTTAAAAAGAAAATTAAAGATCTTATCAGTATATCACTTGACAATGATTTAATACTAAAAAACGATGATTTAATATCAGGAAACTTTTATATAAAAGGAAGTTATTCAAGTGATGAAAAAGATGAAAACTATAGCTATAAAGTTCCATGTGAAATAGCTATTAGTGATGACTATGATACTTATGATGCCACTATTGATATTGAAGATTTTAACTATGAAGTTATTAATAATGAAAAACTAAAAATATCAATAGAAGTAGCAATTAATAACTTAGTAAGAAAAGAAGAACAAGTTGAAGAAAAAAGATGTATAGAAAAAGAAGATGAAACAATACCAGTAGTATCAAAAGAAGAAAAAAGAGTTAATATAGTAGACTCTAAAAAACCAGATTTAATTAATACAGTAAATCCAATAAATACTGAGGAAACATACTTAACATATAATATATATATTGTTAAAGAAGATGACACATTAGATAAAATATTAGAGCGTTCAAATACTACTAAAGAAAAACTAAAAGAATACAATGACATAGAAAACATCCATACTGGAATAAAATTAATAATACCAAATGATTAACAAAGAAGATATAAAAGAATTAAAAATATCACCAACTGGATACAAGAAAATAAACTCAGTAATAGAAGTATTAGCAAATAATAATAAATATATATTTAAAAAGAAAAATAAAGATTTAAATGATACTTTTAATTATTTAATATCAAGAAACTTTAATTATTTTCCAAATTATTATGAAACAACTAATTATGATGTATATGAGTATATTAATGATACCAATATTCCTATCGAAGAAAGATCAATTGATCTAATAAATTTATTAAGCTTACTTCATCAAAAAACAACTCATTATAAAAGAACAGATATAGATGAATATAAAATTATTTATGAAGATATAAATAATAAAATAGAAGATTTAGAAAAATATTTTAACAATTTAACAGAAGAAATAGAAGATGAGGAATATATGTCCCCATCTCATTATTTATTAATAAGAAACATAACTAAGATAAACTCAAATATAGAATATTGTAAAACATCATTAGAAAATTGGTATGAATATGTAAAAGAAGTAGATAAAAAAAGAGTAGTATTAAATCATAATAATTTAAGATTGTCTCATTATTTAAAAAATGAAAATGCTTATTTTATAAGTTGGGATAAATCAAAATTTGACATGCCAATATATGATTTATATAATCTATATTTAAATGAATATGATAATATTGATTTTACCTTTCTTTTAGAAGAATATGAAAAAAGATACCCATTAACAGAAGATGAAAAATCTCTTCTATTTTTACTTATCTCTATTCCATATAAAATAAAATTTAATAACAATGAATATGAAAACACAAAAAAAGTAAATAATTTACTTAAATATATATATAACACAGATAAAAACATATCAGAGTATAAGTCCTAATATAAGAAAGAAAAATATAGCAATTTCAATAAACAAAATAACTGCATTAAAAGTTAATGTAAAAAACATAGTAATTAAAGCTTGATATAAAAGTATTAAAACCCAAATTCCAATAAGTCCTATATAACAACCACTATTTTTTCTTTTATATTTACAAGCAGAACAATTACAAAAACAACTATGTCTCATTCTAATCACCTAATATATTTTATGTGTTTTTGACTAAAAAGGACATTCATTTGTTCTTTTTATATTTTAAAAAAAACACATTTACAAAGTTGAAAAAAAGTAGTAAAATATATAAGCACAAAAGAAAGAAGGGATAATATGAAATATATAGCGTATGGTAGTAATTTAGATGAAGATTTAATGAAATTAAGATGTCCCGAAGCAGAAATTATAGAAAAAGGGACACTAAAAGGATATAGTTTATCATTTCGAGGAATAAATAATAAAGCTTATCTTACACTATGTAAAAACAAATTTTCAAGCATTCCAATAGTAATATATAATATTACTAAAAAAGATTTACAACTTTTAGATGAATGTGAAAACTATCCAAATTTATATGATAGAAAGAAAATAAAATATCAAACAGAAGAAAGTAATAAACAAAAAGCCTTAGCGTATTTCATGAGTAATTATTATCAATTAGCAATACCAAATAAAGATTATTTAATCAGCGTTTTACAAGCATATATAGATCAAGGATTTGATATAAAATATATAGAACAAGCATTAAATAAATCATTAATAGCGTATGGAACTATAGAATATAAACAAAATTGCTTAATGCTTAAAGAAATACTAAAAGATTACAAAGATAAATCAAAAGTATTAACGAGAAAAAACCTTAAATAAGGTTTTTTTATTATTACAAATATGATAAAATTAAAAAGTGGTGATATTATGATATATTTAGACTATTCAGCTACAACCAAAGTAGATAAAAAAGTATTAGAAAGATTTAACTATATAACAGATAATTATTTTGCAAACCCTAATTCAAAACATAAATTAGGTTTAAAATCAAAATCAATAATTGATGAAGCAGAGAAAAGAATAAATAAAGTATTAAACTTAGAAGACAAAGAAATCATATTTACAAGTGGTGCTAGTGAATCAAATAATCTTGTAATGAAAGGTTTATTAAAAGAAAAAAAACATATTATAACTACCTCTCTAGAACACTCTTCAATTCTTTCTCCAGTAGGGTATTTACAAAAACAAGGATACAAAATATCATTTGCTAAATTAGATGAATATGGTAGAGTAGACATAAAAGCTTTAGAAAAAATGCTAACCTCCGATACATTCTTAGTATCAATAACAGCAGTTAATTCTGAAACAGGTATAAAACAACCACTAGAAGAAATAAAAAAAGTCTTAAAAAAATATCCCAATATAATTTTTCATAGTGATATAACTCAATTAATAGGTAAAGAAAAAATTGATTTAAAAGACATCGACTTAGTATCATTTTCAGGTCATAAAATATATACATTTAAAGGAATTGGTTGCTTAATAAAAAATAAGGATTTAAAACTAACTCCACTTATTCATGGTGGAAAAAGTACAACTATTTATAGAAGCGGAACCCCTCAAACTGAATTAATTGATTCAATATCATATGCTCTAGAACTTTCTTATATTGACTTAAATAAAAAACAAGAACATGTCAAAGAACTAAATAATTATCTAAAAGAAAACCTAAAAAAATATAAAAATATAGTTATAAACAGTAATAAATACTCTATACCTAATATATTAAATTTAAGTATTTTAAATAAAGAATCAGATGAAACCTTAGAATACTTCTCAAACAAAGAAATCTACATTTCTACAAAAACAGCTTGTTCTAGTGACAACAAAATGTCTTTAACAATATATAATTTAACCAAAGATGAAAAAAGAGCAACTTCCTCAATTAGAATAAGTATTTCTTATAAAACAACCAAAGAAGAAATAGATACATTCTTAAAAGAATTAGATAATTATATAGGAGAATAATAATGAAACTAATAAAAATAACCTCTCTAGGATGTCCATCATGTATTATAATGAACAATAGACTAGAAGAAATAATAAATAACTATAATTACCAAGTAGAATCATATGATTATGATTTTGATAACGTAGAAAAATACAATCCAGGTAATATATTACCTGTGTTAATAATTGAATCAGAAAACGAAAAAGAAATAAGACGTCTTACAGGAGAAAAAAATATTGAAGAATTAAAACAATTTTTGGAGTGATGTATATGAAAAAAATAGTAATATTTATTATAACTCTTTTATCTTTTATACCAAACATAAAAGCCGAAGAAAAACAATTAGACTTATATTTGTTTTACGGAGATGGTTGTCCTCATTGTAAAGCCCTAGAAGAATATCTTGATGATTATTTAAAGGATAAAGATAATATAAAATTACATGAATATGAAATATGGTATAGCGAAGAAAATCAGAACCTCTTCAAAAAAGTTCAAAATGCTATGAATATAAAAGCAAATGGTATTCCTTACTTAGTAATCGGAGAAGATGTAGTCCAAGGCTTTATGGAAAACTATACAGAAGAAAAAATAAATGGATACATAAAATATTATCAAAACAAAGACTACAATGATAAAGCAGGTGTAGCCCTAGGCTTAAAAGAAGAAACTCTTAATAATAGCACAATAAAAAAAGACAAAGATACTAAATATGAAGTACCTATATTAGGAAAAATAGACGCTAAAAAAGTATCTCTACCACTCTTAGCAGTAGTAATTGGAGCAGTAGATGGCTTTAATCCTTGTGCTATGTGGATACTTTTATTCTTAATATCAATGTTATTAGGAATGCATGATCGAAAGAAAATGATTATTTTAGGATTAGCATTTATATTTACATCAGGATTAGTATATCTTTTATTTATGCTATCCTTCCTAAATATAGCAACATTTATAAACAATATATCAATTCTAAGACTAATAATATCTATTCTAGCATTATTATTTGGACTTATTAATATAAATAGTTACTTTAAATCATTAAAAAAAGATACTGGATGTGAAGTAGTAGACCAAACAAAAAGAAAAAAAATCGTAACTAGAATAAAAAATATAGTTAATAATAACAAATTTATTTTATCATTAATAGGAATAATACTTCTAGCAGCATCTGTTAATCTAATTGAATTATTATGTTCTTTAGGATTACCTGTAATATTTACTGAAATTCTTTCTTTAAATAATTTAAGCAAAATAGAAAAAGGCACATATATATTAATTTATATTTTATTCTTCCTAATCGATGACATTATAATTTTCTTAATAGCGGTATTCTCAAGCAAAGTAACCGCAATTAGCAATAAATACACAAAATATTCTCATTTAATTGGAGGATTAATAATGATCATAATAGGAATTCTTATGTTAGTAAAACCAGAATGGTTAATGTTTAATTTCTAATATTAAGAAATATTATGTAAAAAATTAAAAAAAAAGTTGAAATTTGGAATATAATTTGTTATAATCTTTGATAGAAAAGCACGGAAGGAGGGACGAAAATAATGACACAAGTAGCAGTAAAAGGTAATTTAGATAACGCTTTAAGAAGATTTAAACAACAATGTTCACGCGACGGAGTCCTTTCAGAAGTTAAAAAAAGAAAATTTTATTCTAAACCAGGAGACGTAAGAAGAGAAGAACGTAAGAAAAACATCATCAATTCTAAAAAAAGAAATAAAGATAGATAACAAGTAGAGAAAGGAAACTTTCTCTATTTTTAAAATAAGGAGGAAACTATGGACTTAAAACAAAAATTAAAAGAAGATTTAATAAAAGCAATGAAAGAAAAAAACAAAGATGAACTTAATACATTAAGATCAGTAAAAGGTGCAGTACAACTAGAAGTAATAAACAATAAAAAAGAAGAAAATGATGAATTAATATTATCAGTAATCAATAAACAAATAAAAATGAGAAACGATTCAATCGAAGAATTCAAAAAAGCAAATAGAACTGATCTTGTAGAATCTTATAACAAAGAAATAGAAATATTAAAAAAATATATGCCAGAACAACTAACAGATGAAGAAGTAACAAAAATAATTGAAGAAGCAATAAAAAATAACAATGCTACATCAAATAAAGAATTTGGCTTAGTAATGAAAGAAATAACACCAAAAGTAAAAAATAGATATGACCTATCAAAAGCTTCTAGCATTATAAAAGAAAAACTTAACAATTAAAATCCACTAAAAAAGGGGGAAAAATATGTATTATTTAAGTAAAGAAGAACAAGAAGATATAAATGCCTTAAAAAAAGTAGACCAATCATTATATAAACAATATGAAAAACTAATGGAACTCGATCTAAATAACAAAAAGGAAGAAAAAGAAGAAGTAACAAGAAATATAATGTACACTTTAATTGAAGAAATTCCATATGCAAGTAAATATTTAGAACCAGAAAAAGCTAATAGAATATATAACTATTTATTAGAAAAAGAAAAAATAGTTGAAATAGATAATGTTGATTACTACTGTAACGATAACATAGATTCTTTAATAAACAAAAGAATAATAAACTTTTTTAAACCATTCGCATTAGCATCAAAAGAAATGAAAAATGAAATCTTAAAAGGTTATAATCTACCAAAAGAAGTAGGGGAATATTGCTACTCTGCAACAGTTAATATAACTATAGATGTCAAAAAAGATATAAATAAAATACTAATAAACAACATTGAAGAAGCAATAAATGAATATCCTAATTATTTAAAAAAAGAATTAATAAGAACTAAATATAATATAATTTTTATAAATAGCACACTTGAAAACACATATTTAGAAGAAGGATATGACTATATAGATTTTCCATATATTGGAGGAAAATTAGATGCAGAAATGAAATATCAACAAGGTGGCTTATTGTATGAAGATTTTTTAAATGATGAAACTTCTCATCAATTACTATATTCTTTAATAGAATTAAATAACTCATATAATGATTTAGATCTAGATAATCCAAAAAAACTAAAAGAAATAATAATCCACTTAATAACAATAAAAACAGCTTTATCTGGTACCGATATAAAAACAATAAAAGAAAATATTGATTTAGTACAAACATTAATCTCATCACAAAATAAAAACATATCTAAACTAATATTAATGACTTTAAAAGATTATGAACAAACAAAAAATAAACACAAAGTAATATCCTTAAATAGAAACACAAAATAATTTGTGTTTTTTTTAAACTTTATAAATAAAATTATATAAAGGTGATCTAATGTTTAAAAATATCTTAAGACAAATAAAAGATGAAAAATTAAAAATAAATTTAGATAACAATAAAATAAACATAATAAATTATAAAGAAATAAAAGAAGTAAAAGATGAAATAATTAAAATAGATTGTAATACTTTTATCTTAAATATATATGGAGAAAATCTAATAATAAGTAAATTATTAGACATGGAAGTCCTAATACTTGGTAAAATAAAAAGGATAGAATTAGTATGATAAACTATTACACAATAAAAATAACAGGTAAAAGTAGAAAAAACTTATTAAATAAAATATTTAAAAATAATATTAATGTATTTGATATAAAAATATTAGAAAAAGAAATCATCTTAAAATGTAGTTATGAAGACTACAAAAAAATAAAAAAAATCAACTATATAAATGAAATAACAATAATAAATACTAATGGTACAAAAAAAGTAAAAAGACAAATAAAAAGTTATAGTGTTTTTATTATAACTTTTATTTGTTTTTCCTTCTTATTATTATTTATTTCAAATCATATTTACTTTATAAAAATAAATACTGAAAAAAAAGAACTATATACCTTAATAAACAACACCCTAAAAGAAAATAATATAAAACTATATATGAAAAAACAAAGTAATAAAAAACTAAACACAATAGAAGACAAAATAAAAAACAAACTAAAAGATAATGTAGAATGGATAGAAATAAAACAAAAAGGAATTACTATGGAAGTTGACTTAGTAGAAAGAATAAAAGATAAAGAAGAAACAGACGAAACAACTCCTAAGAATATAGTAGCTAGAAAAAACGGATATATAGTAGATATATATGGAGAAAAAGGTGAAATAGTAAAATTTAAAGGAGATTATGTAAAAAAAGGAGATATAATAATAAGTGGTGATATTCATAGAAATGATAACATAGTAAATAAAGTAAAAGCCAAAGGAAAAGTATATGCTAAAACTTGGTATAAAGTAATATCATCATCACCACTTTACTATAAAAATAAAACCATAAAAAATTCTAATAATAAAATAAGTTTAAACATTCTAGGTAAAGAAATAAACATAATAAAATACAAAACCAAACCAAAAAAAGAAAAACAAATAAACTTAAATCTATCTAATATGAAAATAACATTTAAAACAGAAAACATATATGAATACAATAAACAAAAATATAACCTAAAAGAATTAAAAGAATTATTAAATAAAAGATCAATTCAAAAAATGAAATCCTCATTAAACAGTGATGAATATATAATAAAACAAAAAACTTTGAAAAACTATTATAAAGATGATAAAATGTATATAGAAACATTTTTTGAAATATATGAAGAAATATCACAAGAAGAAGATATAAAAGAAATCTTAATAGAAGAAGATGATAATTAATGATGATAGAAATGAAAGAACAAGCCCTTATGATTTTAAACTATACTTGGCCTATACTAATTATAGCTATTATAATAGCCTCATCACTAAGAATAGCATATCTAATAAACCAAAAAGAAAAATTTATACTTCATAAAGAATTGTTCTCATTAGCATTTATAATATATGTATTATGTCTATTCCAAGCTGTAACATTTCAAGATGTAACTTGGTCTGGTTCAAATTTTATTCCCTTTAAGGAAATATTAAGATATGAATTAGGAAGTAAATTATTTATAAAAAATATCTTAGGTAATGTTTTATTATTCTTTCCTTTAGGAATATTTATAAAAAGATATATAAAAATAAAAGACATAAGATATGTAATATTAATATCTTTTATAATATCTCTATCAATTGAAATAACTCAATCCGTAATAGGAAGAGTATTTGATGTTGATGATATATTATTAAATGTAATAGGATCATTATTAGGATTTATGTTTTTTGAAATAATAGAAAAAATATCAGAAAAAATAACATTCATAAAAAATGATAAATTTTTAAATATAGTATCAATATTAGCAGTAGGAGGATTAATATGGTTTTTGATTCCATAAAAAAATTTAATATTTATAATGAAACAAATGAAAATTTAAAAAAAGAAACAAAATACATCAAAAGTATACTAAAACATGCTATAAAAGTAGAAAATTTAAAAAATATATACTTTAATGTAATAATAGTAGACAACAAAACAATTCATGAAATAAATAAACAATATAGAAATATAGATAGACCAACAGATGTAATTAGTTTTGCTCTAGAAGATGAAAAAAAAGAAACTCCAAAAGGAAAAAGAATTCTAGGAGATATATATATATCAATTGACAAAGCTAGAGAACAAGCTAAAGAATATAAACACTCATTAACAAGAGAAATATGCTTTCTATCAGTACATGGACTACTACATTTACTAGGATATGATCACATGAAAGAAAAAGATGAAAAAATAATGTTTGCAAAACAGGAGATGATATTAAATGGAAAAAGATTTACAAATGTACAAGAAAAATAAAAAAAGTTTAAAAAGATTTATAAAATCATTTAAGTATTGTGCCGAAGGAATGAGATATGCTTTCTATCATGAACAAAACATAATAGTTATGTTTATAGTAGGTATATTAACACTATTATTAGGAATAATATTCAAACTAAACAAACCAGAACGTTTAGCAGTTTTAATCTTAATAGGATTAGTAATGTCATTAGAAATGGTAAATACAGCTATTGAAGCAGTAGTAGACTTAGTATCACCAGAAAAACATCCCTTAGCAAAAGTAGCTAAAGATTGTGCCAGTGGAGCAGTAGGTATTATGTCTATTTTTGCAGCAATTATAGGTTTATCAATCTTTATACCAAAAATAATCGCATTATTCTAAGAGGTAACCATGGAAAATAAATTAGAAGAATTATTAGAAAACTCATATTCACCATACTCAAACTTTAGAGTATCAGCCATAGTAATAACTAAAGACAATAAAGAATTCAAAGGTGTAAATGTAGAAAATATATCATATGGAGCAAGCATATGTGCTGAAAGAAATGCTATTACATCAGCCATATCAAACGGATACAAAAAATGTGACTTTAAAGAATTACATATCATGTGTGATACTGATAAAATATCCTCTCCATGCTTTTTATGTCGTCAAGTAATATCAGAATTATTTGATAACAATACAAAAATAATATTATATAATAATAAAAAAGAAAAAGAGACATATACCAAAGAAGAATTATGTCCTTTTCCATTTGATAGTGAGGACTTAAGATGAAAAGTGGATTCGTAAGTATAGTAGGGCGTCCTAATGTCGGAAAAAGCACCCTAATAAATAGATTAGTAAATAGAAAAATAGCAATAACATCAGACAAAGTAGGAACAACAAGAAACAATATATTTGGTATATACAATGAAAAAGATACCCAAATAATATTTATAGACACACCTGGTATCCAAAAATCATTCAATAAACTTGGAGACACACTAAACAAAAAAGCTTATTCATCAATAGAAAATGACTTAGTATTATTTGTAATAGATATATCATCTGGTTTTGGAAAAAATGATCAAAGAATATTAGAAAAACTAAAACAAGACAATAAAGATGTCATCTTAATATTAAACAAAGTAGACAAAATAGATAAAGAAAAACTATTAAAAGAAATAACAAATATAAAAGATTTATATAACTTTAAAGAAATAATACCAATGTCATCATTAAAAGACAAAACAGTTGATGATTTAATAGAAACAATAAAAAAATATTTAAAAGATGATATAAAATATTTTTCTGATGACATAATAACAAATGTATCAGAAAAATTCATGATAAGTGAAATAATAAGAGAAAAAGTATTAATGTTAACCAAAGAAGAAGTACCACATGCTATAACAACATTAGTAGAAAAAATAGAATTCAAAAAAAATAAAGCTTATATAAATGCTTTAATAGTAGTAGATCGTGACAATCTAAAAAAAATAATAATAGGTAAACAAGGAACAATGCTTAAAAAAATAGGACAACTATCAAGAATAGAAATAGAAGAATTATTAGACAAAAAAGTTTATCTAGAATTATATGTAAAAACAATAGAAAACTGGAGAGACAAAGAGAACCTATTTGAATATTTAGGTATTACTGAAAATGATGAATAATAATATATAAAAAGTATCAATATATATATGGTGATACTAATGAAAAATTTATTATGGAATTTATTTAAACAAACAGGGGATTTAAGATATTATAATTTACTAAAAGGAATGGAGAACATAGATGAAAATAGAAAAAGTGAAAGGCATAATAATAAGTGAAACATCATACTCTGAATCTAGTAAAATTCTTCAAGTATTAACAGAAGAACATAAAAAAATAGGTATAATATCTAAAGGATGTAAGAATTTAAAAAGTAAATTAAGAAGTGTTAGTACTAAATTGACCTATGGATATTTTAATATATATTATAAAGAACAAGGTCTATCTACATTAATAAGTGTTGATATAATAAATGAGTTTAAAAACATCAAAAAAAATCTTAAATATTTAGGATACGCTATGTATTTAATAGATTTAACTAATCAAGTACAAAAAGATGTAGAACAAAATCTTTATTCATATCTAGAAAGTTCTCTTTTAAAAATAGAACAAAACTTTGATCCAATGACAATTACTAATATAATAGAACTAAAATACTTATCATTTCTAGGAGTATCTCCTATACTTGATTCCTGTAGTATATGCCAAAACAACAATGATATAATTACAATAAGTAGTGATGCTGGTGGTTATGTATGCAAAAACTGTTATACTAATGAATATATAGTAGATGAAAAAACAATAAAACTACTAAGAATGTTTAACTATGTAGACATAAAAAAAATAAAAGAAATAAACATAAAAGATAAAAACAAACAAGAAATAAACCAATTCTTAGAAAATTACTATACTAAATATACAGGTCTATATTTAAAATCAAAAGATTTTTTACAACAAATAAAATAGAAGAAATTAAAATCAAATTTCTTCTATTTTTATATTACTAAGTCTTTCTTTTATTATTGAATAATTACTTTTATCTATCCTAACAAAATACTTAACCTCATCTAAATACTCCTTAGAAATAATCTCTTCATCCTTTAAAATACTCTTAACATAACCCTCATCACTATAAGAAAAATAAATATTGACATAAATAAACTCCTTATAAGAAGTAATATCACACAAATCAATTGCACTCTTAACAGAATTCATATAAGCTCTTATTAATCCACCAGCCCCTAATTTAATTCCGCCAAAATATCTAACAACCACTGCTAATATATTAGTCAAATCATTCTTTTTAAGAACCTCTAAAATTGGTATTCCAGCTGTACCACTAGGTTCCTTATCATCATCATATTTTTGTTTATTAGAAAAAATATAAGCATAACATATATGATTAGCGTCACTATACTTTAATCTTAAATCATCTAAAATATTATTAACATTAATCTCATCTTCTACATAAAACAAAAAACATATAAACTTAGACTTCTTTATCTCATATATATAATTAACATTATTTTTAATAATCTTCATCTAATCACCAATATAATTGTATCAAAAAATGTCAAAAAAAAATAATAAAAAACAAAATATGTAGAAAATAAAAGAAAAATATACTATAATGGCCTTAAGATAGGGTGATGTATATGAGAAAAAACAAAAAACAAAAAATAATAATCGCAGTAACAATACTATTAATAGCCTTAATACCAGTAATAACAATACATAATATTAATAAAATGGAAAAACTAGACCAAACAACCACTAACAAAACATATAAAGAACCAGTAAATAAAAACTTTAAAGACGATAACCTATATAATTGTATAATAGATACCTATAACACACAAAATAACACATCATTACCATACACAACAAACTTAACAGATGAACAATTACTTACTATAACAGAATTAAGTTGTATTGGTTATAAAAAGACAGATGAAGAAAAAATAACAGATGCAAGTGGTATTGAAAGGCTAACTAATTTAACATCTTTAAACCTATATGATAATAATTTAACTGCAATAGACATAAGTAACAATGTAAATTTAACATCCTTAAATTTATATTACAATAAATTGAATGTTATAGACATAAGTAAAAATACAAATCTAACATTTTTAAGTTTAGGTTATAATAAACTAAGTACAATAGATTTAAGCAACAATGTAAATTTAACAGAATTGAATTTAGGATATAATAATTTGACAACAATTAATTTAAGTAACAATAAAAATTTAGTATCTTTAGATTTAGGAAATAATAATCTGAATTCTATTGATGTGAGTAAAAATACAAATTTAACAAAGTTAAGACTATACAAAACAGGCTTAACTGCAATAGATGTAAGTAAAAATACTAAGTTGACATTAATAGATTTAGGTAACAATAATTTAACTATAATAGATTTAAGTAACAATACAAGCCTAACTAAAATAAGTTTAGATAATAATAAACTTACACTAGGAAGTGTTTACTTAAAAAAAGATGAATCAATAAAAGAAACAAGAAATATAAAATTACCATCTAAATTTCCAATAAGTTATGAAATCGAAAACACTGAAATAGCAAAATATGAAGAAGAAAAAATAACAGGATTAAAATCAGGAAATTCTAAAATAACAGCAACATTAAATGGTATTAAAGAATCCTCTTCTTCTAATGCTAAAGATATGCAAGTATCAGGAAACATATATGTATATGATTATACAAGTGAAGTATATGATTTAAATAAAGATTATATCTATACAGGTACTAATGACTTTGATAAAAGTAAAATAAATTGTATAAACTGTACAATTGAGACAAATAATAATAAACTTATAATAAAAGCAAACGATGAAGTAGTAAAAGAATATAAATTAGTAAAAATATCAAGTACAACATATGATTTAAATAAAGACTATATCTATACAGGTACTAATAATTTTGATAAAAGTAAAATAACTTGTACAAATTGTAATATTGAAATAAGTGATAATAATTTATTAATAAAAATAAATGATCAAATATTAGATCAATATACTTTATCTAAAATATCAAGTACAACATATGATTTAAGTAAAGATGATATTTATTTAAATCAAAATGAAAGTATTGATAAAAGTAAAATAACTTGTACTAATTGTACTATTGAGATAAGTAATAATAAACTTATAGTAAAAGTAAATGATGAAGTAGTAAAAGAATATACAATAAAATATAATGCTCCTACCTATAAAAAAGGAGATATCAATCATGATGGAAAAGTAAATGTTTTAGATGTAGGTAAGTTATTTTCACATGTAAGAGGAAAATCTATTATAAAAGATGAATCATTATTAAAAGAATGTGATTTAAATAATGATGGTAAAGTAAATATATTAGATGTAGGTAAATTATTCTCTTTTGTAAGAGGTAAGACAAAATCTCTGTAAAAAATGTAAAAAACTTAAAATTAATGTTGAAAAAAGTAATATATATTATTATAATTAAATTGATAATAGGAGGATACTATGAAGAAAGTAAAATATTTAATAATATTAATGGCAATGATTATTATTCCACTTAATGTTAATGCCTCAACAGGTAACTTAACATTAAAGTGTGGTGATCAAAATTCAAACAAAATAATTTGTAAACTATTTGTAAGTGGAGATACAGATATAAAAACAATAGATTCCTATGTAACTGTAGACTCTGATGTAGTTAATGTTGAAGTTGAACCAATCACTGGATCAGAATATATGAATTCATATGATGCAGATGAATCACATTTAATGATAATTAAATCAATGAAAATAAATTCAAATGAAGAACTTGCAACAATTACCTTATCATTAAAAGAAACATTATCTGAAGATTTAACTTTCAAACTTGCAATTGAACCATCATCAATCGGAGATACTAATGATACTGAAGTAACAACTAAAAATGGTGATAGTAAAGAATTGACATTTGCGGCAAATACTCAAGGTGGTAACGAACCAAGCGATAATACTCCTGACAACCCTGATAATCCTAGTGATGAACCTGGTGATAATCAAAATGATAACAAATCAGACAATCCAAAAACAGGAATATTAGAAATAAGCGGTATTATAGTACTAATCTCATTAGGATTAGGTGTAGTAATATATGTTAAAAAAAACCAACTAAATTACTAAAAAAATAACAAAGCAATTAAAATAAATAATAAAGTTATAAAAAATTCTTGTCTTTTATAACTTTTTATTGTATAATTTAAAAAGCAGTGGCTTAGGCCAATAAAGATTAAGAAAAAGGAGTGATATCATGGCAGTTCCAGCAAGAAAAGTTTCAAAAACAAGTCAAAGAACTCGTAGAGCACACATGGCATTAACAGCAAAAAGTACTACAAAATGTCCTAGCTGTGGAGCAATTATAAAATCACATCGTGTATGTAAAGAATGTGGCGAATATAAAGGTAAAAAAATAATCAAAGAAGATCAAGAATAAAAATCTTCTTTTTTTGTTATATATAGAACTAAACTATTTTTAAAAATATACTATCAAAGTATATTTTTTTTTGATAAAATATAGAAAAGGTGATTATATGTTATTAACAAAAGATTTTAATGATTATGAAATAATATCCATGAGTGATGGAGAAAAACTAGAAAGATGGGGAAACTACTACTTACTTAGACCAGATCCTGAAATAATATGGCATGATGATATGAACAAAACAAATATACATGCTCATTATCATAGAAGTAATAAAGGCGGAGGTTACTGGGAAAAAATAAAAAATTTACCAGATAGTTGGCAAGTAAAATACAAAGACTTAACTTTTAATGTAAAATTAATGGGCTTTAAACACACTGGAATATTTCCTGAACAATCAGTTAATTGGGATTATATGAGAGAAAAAATATCACAACAAGACAAAAAAATAAAAGTATTAAACTTATTCGCTTATACAGGTTGTGCCACAGTAGCGTGTCTTAAAGCAGGAGCAGAAGTAGTACATGTTGATTCATCTAAAGGAATGATAGACTGGGCAAAAGAAAACGTAAAATCTTCACACTTAGAAGATAAACCAGTTCGTTTCTTAGTAGATGATGTAATAAAATTTGTAAAAAGAGAAATTAGACGTGGCAACAAATATGATGCAATTATAATGGACCCACCTTCATATGGTAGAGGTGCAAACAATGAAATATGGGACATTGAAAAAGACTTATATAATCTTGTAACCCTATGTATGGAAATTCTAAACGATGATCCATTATTCTTCATAATAAGCTCTTATACTGCAGGACTATCATCTGTAGTAATATCAAATCTTTTAAAACTAACTATTGGTAAAAAATACAATGGAAAAATAACAAGTGGTGAATTAGGAATTGAGTCTAAAAATGGTTTAATATTACCATGTGGAGTATATGGAAGATATGAAAGATAAAATCAAAATTCTATACGAAGATAATCATTTATTAGTGGTAGTAAAACCAGTAAATATACTATCACAACAAGATTCAACAAAAGATCAAGATATGTTAAGTTTATTAAAAATGTATATAAAAGAAAAATACAAAAAAGAAGGCAATGTTTACTTAGGATTAGTTCATCGTCTTGATAGACCAACTGGAGGTATAATGGTATTTGCCAAAACATCAAAAGCTGCTTCTAGATTATCAAAAGAAATAATAGATAACAAACTAAAGAAAAAATACTATGCAGTAGTAGAAGGAACAATAAAAGAAAAAGAAGGTAAATTAGAAGACTACATAGTAAAAGAAGAATCTAATTCTTATATAACAACCAAAGAAAAAGGAAAATATGCAGCATTAGAATACAAAGTATTAAAAGAAAAAGATAACCTATCATTAGTGGACATAACACTATTAACAGGTCGTCATCATCAAATAAGAGTTCAATTTAAAAATATAAACCATCCATTATATGGAGATCAAAGATATAACAAACAAGACAAAAATCAACTAGCCCTTTTTGCTTATCATCTAGAATTCATTCATCCTACAACCAAAGAATTAATGGTATTTGAGCAAACTCCTAAATATGGAATATTTAAAAAATTCTTTTAAAAAATAATCTTTTATGTTAATATATAAAACCATGGGGGGGACATTGGTATGAAATATGCAACAATTAGTAAAATAATAAGAACAAAAAATAAAATTTTTCTAAAAACAATAGACTTTGCATTAGTAGAAAAAGAAGGTAAAAAAGTAAAAATATTAGATGGAGACTTATTTGGTACAGAAACAACTAGTTTTGAAAATCCTAATACAATATCTGAGGATTCAACTTATTTTGCCTCACTAATGTCAAAAGAAGATCAAAAATTATTAGAGCAAGTTGACTATCACAATTTAAGAATAGAACTTTTAAGCCAAAATCTATTCTTCGAAGTAGACACTAAAAATAATACTATTAATCCAAGCACTAAAGCCGCTTTAGCTTTAGAATTACTAAAAGATGAAATATTATGTCAAGATAAAAAACTAGAAGAATTAATCGGAGCACTAGACTATAATCAACAACTATATAACTCACAAATAAGTGATGATGCATTCTATAAACTAAAAAAGAATATAATAATTTCAGGGCCAAAAGGAGTAGGAAAAACTGAAAGTATTATAAAAGCATTAACACATCTAGAATTAAACTATAGTTATATAGATTTAAGTAAGCACATCTATACCGCATTTGATGAAAGTAATATGGATGAAATAATCGTCGAACTATTAGCGCAAGTAAACTATGATCAAAAAGAAGCAGAAAAATCTGTAATAGTATTTGATAACCTAGATAAACTAAGTGACTTAATGACAACCGATAACCCAGGCTTACTATCAGACTATATATTAAAAATGATAAATACTTTAAATGATAAAAGAGTAGTAAATATTAAAATTGAAAATAATCAAGAAAGTATAATGCAATTCAATAAAGCTGCTTTAACTTTAGTATTTGTCGGAGATTTTGAAAAATTAAATAAATATACTAGAGAAAAAACACCTGGATATTCAATAAATGAAGAAACATTAACATTTAGAGAAAAATATGAAAAAAGTCCATATTTAAAAGAAATACTAGATGTCATAACTAATATAATAGAATATAACAACTTAACAAAATCCGACTTAAAAAATATATTACTATCATCTAAAATATCTCCACTATACTTAAAACAATTATTCTATCAAGAACAAGGATGTAATCTAGATATAAAAGAAGAAACAATTGATCAAATAATAGAAGAAGCAATAAAAAGAAAAAATGGTGCTAAAGGACTAAAACAAGTACTAGATGAAAAATTAAACAAAGAAGACTATATAGCATTAAATAAACTAAATGTCACAAAAATAACTTTAATGAACCAAGAAAATAGAAAAAAAGTAAAAGTAAGAAAAATAACTAAATAAACTAATAATAGTAGTAATATATATCGTAAAAAAATCTAAAAAATACCAAAAAATTACGCCACAGCGTAATAAATTGACAAAAACAATAAAATTTATATAATATATTCACAAAAATAAAAAAATATGTTAGAATAACACTGTAATTGGCAATAATAAGAAAATAGTAATAAGTATAATATTATTTTTTAGAGAAAAAGTGGTTGGTGAAAACTTTTAAAATAATAACTTATGAATTCACTCTTTAGTCAAAACGTAAACTTGCGTTAAAAGTTTGAGATAGTAATAACTATAAAAAAAGGTGGTACCACGAACAATTCGTCCTTTGGATGAATTGTTTTTTTATTAAAAGGAGGATTTTTATGAGAGAAGAAATCAAAAATATAAAAGAAAAATTAGAAGAAAAATTAAATAATACATTTAATCTAAATGAATTAAACATCATTAGAACGGAATATTTAGGAAAAAAAGGTCCAATTACAAAAATTGCCAGTATGATGGGAAGTCTATCTCAAGAAGAAAAGAAAGAGTTTGGAAAATCATTAAATGACTTAAAAAACTTTATCAATGAAAAAATAGAAGAAAAGAAAAATAAATTTGAAGAAGAAATAATAAAACAAAAAATAAAAGAAGAAGAAATAGATGTAACATTACCTGCTACAAAAATAAACACAGGATCTCCTAATATATTAGAAAAAATAATTGAAGAAGTAGAAGAAGTATTTATGTCTATGGGATATGATGTAGTAGATGGACCAGAAATAGAAGAAGACAAATACAACTTTGAATTATTAAATATACCAAAACATCATCCAGCAAGAGATGCTCAAGATACGTTCTATATAGAAGATGAAAAAATACTTTTAAGAAGTCAAACATCACCAGTTCAAGTTCGTACAATGTTAGAAGGAAATGGTAAAACACCAATCAGAATGATTTGTCCTGGAAAAACATACAGAAGAGATGATGATGATGCAACTCATTCTCATCAATTTATGCAAATAGAAGGACTACTTATAGATAAAGATATCTCTTTATCAGACTTAAAAGGAACATTTGATCTTATAGCAAAACGTTTATTTGGAGAAGACTGCATAACAAGATTTAGACCTAGTTATTATCAATTTACAGAACCATCTGTAGAAACAGATATAAGTTGTTTTGCCTGTCATGGAAAAGGATGTTCAATATGTAAAAATACAGGATGGATAACTGTTAGTGGTGCAGGAATGGTACATCCAAACGTATTAAGAAACTGTAACTATGATCCAAAAGAATGGACAGGATTTGCTTTTGGCTTTGGAGCAGAAAGATTAGCAATGTTAAAATATGGAATCAATGATATTAGAACATTCTATAATACAGACTTAAGAGAATTAAAAACTTTTGATAGAAAGGAGTCTAACTAATGATAAGTTTAAATTGGGTAAAAGATTATATAGACATAGAACATGAAGATCCAAAAGAATTAGCAATAAAAATAACAAAAGCTGGAGTAAATGTTGAAAAAGTTATAACAAATCATATTGATAACTTAGTAATTGGAAAAGTAATAGAATGCATTCCTCATCCAGATAGTGATCACCTACATGTTTGCAAAGTAGATGTAAAAGACAAAATACTTAATATTGTATGTGGTGCTCCAAATGTTAGAGAAGGTATATATGTAATAGTAGCCTTAGTAGGAGCAGAACTACCTGGAAACTTTGTAATTAAAAAAAGTGTAATAAGAGGAGTAGAATCAGAAGGAATGCTTTGTGCATTATCTGAAATTGGATTAGAAGAAAAAACAGAAGAAAACTACAAAAAAGGAATATATGAATTAAAAGAAAATGCTCCACTTGGAGAAAATCCTCTAGAATACTTAAATGTAGAAGATACAGTTTATGAATTAGATGTCCATAAACATAGAAATAATGACTGTTATTATCATATAGGATTTGCTTATGAAATATCAGCAATTCTAAATAAAAAAGTAACTTTACCAGAAGAAGGATATACTGAAATAAAAGAAGACATAAATGACTACTTCAAATTAAAAGTAGAAACAGAAAAATGTCCATACTATTTAGCTAAAATGGTAAAAGATGTAGAAATAAAAGAATCACCAGAATTTATTAAAAAAAGATTAATAAGTGCTGGTATGAGACCAATAAACAATGTAGTAGACATATCAAACTATGTAATGTTAGAATATGGTCAACCAATGCATTTCTTTGATTATGACAAACTAAACAAACAAATATTAGTAAGAGAAGCAAACGATAATGAAGAAATAATAACATTAGATAAAAAAGAAAGAAAACTAACTAAAAACGATATAATAATAACAGATGGAATAAAACCTATATGTATAGCAGGAGTAATGGGAGGAGAAAATACAGAAGTAGAAGAAACAACAAAAAACATTTTAATAGAATCTGCAATATTTAACCCAATAAGCATTAGAAATACCGCTAGTAGATTAAATCTAAAAAGTGAAGCATCAATAAGATATGGAAAAGGTTTAAACTATGAATATACATTATCTGCTATTAATAGAGCGTGTCATTTATTAGAAAAATATGCTAATGCCAAAATATTAACAGGTATAGTTAAACATGATAAATTAGATAAAACAAAAAAAATAGTAGAATTCAAAGAAGACGAAGTAAATAAACTACTTGGAATAAAAATAAGTAAAGAAGATATGGAAAAAGAATTAGATAGACTAAGTTTTCCATATGAAATAAAAGAAGATAAATTTGTAGTAACTATTCCTAATAGAAGATTAGATATAGATCCAAATGTAAATGATATAGCAGAAGAAATAGTAAGATTATATGGATATGATAATTTAAAATCAACATTACCAAAAGTACCTGTTAAAACAGGAAAATATTTAAAAGATGTATTACTTAGAAAACAAGCATCAAAGAGATTAAGAACACTTGGATTAAATGAAGTAAAAACCTATACTTTAACATCTCCTAATATGGCAAAATCATTTAGATATGAAGAAAAAGAACAAATTACTTTACCAAATCCAATGAGTATTGATAAATCAGTTATCAGAACCAGTATTCTCCCATCATTACTTAATATATATGAATATAATAAAGCTAGAAAAGTAGAAGATGTCCTAATATATGAAATAAGTAAAACCTATGATGCTTCATATAAAGAAGATATAAAAATATCTGCTTTAATGAAAGGAAACTACATAACAAATACATGGAATAATCAAAGTATAAAAGTAGATTTCTATTTTGATAAAGGTATCCTTGAAAACCTATTAGACTATCTAGGTTTTAAAAACAGATACTCTTACATAAAAACAGAAGTAAAAGACATGCATAATGGAATAACAGCAAAAATAATATTAGATAAAGAGGAAATAGGTATAATAGGAAAAATACATCCAACAATTAGTAAAGACGATATATACTTATTTGAAATATCTCTTACTAAACTATATCAAAAAACAATTAAACCATTAAAATATAAAGAAGCAAGTAAATATCCAAATATAGAAAAAGATCTATCACTAGTAGTAAGAAAAGATCAAACAAACGAAGAAATAACAAAAGAAATAAAAAAATCTGGAGGAAAACTTCTAAAAAGTGTAGAATTATTTGATATATATGAAGGAACCAATATAGAAAAAGGATATAAATCAATGTCATATACTTTAACATTTGAAGATCCAACTAAAACATTATTAGATAATGAAATCAATGACTTATTTAATAAGATAATAAAAGAAGTATGCGAAAAGTTAAACATTTCAATAAGATCATAAAATACAGAAAATATTTCTGTATTTTTTCTTGTAAAAAATAATAAAAAAAGATAAAATATATATTATGATAGGATGTGAAAATATGGAAAATAAAGGTTATAAAAAACCAATAATCATGTCAATACTTGTAATAGTATTTGTACTTATCATATCTGGATTGACATATGCAGTATTTAGCTATACATCAAATGCAAATGATAATACCGTAAAATCAGGACAAGTAACAATGACATACATAGAACAATCAAATAGTTATGTTCTAGACAAAGCACTACCAAAATTCGATTCAGAAGCAGTAAATGATCCCAACTACTTTGAATTTACAGTAACATCAAGTGCTAAAACAAATGCTACCGATTCATTAGGAATACAAATACCATATGAAATAAATATTTCATCAAAACCAGTTGAAGAAGGAAAACAACAACTACAAGAAGAAAATATAAAAGTATACCTAACAAAAGTAGAAGATGGAAAAGAAGTAGCGGTAACACCACCAATCAAAATATCAGAATTAGGAAACTCACTATATAGAGAAAATGCAACAAAACTTGCATATAAGCTTAATTTACACAAAAATGGTAACGAAACAATATCAACTACTTATAGATTAAGAGCATGGATAGATATTTTAACAGATGCATCAACGTGGAGTGAAGATAATAAATATCAATACAAATTCACAGTAAATATAAATAGTGATACAAAATATGTAGGATACACAACAGATCCAGCTTGCTTTACATTTGAGGATGATGGAAATGGTGGCAAAAAAATAACAGGATTCTCTTCAACTTGTAGTGCAACAAACATTATTGTACCAAGCACATATACAACAAAGAAAATGGGACAAGTATTATTAAGTTATACAGCAAACGAAGAAGAATGGATTAAAGTATGGAAAAATGATCTTTTAGAAGAAGGACAAACATATGAAGATTATCTAACAGCAAATAACTTAACAGATGAACAAGTAATAGCAGAAGCAAAAGAAGGCCTTAAAGGAATAACAGATTTATTTGATTCCTATATTGGCAGAGATATAAATGAAACCGATGATGAAGAACTAGGCTCTCAAGTTGCAGATATATATAATGTATTACAAGATCCAAGTAGTGAAGAATATGCAATATATTCAAAAATATTTACCATGAATGTAGAAACAAAAGCAATATATAATAACTATAAAGTAACAGAAATAGCTACAACAGATTTTCAAAATAGAAATATAAAAACCGTTATATTACCAGACAACATAAAATTAACAAACAGCGATACATTTAAAAACAATAAATTGGACTTGTTAGTGGATACAAATGGTCATTTACCAAATGCATGTCTTGATATGAATGGAACAATAATGAAGAAATTTAAATGTAGAGGAATAAAAAATTTGGATTTAAGTGATAAAAATATTACTGAAATAGAACCAGGAGATAAATTATATCCTGCAGAATATCCTGCATTTTACGATATAGAAACAGCAGTTTTACCATCAACTCTTGAAATTATTGGAGAATATGCATTTGCAAGAAATAAATTAACTACAATAGATCTAAAGAATACTAAGATCACTGAAATCAAAAGATTTGTTTTCCGTAATAACCAACTTGCAAGTGTAATATTACCAGCTAATCTTGAAACTATAGGAGATTATGCTTTTGATGGAAATCAAATTTCAAATATAGAATTTCCAAGCACTATTAAGTCAATTGGAGAAGAAGCATTCAATTTTGACACGTGGATTTCAGCCGCGGGAGGCTTAAAAACATTAGATTTAAGTAATACAGTTTTGGAATCTATTGGCCGAGATGCTTTTGCTGGTCATAATTTAACAACTATTAAATTACCAAGTACAGTTACATCATTAGGATTACGTTCATTCTTTAAAAGTGAAAACTCTAGCACAACAACAAAATCTAATCCTAATCTTAAAAGTATAATATACCCAGGAACAACAGCTCTTGATTGGGATTGGGCTATAGGCGGAGAAGATAGTACAACCACACATCTTCCACCATATACATATAATGGTGTAAGTATAACAGCAAGTTAAAAATAATAAATAATACTACTTATAGACGAAAGTTTAAAAAGTAGTATTTTTATATTGTAAAAAATATAAAAAAATTATAAAATATAAATATATAGTAGGATGTGACAATATGGAAAAAAATAAAAAAGAAAATAGAAAGACAATGCTTTTATTATTATTTGTATTATCATTAATACTTATAGCAACAGGTATTACATATACAGTATTTATATATTCAAATTCAAGTATTAATGACAATAATACAATAAAATCAGGTCAAGTAACAATGACATACTCAGAACAATCTAATAGTTATGTAGTAGATAATGCATTACCAAAAGATGACAATGAGGCAATAATAGAAGATAATTATTTTGAATTTAAAGTCACATCTAATGTTAAAACTAATATAACTGATACAATAGGAGTACAAATTCCTTATGAAATAAATATGTCAAAAAAAAGTATTGATAGCGATAAAAAAGCTTTAACAGATGAAAATATAAAAGTATATTTAACAAAAGTAGAAAATGGTAAAGAAATATCAGTAGTATCTCCTATAAAAGTTTCTGATTTAGGTAATTCTTTATACAGAACAAACGCTACAAAAATAGCATACAAACTAAATGCTCATAAAAATGGCAATGAAACAATTACAACAACTTATAGATTAAGAGCATGGATAGACTATGATACAGATATCTCAAATTGGGATAATAATGATGTTTATCAATACAAATTTACAGTAAATATAAATAGTGATACAAAATATGTAGGATATACAACCGATCCTTCATGTTTTACTTTTGATGATACAACAATAACAGGTTTTAGCTCTTCTTGTGATGCAACAAATCTTGTAATTCCTTCTTCTTATTCAGCATCAAAAGTAGGCAAAGTATTAACAAGTTACACAGCTGATGAAAATAATTTTATAAAATATGTAAAAGAAAGTACACCAGACGAAGGACAAACATATGAAGATTACTTAAAGGAAAACAACTTAACAGATGAACAATTTGTTACTGATGCAAAAAATGAATATAACAACTTTATACAAGAATTAGAACTAGAAACATTATTAAATAAAGATATAACAGGAACACTTTTAGAAAGAATATATACAGAAATGAATGACGAAACAAGTGAAGATGGCAAAATTTATAAAAAATTCTTATCACTTACAGTAGAAGAAAAATCAATAAAAGAAGCAGTAAAAAAGATAACTGCAATCAATACAACTGACTTTCAAAATAGAGGTATAAAAACAATCGTTTTACCTAAAAATATCAATTTAACAAGGGATGACACATTTATAGAAAATGCAATAGATTTATTAATAGATGAAGATGGTGCATTACCTAAATCTTGTTATAATATCGAAAAGCAATCTAACGATTTGGGTGAAGAATGGGTAGAATTTAATAACTTCAAATGTACAGGAATGACTAGTATAGATACAAGTAATTTAGATTATACTGTCTTTGCAGCAAATATTACCAATAGTGCTCTAAAAACAATTATCTTTTCAGACAATGCAGATTCTCTTGCCGGTTCTTTATCAAATAATAATTTAACATCAGTAGATTTTTCAAATACTAAAGTTACCTATATGGCAAATGCAGTATTTAAAGATAATAATATATCAAGCTTAAAATTATCAAGTAATATAAAATCGATTGGAGAATCATCTTTTGCTAACAATAATTTAACATCACTTGATTTAACTAAATATAAAAACCTTTATAGTATTGATTCTAAAGCTTTTATGAATAATAAAATAAAGGCTTTAAAATTTCCAAAAACATTACAAACAATTTCCAATGCAGCATTTAGTAATAACAAGTTAGAAAAACTAGATTTAAGCAATATAGAATTAGAAAACTTAGATGGATTTGAATACAATGAAATAAGTGAGTTAAAATTACCATCAACACTATATAATATTGGTGGTTTTAAAAACAACGATTTAACATCACTTGACTTAACTAATACAAGAATTACTTCAATAGAACAATCTGCATTTCAAAACAATAAAATAAAAGAAGTAAAATTTCCTGACACATTAAAATTCATTTTAAAAGATTCGTTTTCAAGCAATAAATTAACATCAGTAGATTTAAGTAATACTAAAATTACTTATATATCTGATGGAACATTCTCAGACAATCAAATAAGTGAATTGAAACTACCAGAGACAATAACAAATATATCGGGATTTATTGGAAATAAACTAGAAAATTTAGATTTAAGTAACACTAAAATAACAATGATTTCTGAATTTGCTGCTAATAAAATGAAACAATTAAAATTACCAAACACACTAAAAAAAATAAATGACAGGACTTTCTATAATAATGACTTAACATCAGTAGATTTAAGCAATACAAATCTAGAAACTATCGGAGCATTTGCTTTTGAAAATAATAAACTAACAACTGTAAAATTACCAGCCACTGTAACATCTATTAACAGAAGGACTTTCTATAAAACAACTACTTCAAACCCTAGTTTAACAAGTATAATATATCCAGGAACAACAAAGCTAACATGGTTAAAAGCTATAACAAATTATATATATGAAAATACTGACCCAGTACCATGCAAATATAATGATGTAAGTATAACAGCAAGTTAAAAATAAAAATACTACTTATAGACAAAAGTTTAAAAAGTATTTTTATATTGTAAAAAACATAAAAAAAAGATAAAATATATATTATGATAGGATGTGAAAATATGGAAAATAAAGGTTATAAAAAACCAATAATCATGTCAATACTTGTAATAGTATTTGTACTTATAATATCTGGATTAACATATGCAGTATTTAACTATACATCAAATGCAAATGATAATACAGTAAAATCAGGACAAGTAACAATGACATACATAGAACAATCAAATAGTTATGTTCTAGACAAAGCATTACCTAAACATGATGAAGAGGGAATGAATGATCCAAACTACTTTGAATTTACAGTAACATCAAGTGCTAAAACAAGTGCTACCGATTCATTAGGAATACAAATACCATATGAAATAAATATTTCATCAAAACAGGTTGAAGAAGGAAAACAACCCCTTCCAGAAGAAAATATAAAAGTATACCTAACAAGAGTAGAAGACGGGCAAGAAGTAGCGGTAACTGCTCCTACCAAAATATCAGAATTAGGAAACTCACTATATAGAGAAAATGCAACAAAAATAGCATACAAACTAAATGCTCATAAAAATGGCAACGAAACAATATCAACTACTTATAGATTAAGAGCATGGATAGATTTTGATACTGATGCATCAACTTGGGATGGAACAATCACATATCAATACAAATTCACAGTAAATATAAATAGTGATACAAAATACGTAGGATACACAACAGATCCAGCTTGTTTTGCTTATGAAGATGATGGAAATGGTGGCAAAAAAATAACAGGGTTCTCATCAACTTGTAGTGCAACAAACCTAGTAATACCTAGTACATATACATCAAAAACATTAATACCAGGTGAAACAAAGCAAATTTTAAATAGTTATACAGCAAATGAAGAAGCATGGATTAACCAGTATAAAAGTGACCTTTTAGAAGAAGGACAAACATATGAAGATTATTTAACAGCAAATAACTTAACAGATGAACAAGTAATAGCAGAAGCAAAAGAAGGCCTTAAAGGAATAACAGATTTATTTGATTCCTATATTGGCAGAGATATAAATGAAACCGATGATGAAGAACTAGGCTCTCAAGTTGCAGATATATATAATGTATTACAAGATCCAAGTAGTGAAGAATATGCAATATATTCAAAAATATTTACCATGAATGTAGAAACAAAAACAATACCAGAACACACAGAATATAAAGATTATAATATAACATCTATAGACACAACAGATTTTCAAAATAAAAATATAAAAACACTAATATTACCAGAAACAATATCTTTAGTAGGAACAAATACATTTGATGGTAATTCAATTGACTTATTAGTAGATGCAAATGGTCATTTACCAGATACATGTCTTACTATGGAAAAAACAACTTTAACTGGATATAATTGTGGTAGTATGAAACGTCTAGATTTAAGTGATAAAAACATAACAGAGATAAAAGATGGTAACATAGACAACCTTAAAGGTGTATTCTCTGAAAAAGGTATAGAAACTTTAACATTACCAAATACAATAACAAAAATAGGTGATTGTGCTTTTTATAAAAATAATATATCATCATTAAAATTACCTAATTCCTTAACTTCAATAGGCAATGATGCATTTTATGAAAACAAAATAGGAAAAGTAAACTTTCCTGATAGTCTTGATACAATAGGCTATGGAGCATTTGCAAGAAATAAATTATTATCAGTAGATTTAAGTAACACTAAAGTAGAAGTGTTGTTAAGTGATACTTTTTATAACAACAACATCTCGGATATAAAATTACCTTTATCAATAACAACAATTTATAGTGATACATTTTCATACAATAAATTAACATCAGTAGATTTAAGCCCATATACAAATCTAACCTTTATCGGAGGATTTCAAAATAATCAAATAACAAGTATAAAATTACCAATCTCAGTTACAGAATTAGAATTTGATGCCTTTACTAAAAATAAATTAACAAAGCTTGATTTAAGTTATCTAACAAATCTTAAACGTATTAAAGGTGATGATTTAGTTGAATACGGTGCCTTCTCAAATAATCAAATTACAAGCTTAAAATTACCAGATTCAGTAGAAATAATAGGTGGTTTCGCAAACAATAAACTAACATCATTAGATTTAAGTAATACTAAGGCGACAAAAATTTATAGTAAAGCATTTTTTGGTAATAAAATAACATCAGCAAGTTTTCCAACGACTTTAAATGCTATTTATGATAGTGCATTCTCAGGTTGCAAACTAAAAGAATTAGACTTAAGCAATACAAGCTTAACAAAAATAAGTAATGATGTTTTTAAAAATAATAGATTAACAACTGTAAAACTACCAAGTACTGTAACAGAGCTTAGTAGCAATGCATTCTATAAAAAAGATGATTCAAACCCTGATTTGACAAGCATAATATATCCAGGAACCACATCATTTAGATGGGGCGAAATTTTAGGCGGAAGTGATTCAACCACACATCTTCCACCATATACATATAATGGTGTAAGTATAACAGCAAGTTAAAAAACAAATAAATATTAAATAATTTAAAAGATACCTTGTAAGGTATCTTTTTATTGTGATAGAATTATCTTAGAGGTAGTATATTATGGCAAAATTATATTTTAGATATGGAGCAATGAATTGTGGAAAGACTACATCTTTATTACAAGTTGCTCACAATTATGAAGAAAAAGGAATGAATGTAGTCCTTATAAAACCAGAAATTGATAAAAAGGGTGATGACAAAGTAGTATCAAGATTAAATATTGAAAGAAAAGTAGATATCCTACTTTCTCCTAATGAATTATTGTCTAATAAATATAACTTAGATAATCTTGATAAAATATCATGTATTTTAGTAGATGAAGCACAATTCTTAAAACAAGAACAAGTAAAAGAACTATGGGCTATTACTAAAATATATAATATTCCAGTAATTTGTTATGGATTAAAAGCATCATTTCAAGCTAAACTTTTTGAAGGATCCAAAGCATTATTAGAATATTCAGATGAATTAGAAGAAATGGTAACAATTTGTAGTTGTGGTAAAAAAGCTAAATTTAATGCTAGATTAATAAACAATGAATATACCATTGAAGGACAAGAAGTAGCAATAGATGGAATAGATGCTTCATATGAATCCCTTTGTGGAGAATGTTACCTTAAAAAAGTATTAAAAATAGATAAAATAAAGTGATAATATGAAAGATAAAATAGATGATTATTTAAAATATTTAAAAGTTCAAAGAAATTATTCAAACTATACAATTGAAAACTATAATGAAGATTTAATATTTTTTAAATCATATTTAGAAAAAGAAAATCTTGATTATACCAAAATTGAATATAAAGACATAAGAACTTTTTTTAACTTTCTAGATGAAAATAAATACTCAAAAAACACAATATCTAGAAAGATTAGTGCCATTAGATCATTTTATAAATATCTAGCAAGAAATAACTATATATCATATAATCCTTTTTCCTTAGTGTCTTCTCCCAAAAAAGATCAAAAATTACCAAAATTTTTATATTATAATGAACTAGAAGTATTATTTAAAGTACCTGATCTAAATACCCCATTAGGAATTAGAAATCGTTTAATATTAGAATTACTATACGCTACAGGTATGAGAGTAGGAGAATTAGAAAATATTGAAATTAAAGATATAAATTTTAATGAAGAAACTATTAAAATATTAGGAAAAGGAAACAAAGAAAGAATCTGTTATTTTACTGATTGTGCTAAAAAATACCTAAAATTATATATAGAAAAATCTCGTCCCATATTATTAAATAACAAAAAAAATATAGAATATTTATTATTAAATCATAATGGTACCAAACTTACATCACGTGGAATTCGTTTAATAATAAATGATATAATAGATAAATCATCATTAGATACAAAAATATCTCCCCATACCCTAAGACATACATTTGCAACCCATCTATTAAATGAAGGTTGTGATATACTAAGTGTACAAGAATTACTAGGGCATGAATCCTTAAAAGCAACACAGATATATACTCATATCACAAATGAAGGTTTAAGAAATGTGTATTTTAAATCTCATCCCAGAAATAGTAAAAAAATAAAAGGAGAATAATTATGGAATATAAAAATGTTTTAAAAGCAATAAAAGAATATGTAATAGATAGTAGTAATATAGATACAAACTTCTCATATCTTTCATGTAACTCAAAAGATATAAAAGAAAATACACTATTTATATGTAAAGGTATAACATTTAAAGAAGAATATCTAAAAGAATCAATAAAAAAAGGTGTTAATTGTTATATATCAGAAATAAAATATAATGTAGATATTCCCTATATTTTAGTATCAGATATCAGAAAAACTATGGCTATTTTAAGTGCCAAATTCTTTCCAGACAATTTATTTAAAATAGCAGTAACAGGTACCAAAGGAAAAACAACAACAACAACATTTATTCATAATATCTTAAACAACTATACAAAATCAAAAACCGGATATATTTCAACTATAGACTTATATACTGGAAAAAGACATGAAGAATCACATAATACAACCCCAGAAAGTATAGACCTACATAAGTATTTAAATGAAATGCAAGAAAGTAATATTAAATATATGTGTATGGAAGTATCATCACAAGCTGAAAAACAAAATAGAATATTTGGTATGTCATTTGATATTGGAGCATTTTTAAACATAGGATTAGATCATATATCTGAATTAGAACATAAAGATTTTAATGACTATTTTAGTTGTAAACTTAATTTCTTAAAAAAATGTAAAAAAGTATTCATATATAGACAAGAACCACGATATGAAGAAATTGTTAAAGAAGTAAAAGACAAAGAAATAATAACATTTGGTTTTACTAAAGACTGCAATTATTATGTAAAAGATATTGTAAAAGAAAATGGTATAACATTTACTGTAATAAGTAATAAAGAAGAAACTTATCATATTAATATGTTAGGTAACTTTAATATAATAAATGCCTTATGTGCCATAGCAATTGCTAAAGAATTAAATATAGATTATAAAGACATTAAAAAAGGTTTAGAAGAAACAAAAGTATTAGGAAGAATGAACATATTCAAATCAAACACAACAGTAATAGTGGATTATGCACATAATGCTTTAAGTGCTGAAAACTTTTATAAATCAGTAAAAGAAGATTTCAAAAACAAAAAAATAAAAGTAGTATTTGGTTGTCCTGGTGATAGAGGAATAAATAGAAGAGAAGAAATGGGTACTCTAGCAGGCTTATATGCTGATTATATATATTTAACTAGTGAAGATCCTCAAACTAAAGATCCTAATGAAATATGTAAAGAAATTAGCAAATACATAGAAAAATACAATAAGCCATATGAAATAATAATAGATAGAAAAACTGCTATTGAAAAAGCCATTGAAACATCAGATGAAAATGACTTAGTAGCGGTACTAGGAAAAGGTGACGAAGAATATCAATTAATAAATAATAAATATGTTTATTATGAATCTGATATAAAAGTAGTGGAAAATACTTTAAATAAAATAAAGGAGTAATTTTATGTATAAATTTAGTATAAATGAAATAGTTTTAGCAACTAAAGGTAAACTATTAAAGAAAAACTCTAATCAAGAAATAACTTATATATCTTTAAATAGTAATGATATAAAAGAAAACACCTTATTCATTCCTATAATAGGAGAAGTAAATGATGGTCATAAATTCATGGAATCAGCATATCAAAATGGTTGTAGAACCTTTCTAATAGACAAAAATCACAAATTCAACAAAGAAGATATAAATTTAATTAGAGTAAAAGATACAACAAAATCATTTGGATACATATCAAAATATTATAAAAATAAATTTAACATTCAATACATAGGAGTAACTGGAAGTGTAGGAAAAACCTCTACTAAAGATATGATATATTCAGTATTAAATCAAAAGTACAAAACATTAAAGAATGAAGGTAACTTTAACAATGAAATAGGAGTACCAAAAACCCTATTAAATTTAGACAATACTATTGAAAAAGCTGTAATAGAAATGGGAATGAGTTATAAAGGAGAAATAAAACATCTTGCTAATATAGTTGAACCCAAAATAGCAATAATTTCTAATATTGGTATGTCACACATTGAACACTTTAAAAACCAAGAAGGAATATTTAAAACAAAAATGGAAATTACCACAAACTTTACTAAAGACAATATATTAATAGTAAATGGTGATGATAAATTTTTAAAAACCTTAAAAACAAAAAAACTAAAATATAAATTACTTACATACGGTTTTGAAAAGGATAATGATATATATTGTAACAACTATAAAATAAACGAAGAAAAAATAGACTTTTCATGCATAATAAACAACAAAGAAGAAAAGTTTACCATTCCAACTCCTGCTAAACATAACATATTAAATGCCTTAGCAGCAATATTAGTAGGGTTAGAAAATAACATAGAAATTAAAGATATCAAAAAAGGTTTAAAACACTTCGAACTAACAAAAATGCGTCTTGATATCTTTAAAACAGATAAATATCGTATTATAAATGACACATATAATGCTAGTTGTGACTCAATGATATCAGCACTAAATGTATTAAAAAACTATAAAGATAGAAGAGTAGCAATACTTGGAGATATTTTTGAAACTGGAGTATATGAAGAAAAAATTCATAGAACAATCGGAGACAATATAAAAGATAATACTGATATTCTAATAACTATAGGCAAATCATCTAAATATATATATGATGAAGCAATAAGAAAAGGTTTTAATAAAAATAATGCTTATCATTTTGACACAAAAGAATCATTCATAAAACAAAAAGACAAAATAATAAAAGAAAAAGATACAATTCTTTTAAAAGCATCTCGTGGTATGGCACTAGAAACTTTAATAGACCAATTATAGTATTAAATAAATAGATAAATTCAAGATAGATCTATATCATTATAGTCTATCCTTTTTTATATTTTAAACTATAGATTTACGTAAAGTAAAAAATAATTGTTAATAAAAAAAATTGACCCGGAGGGGGTATGTTATAATGAAATTGTTAAAAAGAGAAGGAGGAGAAAAGTTATGGAAAATAACAAAAGATTTTTAACTATCATAGTTATATTATCAGTACTATTAGTAGGATCATTAGGATATATAACATATGATAAACTTTCAAACAAAAAAGATAACACAAATGAAGTAAAAAATGACACAAAAAAAGATAACAATGATAACAAAGAAAACAAGACAAAAGATGATACAACTAAGGGTGACAACAAAGATAGTCAAATTAAAAATGATAAAGACAATCAACCTAAAGATTCTTCAGGTACTCAAGTAATACCAACAAAATATACATATAAAAATGTATATGGAGTATATACTAATAAAACAGAAATAGAAGAAGATGGCAACACATTAATAGCAAGTTATAAATTAATATTAAATGAAGATGGAACCTTCATATATCGTATGGGAACTATAGCAGGATGGGGATATATTGGAAACTACACTATTGATAATAATACAATAACACTAAACTGTATATTTAAAATGGGTAGTGATGCAAGTAAAAAAGTAATAAACAAAACAAAAACAATAACAATCAATTCTGACAATACCTTAACAGATCCAAAATCAGATGAACCAGCAGCAGACTCAGCTAAAGTATTATTGACAAAAAACAGCAAAGAAAAAAATGAAGATATAAGAGAAACATTAAGACTAACATTTGAAGCATTAGAAAAAAATAGATAGGAGAAAAGTTATGGAAAATAACAAAAAATTTTTAACCATCATAGTTATATTATCAGTACTATTAGTAGGATCATTAGGATATATAACATATGATATGCTTTCAAACAAAAAAGATAACACAAATGAAGTAAAAAATGACACAAAAAAATATAATAATGATAACAAAAACAATACTCAAATAAAACTAGAAACAGCATATACTAATAAAAGTACTATAAAACTAGATAATGTAAGAGAAGAAATAAAAAAACTAAAACTTAGTCAAGGAAAAGATAGTATTACTATAGATATTGAAGTTCCAAGAATAACAGGAAACACTAAAGTAATAAAAGAATTAAACAAAAAAATATTACAAGATGCTTTAAAATCAAACTACGATACATATGGTACAGATACTACTTGTGATATAAAAACTTACTATAATTACTTTATAAAAAATGATGTAATTTTTATTGATGTAGTAAACGATTTAGAACGTTACGCTTTTATATCTGAAGACGGAGGAGCTCAAAGTGACTATGCATATAGATATAATTATTTCTATGATATTAAAAATGATAAAGAATTAACATTATTTGAAGCTATGAAAAAAATAGGATTATCAGAAGAAGAATTTTATAAAGAAATTAGAAACAGTAAAACTGTAACCGTAACTGGTCTTTCAAATGAAGAATTATTAAAAATGTTAGATACTCATGGATGTGGTAATGGTTTATGGATAAAAGATGATAATTCATATGAATTTGCCATAACATATGGTTGTAATTAAAATGCCTTTCTATGGCATTTTTTTTATTCTTGTGGTAATATATCTTTGGTGGTTTTTATGAATACAAATTATCAAATTTTAATGGAAGAAGAAATAAAAAAATTAACTACTAAAAAAACACTACTTTTACATGTATGTTGTGCTCCATGTAGTAGTGCTGTTTTAGAAGTATTAAGTAACTATTTTGATATAACTATTTTTTATTATAATCCTAATACTTATCCATATAATGAATACAAAAAAAGATTTGATGAAGTAATAAAATTAAATAATATATTAAATAATAAAATCAAAATAGTTGAAGGTAAATATGATGACAATGACTACTATAAATTTGTAGAAGGATTAGAAAACGAAAAAGAGGGTGGAATACGTTGTCACAAATGTTATCTCTATCGTCTAGAAGAAACAGCAAGATATGCCTGCTCTAACAACTTTGATTACTTTACAACCTCCTTATCAGTAAGCCCTTACAAAAACAGTCAAGTATTAAACACAATAGGTAAATCATTAGAACAAAAATATAATGTTAAATACTTATACTCAGATTTTAAGAAAAAAGATGGTTATAAAAGAAGCATAGAACTATCAAAAAAATACAAGTTATATAGACAAACTTATTGTGGATGTAAATATTCTATAAATCAAAATAATTATTAAAGTCATATATTGACTTTTTTTAGTGAAACAATTGCACATTTTAAAAAAATAATATATAATTATCTTATTATAGAACACTAAAAGGATAGTGATGAAATTTGAAAAATTATATAAAACAAAATAGTGGAAGATTCATACTTGGAGGCCTTGCAGTTATTGCCTTAGTAGCAGGCTCAATTGCCAAAATAATTAGTAGCTCATATGCAATTGATGGTGGTATCACAAATCTATCAATAGTGGATGATACTAATGCTGAAGTAAAAGAAAATGCTAACATTTCAATAGACAAAACTAATCATACAGCTAACATATATAATGTAAAGATACAAGCCTTCTTTCCTCAAGAAGTAGAAGGTGATGAATACATAGATGTTACCTTAAAAAATGGTTTAGAATGGAATGACTGGGAAGGAAAAGGCAGTCTTCCAGATAAATTATTAAGTGTTACCGAAGAAGATAAACTACAAACAGAAGAATATAAAAAAACTTTAGAAATTTATAAAACATATAAAGGTGCTTCTAACTACACAACAAAATTCGGAACAAAGAGATTTGAAATCAACAAAGAAAAAGTAGGAATAAATAATGAGGTAACAATAACAGTAAAAATTGCCGCCGATAGAACATTAAATTATAGCGAAATAAAAGATGCAATAACTGCCCAAGCAAAAATAAAAATAGGGGACTCCATAGAAGATTTTGGCTTAGCAAAAACACTAAGTGTAAACGTAACATACCCAGATGACTATATAACAATAAATGGTCAAGATAGAGATAATAAAATCATATATGGCTCAAAAAAAGATGCCAATAGTAACTATATAATGGATGATAGATTAGTAGGATTATATGACAACAACTATGTTTCATTATATATGGATTACGTAAAAGTAGTTATAACAACTCCTGCCAATACTCGTTTTGAAGAATTTAAAAAAGGAGGAGTAGAAAAGAAAACATCTGCAAGAACTGATTGGACATACGATGAATCTTCCTCTAACATAAGCGCAGGAAAACACGTATTCATAATCAAAAAAGTTAATTTAGAATTAGGACACTTAGGAATAAATCCCGTATGGAATTTCAGTAACATTAGTGTAGAAGAAAACCAACAATTTCAAATAAAAGTAGACAGCATTACTTATAAAACTTTTGGAGGAAAAGAAGTAACTAAAACTACAAATTACAAAGAAATATTTAAAATTTTAGACACAGAAAAAGTTGAAGCTAGACGTTATACTGGAGTACATGGTTTTGATATAAATAATAAAAATGAAATAATAAGACTTGGAGGCTTCCTTCTTAGTAATGATTCACCAATAGATAGTGAAGAAAAATATGTAGAAATAACTGCCCCAGATAACTTATGTATCTCAGGAATAAGATTACCAGCAGTATTGAAACAAGATATAACAGATCTAGAATATAAAATAAATGATAACCAAGTAACAAAAGCAACAAAATCTTTATATGAAAAACTTGGAAGTCCAGTCAACTCACTAGAAAACAACGCAGCTCTAGGATATGTTCAATTTACAAGAGGAATGGTAACAGAAGATAACAACAATAATTGCATAACTTATGTTAAATATAAGATCGGAACAATTCCAGGAAAAGCTACAAATGTAGATTATCAAAATGCCTTCATATACTTTGGAACATTTAAAGATAGTTTAGTCGAGTCAGTAAAAGCAAAACTAGAAGATGATACCTTACCAAATGTAACATATCAAGTAAACATAAAAATATATGGTGATAAATATACTACTAATGGTTTTAGTTATGTAACCGTATATCCATATACCTTAACAATATACCCAAAAAACACAATGAATTCTAATATATATTATCCTGGAGAAACAATGAACTTTAAATATAATTTAGAGCCAATTTCCGCGTCAAGAGAAGCTAATATCTTTGCATTTTATAATCCAATAATATATATAAAACTACCAAAAGGTTTAAGTATTAAAGAAAAAGACTTAACTATCAAAAACGATGATAAAGAAGAATGTACAAAATATAAAATAGAAAATTATGATATAACAAGAAATAATAAAACATATACGATATATAAAATAACATGGCCAAAAAATGATCCTGAAGCAAAAACTGGATATTTTGGTAATAATTTATACGATAGAAGATATGTTACAAAAACAATAGAATTTAGTGTAGATATACCTGAATTTTATAGAGATTCTGAAGAAAACTACTTATATTCAGATACAGTATTTGTAACAGATAAATATATAAAAAGAATACATACAGATATTTCTTCTCCATCTACAATCTATGGTGACCCTTATGATGTTAATAATGATGGCGAAACATCTGATGTTATGTCATATCAAAAACCAGGAAACAATTATCAAATAAAAACTCAAGTTGATATAAATGCTACTGTAAAAGTAAAAGATAGTGATTATAAGTACTTAGACAACAATGAATCTATAAAAATAGAAAATGATAAAGCTCAAATAAAAGTTATTTCTAGAAACGATAGTAATGTAACAGCTAGAAAAGAAGAAATATATGTTCCAATCCCAAAAAAGAATGAAAACTGGGGTACAGACTTCATTTATAAATTAGAAGAAAATTACAAACAATTTGAATTCAATATGTATGTAGAAAAAATACAAAATCCTGATTCAAATAAATATAAAATCTTCTATGCTCAAGATGTAACACCAACTGGAAAAATATCTGATCTACAAAAAATAAGATGGTATAGTGAAAGTGATGTATCTTCATGGAGTGAATCTGATTTTGAAAAAGTAAACATAGTAAAAATAACAAGTGAAAATATCCAGGCTGATGATTTACTAGAAGTTGATATAAATATGTATACAAAAAATGAAGGATTAAGAAGAACATCATACAATAATTATAGAATTCTATATTATAGAGATTTAACTATTGAAGGAAATGTATTATCTGGTTGGAAACGTACTAACTATGTATCATTTAATAAAGAAAAAAATGGAGAAGAAATAGTTGTACCAATAACATCATCAACAAGAAATATAATTTTAGTAACTACCGGTATTTTAATATCAGGAATTGGTATTTATATAATAACAAGAAAGAAAAACAAAATAAAAAATTCAGTTCAATAACGAACTGAATTTTTTTAAATTTTTATTTCTTAATAATAACTCTAATAATTTTTATTATTCCAACTACTATAAATAAAATACCTAAATATAAAACTAAATCTTCACTAACAATATCTTTAAAAATAATAAGTAATATAGATAAAATAATCATAAATACTATTCTTATATAATCAAATATCTTTTTTTCCTTAAATGCAAGAAAATACATAATATTTTTAAATATAATAGTACTAGCTAATAAAACAATAAAACTTGAAGGATCAATATTTTTAGTAATTACTACATATAAAGAAACTAATAAATAATAAAGACCAGGAATAATTAAAAATATCCAATTAGAAGTTTTTAAAGCTTTATTCTTATCAGCCATAACCAAATATTCTAAAGACAAAATAATTAAAGTTATTGGAAATAAATAAAGTAAAGTAAGATCAGTAAGTTTAATATCAAATATCAAAGTTAATAAACTTACTAATATCAAAAAAGCTCCTTCAAACACCATAAATTTCTTATCATTAATTTTATTAGTTTTATCAATCTTATCTTTTATTTTAGATAATTTTGTCATTTTATTCACCTCTAAAAACAATTGTATAATATTTTTTTATTTTTTTCTAGTAATTGGTAGTTTTTTTTGCTAAAATAATAACTAGAAACATTGAATAAATGTTAAAAAATCAAGAAAAGGAGAAGAGAATATGAAGTATGTATATGCATTCACAGAAGGAAATGCAGATATGAGAAACTTACTTGGTGGTAAAGGTGCTAACTTAGCAGAAATGACTAATATTGGTTTACCAGTACCTCAAGGTTTCACAATAACAACTGAAGCTTGTACAAAGTACTATGAAGATGGAAGAGAAATTAATGATGAAATCCAAAGTCAAATTAACGAGTACATAGCTAAAATGGAAGAAATAACAGGTAAAAAATTCGGTGACTTAGAAAACCCATTACTTGTTTCAGTTCGTTCAGGTGCTAGAGCATCAATGCCAGGAATGATGGATACAATCCTAAATTTAGGTTTAAATGAAGATGTTGTAAAAGTTATAGCTGAAAAATCTAACAATCCAAGATGGGCTTGGGACTGCTACAGAAGATTCATTCAAATGTATTCAGATGTAGTAATGGAAGTTGGAAAAAAATACTTTGAACAACTTATTGATGAAATGAAAGCTAAAAAAGGAGTTACACAAGACATTGAACTTGATGCTGACGACTTAAAAGAATTAGCTAGAGAGTTTAAAGCAGAATACAAAGAAAAAATCGGAAAAGATTTCCCATCAGATCCAAAAGAACAATTAATGGGAGCTATCAAAGCCGTATTTAGATCATGGGATAATCCAAGAGCTAACGTTTACAGAAGAGATAATGATATTCCTTATTCATGGGGAACTGCTGTAAATGTTCAATCTATGGCATTTGGTAATATGGGAGACGATTGTGGTACAGGTGTTGCATTCACTCGTGATCCAGCAACTGGTGCTAAAGGATTATTTGGAGAATTCCTAACTAATGCTCAAGGTGAAGACGTTGTAGCAGGTGTTCGTACTCCAATGAAAATTAGTGAAATGGAAAACAAATTCCCAGAAGCATTCAAACAATTTAAAGAAGTTTGTAAAACTTTGGAAGAACATTACAGAGACATGCAAGATATGGAATTTACTGTTGAACATGGTAAACTATATATGTTACAAACAAGAAACGGAAAAAGAACAGCTCAAGCAGCTCTTAAAATTGCTTGCGATTTAGTAGATGAAGGAATGCGTACTGAAGAAGAAGCAGTAGAAATGATCGATCCTCGTAATTTAGATACACTATTACATCCACAATTTGATGCTAAAGCATTAAAAGAAGCTAAACCAGTAGGAAAAGGTTTAGGAGCATCACCAGGAGCAGCATGTGGTAAAATTGTATTTACTGCAGAAGATGCTGAAAACTGGAATGCAAGAGGAGAAAAAGTTGTACTAGTACGTCTTGAAACTTCTCCAGAAGATATAACAGGAATGAAAGCTTCACAAGGTATCTTAACAGTTCGTGGAGGAATGACTTCACATGCTGCAGTAGTAGCTCGTGGAATGGGAACTTGCTGTGTATCAGGATGTGGTGATATCGCTATGGATGAAGAAAATAAACGTTTCACTTTAGCAGGAAAAACATATCATGAAGGAGATGCTATCTCAATAGATGGTACTACAGGAAACATCTATGATGGACTAATTCCTACAGTAGATGCAAAAATTGCTGGAGAATTTGGTAGAGTTATGGATTGGGCTGATAAATTCAGAACATTAAAAGTTAGAACTAATGCAGATACTCCAACAGACGCTAAAAAAGCTCGTGAACTAGGAGCAGAAGGTATCGGTTTATGTAGAACTGAACACATGTTCTTTGAAGAAGACAGAATTGCAGCATTCAGAGAAATGATCTGTGCTGATACTGTTGAAGAAAGAGAAGCTGCTTTAGATAAAATATTACCATATCAACAAAGTGACTTTGAAAAATTATATGAAGCATTAGAAGGATTCCCAGTAACAATTAGATATTTGGATCCACCTCTACATGAATTTGTTCCAACTGAAGAAGCTGATATTAAAAAATTAGCAGATTCTCAAGGAAAAACAGTAGAACAAATCAAAAATTTAATTGCATCACTTCATGAATTTAACCCAATGATGGGACATCGTGGATGCCGTCTTGCTGTTACATATCCAGAAATTGCAAAAATGCAAACAAAAGCTGTTATTCGTGCAGCAATCAATACAAAGAAGAAACATCCTGATTGGAATGTAAAACCAGAAATTATGATTCCACTTGTATGTGAAGTTAAAGAATTAAAATTTGTTAAAAATGTAGTAGTAGAAACTGCTGACGCTGAAATAAAAGCATCTGGAATAAATCTAGAATATGAAGTAGGTACTATGATAGAAATTCCAAGAGCAGCACTTACTGCTGACGAAATAGCAAAAGAAGCTGACTTCTTCTGTTTCGGAACAAACGATTTAACACAAATGACTTATGGATTCTCAAGAGATGACGCTGGTAAATTCTTAACATCATACTATGATAACAAAATATTTGAAAACGATCCATTTGCTAAATTAGACCAAAATGGTGTTGGAAAATTAATGAAAATGGCAATTGACTTAGGAAAACCAGTAAATAATAAATTACACGTTGGTATCTGTGGAGAACATGGTGGAGATCCTTCATCAGTAGAATTTTGTAATAAAATTGGACTAGACTATGTATCTTGTTCACCATTCAGAGTACCAATAGCACGTCTTGCTGCTGCACAAGCTGCAATTAAAGCTAAAAATAATAAATAATATATGATTTATAAAAAGGACTAGGATTTTAAAATCCTGTCCTTTTTCATTTATTCAAACAAAACCAAATAGAAATATAAATTTTTTGTTGACTTCATAATGCATATTTGCTATCATGTGGTTGGAGGTAGTTACTATGAAAAATATAAATGAAGAATTAATCAATGATGAAGAGTTTGATTTAATATGTAAATATATAAAAATTAGATATGACTCAAAATTAAGTCAACGTGATTTAGCAAGCAAAATAGGAATAGCACAATCTACAATTGCCAGAATGGAAAAAAATATGCATTCCATGTCAGTTGGTAATTTTGTAAAGGTACTTTCTGCACTAGGTTATAAATTAGAAATTGTAAATAAGGAGGAAGATAATGAACAAAAATAAATTAGAAACAATTTCAAATCTTTTTGAAAATAAAGAAATAAGAAGTATATGGGATAGCAAGAAAGAAGAATACTATTTTAGCGTAGTTGATGTTATAGGAGCACTAACTAATAATGATTATCAGAAATCAAGAAATTATTGGAAATGGCTTAAAAATAAACTAAGTAACGAAGGAAGTGAGTTGGTTAGTAAAACTAACCAACTGAAAATGAAATCATCAGATGGTAAAAACTATTTGACCGATGTTTTAGATACCGAAGGAATATTTAGACTTATTGAATCTGTACCAAGCCCCAAAGCTGAACCATTTAAGTTGTGGTTAGCCAAACTAGGTAAAGAAAGAATTGACGAAGTATTTGATCCTGAAGTAGCGGCTAATAGAGTTGTTAATTATTATCGAAATAAAGGATATACTAATGAATGGATTAAACAAAGATTAATCAGTTTAGTAGACAGATTCAAATTAACTGATGTATGGAAAGATGGTGGCATTGAAAAACCTATTGAATTTGCAATGCTTACTAATGAAATATATAAAAGTTGGTCAGGAATGAAAGCAAGTGAATATAAAGCATATAAAGGTCTTAGAAAAGAATCCTTAAGAGATAATATGACCGATATAGAAGTATTACTTACAGATTTAGGAGAAATCGCTGCTCGGGATATAGCAAAATCAGAAAATCCTCAAGGATTTAAAGAAAATATGAAAGTTGCTCGTAAAGGAGGACAAGTTGCAAATGATGCGAGAAAGTCCTATGAAAAAGCAACTAATAAATCAGCTATTTCAAATAAAAATTCCTTAAACTATAAATATATTAATGACAATAAAGAAATTAAAAATAAGTAAACTTTAAAATATATTAAGTATTTTAATCTAAATTAGAACTTAAAATAAAAAAATTTAATTTTATTAATCTTGTCAAAACAAAGCAATAAAATATATAATAGAATAAAGGAGAGAAAAATATGAAAAACAATAAAAATATAATTCCTATTATTTTTATCATAATTGTAGCTTTAGTAATAATGGTAATAAAATTACCAAATAAAAATAATAAGAACAACACAATCAAAACAAAAAACGGAACAGTAAAAATCGTAGCTAATCAAGAATTAACACTAGAAGAATACAAAAATGACGTATTTAAAATGGAAAAACCAAAAGGGTGGGTAGTAGAAACAGGAGGAGCTGGAATATACTATGCAATAAAAGCATATGATCAAAAAAATCCTAACAATCAAATATTCTTAATGCTAAAAATGGAGCCATTACTTAAAAGTACACAATCAAAGCAAACATGGCAAAATTATTACAATATGAGTGGAAACAATTCACAATATAGATTATTCTCAGAAGCAGTAGTATTAGATAGTCCAACAACTGAACAATTTTACAAAAAATTTAAAGAAATAAGTGCATATTGTAACTCTATAGAGCCAACACTTGCAACATTTAAATTTCCAACACTAAATAACTTTACCAAACAAGATGAATCAGAATCTCAAGCAAGTATGAAAAGTGTTGCATTAGATAGTAAAGTATTAAGAGCAACATTTACAGGAGAAAACAATAAAGCAGGAGAAGGTCTTTTCCTAGCGTCAATAGTAAACTTTGGTAACAGTAATGCTGGTTTTGATACATCATACTATATGGTTTATGATATAATGGCTATTACAACTGAAAAAGATAAATTCATAGATTATAAAGACACTTTACTTAAAACAATTAATTCTATAGATTTTAGTGAAGAATATGTTAAACAAACAATTGACAACAATAACGCCCAAACAAAAAGAACTTTGGAAATTAATGCCCAAATGCAAAAAGCATTTGATTCATATATGAGTGCTTGGGAAAATAGAAATAAAACCTATGATATAATGAGTCAAAAACAAAGTGATGCCATTTTAGGATATGAAAGAGTTTACGATACAGAAACTAACGATATATATAAAACATATAATGGTTTTACAGATGATTATCAAGGTGACAGATATAAAACAATAACAGATGATATGTATACTGAAAAAACAAGTGGTTATATTGAAAAAATAAATTAACACAAATTACAGGAGAAAAATATGAAAATAAAAGTAATAGGATCAGGAGATATGTGGACAACAAACAATTCAGCATCCTATCTTATTGATAACAAATTATTAATAGACATTCCAAATGGAACATGTAAAGAACTAAAAAGAAATAAAATCAATCCTATGAATATTGATCATGTTTTAATAACTCATCTCCATGGTGATCACTATTTTGACATTCCATTCTATCTTTTAAATAAAACATACTTAAAAAACAGAAGACAAACAAATATATACACAACAAAATCAGGTAAAAGAAAAATTATAAAATTATTTTTCTTAGCGTTTCCTAATAGTTATATCAACTTAATAAACAAAACAAAATTAAACTTTGTAACAAAACAAAACTTCAATATAGAAAATTACAACATAAAAAAAGTAAAAGTAGATCATGGTATACTACATGATGCATATGGCTATATAATAGAACAAGAAAATATAAAAATAGGATTTACCGGAGACGCAAGAATATCTAAAAAAATAGAATATATGGCAAGTATTTGTGATCATCTATTTTGTGATTGTACCCGTATTAAGGGTAACAAAAGACATATGGGCTTTGACAACATAATATACTTAAGAAACAAATATCCAAATTGTAAATTTTATACATCACACATGAACGATAAAACAAGAAAATACATAAAAGAAAACAGAGAAAATAATATTATAGTTCTAGAAGACTATAAAACATACAACTTAAAAAAATGATAGATAATTATATGATGTATAAAAACTTACCCCAATTAGATTTACATCAAATGAATCGTTATGAAGCCGAAGTAGCAATAAAAGAATTTATAAATATAAATTATAAACAAAATAACAAACTACTAATAATAATTCATGGAAAAGGAAGCTATACCTTAAAAAATAAAACCCATGAAGTATTAAAAAGAAAAAAAGAAGTAAAAACATACAAAATAGATATATTTAATGATGGTCAAACAATAGTAGAATTAAAATAAGAGTAAGTTAATTTATTTTAACTTACTCTCTAATATTACTGCTATTTTTTCTTTTTCATCTTTGCTTAAATTACCCCAAAATAAAGTTAACAAAACTCCAAGTCCTGGTAACACAATTTCATCATTTGATTCTATTCCATCTTCAATAGTACTAATAATTTCTTTCTTACTAGAACCCTTTAAATTACTTCTTATATTATCCTTAATATCTAAATTCATTTTCCTCACCAATATTAATATGTATAATATTTGATAAAATATACTTGAAATTTTTTTAAAATATAGTATAATTAAAAAGTAACAAATGGTTCCTTAGCTCAGCTGGTAGAGCAACAGACTCTTAATCTGTGGGTCCAGGGTTCGAATCCCTGAGGGATCACCATAAGAAAATTATGAGAGCTAAAAAGCTCTCTTTTTCATTGTTTATCTTTTTAATTTTAAAAAAATATGTTATTATATATTTATAAAATAGAAATCTTCTAGGAGGATATATGGAAAATAAAAAAATAAAAACCAAAAAAATTTTAGGAATAATAGCAATAGCTCTAACAATATTATCAATAATATTTTTAAGTCTATACTTAGTATTTAAACCTAAAAAAGAAGACAAAATATCTTCATTAGAATATTCATACTATAATAACTTAAACGATCGTTACTATACAAAAGCAAAACTAAAAAATAACAAAGTTACAGAAGTAGAAACAAAAATAAAATATTATGCTAAAGATGAAGAAAATCTAAAAAAAATATCTCAATATGAATATAAAATATTATCTCAACAAACAGACAAATATCAAGATGTAAAATTAAATAAAAATCATACAATAACATACAAATCATTAAAAGATGATGTTCTAGGAAAAACCAAAGAAGAAATAGAAAAAATATATTCTGAAGAAAAATACACTAACTTTAAATGGGAAGAAATAGTAGCTAAAAAATAATATAGCTACTATTTTAAAAAAGGAGTAAACATATGAAAAAAGATTTAGAAAAAGGAAAATATATTTTAGAAGTATTCTCTGATATTTATATTGCACTAACAATCATATTATTTCCATTAATTGTTGATTCTACTGGTTTCTTTCACATCTTAGAATGTAAATGGTATACTTACTTAATTATTGGAGGAACATATTTAATAAGCACTATTTTAGTATATTTATATTATTTAATTTTAAAAAAATGCAACCTATTACAAAAAATAAAACTATCCTGGATACAAAAATTATCAATATTATTTTTGATTGTAAATGCAATTTCATGCTTTTTATCTCCGTATTTTAATAAAGCTAATTTATTTATTGGAGTAGGGCGTGGTGAAGGATTAATAATGATAACTTTATATACACTAAGTTTTTTGTTTATAACACTATTTTCTAAATTTAAGAAAAAATATATTTTATATTTTTCAATATCATCAATATTATTAAACTTTATAGCAATATTACAGTACATAGGATTTAATCCTTTTAATATGTACCAAAATGGAATTGGTACTCATAATGTTAGCTTCATGACAACAATAGGTAACGTTGACTTTATTTCAGCATTATATTGTATATTATTAACAGTATCATTTACAGCTTATGTTTTTTTAGATGATGATAAAAAAATTAATAAAATACTTCACTTCTTATCAGTAATAATGGGTTCTTTTATTATAGGTATCATAGATGTAGATAGTGGAAAAGTAGCATTTATTACAACATTGATACTAATTATACCAATTATAGTTTTGAATAATAAAAGATTTGCAAGATTTTTACAAATAATAGCAGGTATTTTATTAGCGTATTGTATAAACGTTTTTATTAACCCAGAATATCATTATGACCTTCATTCATTAAATTTTTATTTTCAATTCAACTATATAGTAGTTTTATATTTAATTGTTATTACAATCTTAATAATTTTATCAAAAATATTAAATAAACAAGATTATAATCTTTCTAATAATAAAAAGATTATAAAATACTTTTATATCTCTATTATAATATGTGGTTTATTAGGAATAGTTTTTCTATACTTTTATAATTTTCAAAGTGGCATGTTATATGAAATTCATGAATTATTACATGGTAACTTTGATGATGAATTTGGTACTTATAGAATTTTCTTATGGAAAAGAACTTTAAAAATATTCCCGGATTATTTAATACTTGGAAGTGGACCAGATACATTTGCAATAAGGTTTATGGCAAAATATACAAATGATATAGCAGCAATCGGACTTTTAACTATCAATGACACAGCCGCCAATGTGTATCTAACCATTTTAATAAATTTAGGAGTAGTAGGGTTATTTACATATCTTTCGTTTTTATTATTACAAATTAAAAATGGCTTAAAGAAAATGAATAATTATTCGTTAATACTCTTTATTCCAATGATATGTTTTTTCATTCAAGATTTCTTTAATTTATGGGTAGTAATAGTAACGCCTATTTTCTGGTTATTAATGGCTTTACACTATACGAGTCTTTACTCTGAAAATGTCAATAAATGTTGCTAAAAAAGCAAACCTATTGTATAATTATTTTGAAAATATAATAAGGAGGTACTTATTTCATGAAAAACAGTGAATCTAAACAACAAAACAAGTTTAGAAAAAATGTTTTAAAAATCATTTCAGGTGGAGTTGCAGTTTTTGCATTTGGTATTTTTATAGGATATCAATTAAATCATGGTGCTATTTCATCTATTCAGGGATATTTGTTTAATGCAGCATCAGAAGCAACAGATGCCAATGCAACAGACGCTAATGCGACAGATGCCAATGCAACAGATGCTAATGCAACAGATGCCAATGCAACAGATGCTAATGCAACAGATGCCAATGCAACAGATGCTAATGCTTCATCAACAGATAATATCATTTATTTAAATTCTTTGTCATTAGGAGCAACTTCTGTTAATGCAGGAGATAAAGTTACTGTTAATGACAACACAAGTGGGGCTTGCAATAGAAACATGTCAATTACATTTATCAATAATTCAACAAAAAACACATTTACTGTTAATGTCGAGTCAATTGTTGATAACCCATACATAACTATACCAAACAATGCTGCTTCTGGAACATATTCCATTAAAAGTGTATATTTAGTAGGAGACAATAGTGATGGAACAACTTTTAGTAAGACATATACATCATCTGATTTTAACTTTGATGTTACATTAACTATTAATCAAACATCTACTGAAAAATTAAGCTTAAATAGTATTTCATTAAAAACAAATTCTGCTAACATAGGAGATAAAATTTATTTTACATATGATACAAGCACTAAAATATCAAATATTAAATTTGAATTTGTAAATGCTAGTGAAGAAAAAATGATTGTTTATGGAAAATCATTAGACAATAATCCATATTTTGAAATTCCAAGTTCAACAACAACAGGAACTTATACATTATCTGTATTAACAATATCTTCAAGCTCTAAAACTAATACATATAGTAAAGATGGAAGTGTAAATGGTTCAACTACATATAATTTCAATTTAACACTTGAAATAAAAGATAGTAACAAAGACAATTATATTTATAACAATGAAGATATTAATTCAACAATTTTAGCAACTTTATATAATGCTGATTCAAATACAAAAATTACTATTAATGCAAATTCTAATCCAATCATAAGTAAAGAATTATTCAATGCCATAAAAGGAACTAATAAAAAATTAATTATCAATTACAACGAAGATCAATTAATTTTCACAGGAAAAGATATTAAAACTTCAAAAGATATAGACGTTAGTGTTTCAACTTCTCTTGTTATTGATGATGAAAATATTAATAAATTAGTAAGTGATGGAATTATTATTAATTTTGCCGCTAATGGTGATTTACCAGGAACAGCAACTACAAAAATAAAAATTACAGATGAAATGAGTTCAAAATTAGGAAACAAACCAATTTATGTTTATTATTATAATGAAGATAGTAATGATTTTTCAATTATAGCTAAAAAAGTAAATGCTAAAGATGGATATTATGAGTTTAAATTATCACATAATTCACGTTATTTATTATCAAATACAAAATTAGATGACACTTTAATTTCTGAAAATAATAATAATGTCGTTAGTTTTCAATTAAGTAATGCTATGAATATAATATTAATAATCTTAGGAATTTTATTAATAATAGCAGTAATTGTAGTAATAATTATTGTTAAAAAGAAAAAAGAAAAGAAAAATAAATAATAATCAATAAATAAAAAATTGTATAACAAAATATACAATTTTTTTATATACTAATTAACTTTTTTCACATATCCCAATAGTATAATTATCTTTCACAAAATACTTTATATTTACACTTTTATCACTGCATTTCAGCTCATTATTAATATGCATAAACTCAACTTCTAACATTTTATTCAAATCTTTTCCTAACATTTTACAATAAGCTTCCTTTAAAACATAAATAATAAATAACCTTTTGTAAACTTCATCATTACTTTCAGTTATATACTTCTTCTCATTTTCAGTAGCAAATTTATTAATAACATTAATATCTATCTTTTTTATTTCTTCAATATCTACACCAATTTCTTTGTTTGATATCACTGTTATACATTTATTTTTACTATGACTAAAATTAAAATAACAAATATTATCTTTAAAAAAAGGTTTTCCATATTTATTATAAATAAAATTATCTACAATATTTATTTTATTATTTAATAGCTTTTCTAAAAAATATCTAACAAGAATAGATTGTTTTAATCTATATGAGTTTTTGATTTTATCATTTATAATCAAACCATATTTTTTAAAATAAGTTAAATAGAAATCACTATTATAATTATCTATATCATCAATTATATATTGCATATTTATCCCATCTTTCATTACAATTATACTTAAAAAACTATATTTTTACAATTTTACATAATAAAAAGTTATCCAATAGTTTTGTGATTTTGGCATAAAATGTTGATTTTTCAACTTATAAATGCTACAATGACTTTGAAAAGCTTAAAATAGTTAGTAGTTAGGAGTGTTTTTTTATGGGAAGAAAACTATTTTGTGACATAAGTCCAACTTGTTATAAAATATCAGTTAGAAAAGAAATATTATTAAGAAACATAAAAGATTTATTAAGCAGAGAAAAAATTGCTACTGAAATATCAAAAAATCCATTACCCAATATCGTAAAATCACATACATCAATTTTAATTAGAAAATTACATGGAGTAGATTTAAGATTACAAGAAAATAAAGTAACAAATATAATGTTGGCTTGTAATAAAATAAATGGAATAATTATCAAACCAGGAGAAACTTTTTCTTATTGGAGAACAGTTGGTAAAATTACCGCTAAAGAAGGATACAAAAAAGGTCTAGTAATAGGAAGAAAAGGGTTTACAGAAGGATATGGCGGAGGACTATGTCAAATGGCTAATATGATTCATTGGTTAGTATTAAATAGTCCATTAGAAGTAACAGAATTACATCATCACACAGATGCATTATTTCCAGATGAAAGAAGAAGAGTACCTTTTGGTAGTGGAACATCAATAGTATATAACAACTTAGATTATAGATTTAAAAACAATACTGATCAAAACGTTCAAATTTTAGTATGGGTAGAAGATGGTGAACTTTGTGGTGAGCTAAGAAGTGAAAGAGAATTTCCTTGTAGATATAAATTAGTAGAAGAAAATCATCACTTCAAAAAAGAAAACGATAAATATTATAGAATATCACAAGTATATAGAGTTGTTATTGATAGAAAAACAAATGATGAACTATATAAGGAATTAATTTTAGATAATCATTCAGAAGTAATGTATGATTATGATTTAATTCCAAAAGATGAAATAAGAAACGATGATTAATAAAATGATACAAGATTTAGAAAAAATAATAAAAATAAACAAAGATAAAATCTTTTATAAAGTAGATGATAAATATTTAACTTATAATGATTTATGGATAAAAGCAAAAGAACTTTCAAAATCATTAAATAACCAAGGAAATGAACCTGTTCTTATATATGGAGATAAATCAGTAGAAATGATAATCTCTATAGTAGCGTGCTTAATATCGAAAAGAACTTATATTCCGATTGGTTTATGTACACCATTACAAAGAGTAGAATTAATTAGTAAACTAACAAACTCAAAACTACTAATAAATAATACTAATAATAATTTAAATTTATCAATAGAAACCCTTAATATTAAAGAATTAAATACTAAATATTTCTCGCTAGAATCAAAAAATAACAATAATAACAATAATAACATTGCTTACATGATATTTACATCAGGTAGTACAGGTAATCCAAAAGGAGTACCAATAAGCTATGAAAATCTAGAAAATTTTATAAAATGGATAAGTAACTTTGAAGTATTAAAAGACTACAAAAATATTAATGTTTTAAATCAAGCTAGTTTTAGTTTTGATTTAAGCGTAGCAGACCTTTACTATTCTTTATTTAATGGTCATACACTTATTGGATTAAATAAAAATACTCAAGATGATTTATCATCCGTATTGAAAGCTATAAAAACTAATCAAATAAATTTAATGGTAATTACTCCGACATTTATAAAATTTTTATTATTGAATTCAAACTTTAATCAAGAAAATTATCCAAATTTAAAATGTATTTATTTTTGTGGAGAAATACTAGAAAAAACAACTGTTATAAAAATAAAAGAAAGATTTAAAAATGTAAAAATAATTAATGCTTATGGACCAACTGAAGCAACATCAGCAGTATCAGCAGTTTTAATAACAGATAAAATGCTATCAAATGAATATCTACCAATAGGAAAAAAAGAAACCTCAGCAGTTAATATAGAAATAATTAATGATGAAATAGTATTAAAAGGAAAAAGTGTTTTCTCTGGATACTTAAACATTGAAAGTAATAAATGTTATAAAGAAAATAACATTAATTGTTTTAAAACAAATGATTTAGGATATTACAATAACGAATATTTATATTGCAAAGGAAGAATAGATAATCAAATTAAATACTCTGGATATAGAATAGAATTAGGAGATATAGAAAATAATCTATTAAAAATTGATAGTGTAAACGAAGCAGTTGTAATTGCTAAAAAAAATGATAAAAATATAGTTAAATTTTTAAAAGCCTATATAACTATTAATAAAAAGATAGAAACAAGTGATATAAAAATAGAACTTAGTAAATTAATTCCAGAATATATGATACCCAAAACAATAACAATACTTGATAAAATACCAACTAATAACAATGGAAAATATGATAGAAAAAAATTGGAGGAATTACAATGAAAATAAATATTTCTGACTTATTATATGAACTATGTGAAGATAAAAATGTTTATGACCCAGATTGTGAATTAATAGAAAGTGGACTATTAGACTCATTTGCATTTATAGAACTTTTTTCAAGATTAGAGGACTTTGGTATTAATTTACAACCTACAAGGATTGATAGAAAAAAATTAAAAACACCAAGATTAATTGAAGAACTTATAAAGGAAAATATAAGTAAATAAAAAGATTCACAAAAAAAGCTTTTTTTAATTTAATAAAGTTTTATTATTAGATAATTTTTTGATTTTTTGTAAAGCCAACAAATAAATTATTATTAAAAAGAAAATTAATATTATAGAAAAAAATGTATTAAGTTTAAATAAAATAAAATCAAATATAGAATGTAACAAAATAGGAACAAAAATACTTTTTAATAAGTACTTAATATATTTATTTTTCTTTTTACTATTGCTTTTAGCATTCTTAGCAATCGATAAATAATAACCCATTATAACTCCAAAAACAGCATGACTAGGTATTGATATAATACCACGTAAGATCATAGGTATATAGCCATATTTAGCAAAATTAAGACAATAAATTATATTTTCAAAAAAAGCAAAACCTAACGCCACATAACTAGAATAAACAATTTGATCATACATATAATTAAAATTTTTATTTTTCCAAGTAACTATAAAATTAACAATCCACTTTAAACCTTCCTCAACTAATGCTATTGATACAAAAGATTTAAAAAGTAATTGAACAAAATTTAAATCATTATAATTATAATTTAAAAACACTACTTTATTTATATATGATGAAATAAAATAAGAAAAAATTGAACAAATAATTCCTCCTAGAAATAAAATAAATAATAAATATGGAGGTTCTTTTTCTATTTTATCATTATAATAAGCAAACCACATCAATACAAAAATAGGCAGTATAGTTAAAATTACAAGTATTAAATTATTTAATAAATCACTCATAAAACACCACTTTCTATTATGATAAAATTATACTATCTTTTATATAAAAATTAAATAGTATAATTATAATTTAGTAAAAATATAAATATTATTTAATTTTTAAATTACTTATTCTTGTAATAAATAAAAAATTTAATTATACTTAAAATGTGGTGATTATATGAAAAGAATAAAATATCTTATAAGTATATTAGTCTTATTCTTAACATTTAATATAAATGTTTTAGCAGAAGAAATAAATATATATAGTGATAAAGCAGTATTAATAAACTTAAATGATGATAAAATAATTTATGAAAAAAACAAAGAAGAAAAAACAGCTATAGCATCACTAACTAAAATAATGACTGCAATAACAGTACTAGATAATGTTAACTTAGAGGATAAAATTACAATAACAAACGAAGATATGAAAGGACTATATGAACAAGATGCCTCTCTTGCTAATTTTAAACTTTATGAAGAATACACATATCTAGAAATGTTATATGGCTTACTATTACCAAGTGGAGCAGATTGTGCTAACTCACTAGCAAGAAATGTAGCTGGATCAATAGATAATTTTGTTGTTATGATGAATAACAAAAAAGACGAGCTAAAACTAACCAACACAAACTTTGCCAATCCCACAGGATTAGATGATATAAACAATTACTCAACAGCAGAAGACATGGCAAAACTAATGAAATACGCAATAAAAAATGAAACACTTAAAAAAATTATCACTACCATGGAATACACAACCCATGATAATATAAACTTAACAAATACAATCCAAAAATATAGTATCAGATATGATATAACATTACCAGTTGAAGGCGGAAAAACAGGTAATACTGAAGAAGCATTTGGATGTCTTACAACTATAGCGAACAAAAATAACATATCTTACTTACTAGTGCTATTAAACGCTAAAGATCATAAAGAACTAGAAGATACAAAAAACATATATGATTACTACATGACAAATTATAACTATCAAACCCTAATAGAAAAAAATGATACAATCAAAACACTAGAGACAGTATATGCTAAAGATAAAAAAATAAATATCAATCTAGACAATGATTATAAATATTATTTAAACAATAACTATGATAAAAACTTAATAAAAACAAAATATAATGGTTTAGAAAAAATATCCTATAAAATGAAAAAGAATACAAAAATAGGAACATTAACAATTTATTATGACAATAAAGAATTAGACAAAATATCTCTATACTTAAATAAAGATATGGAATTTAGTATTCTAAGTTATATAAAAGAAAATATAATACTAATATTACCAACAGTATTATCAATATTAGTGTTATTAATACTAATAATAAAAAGGAGGAATAAGGTGAATAAAAATGAAACCAAGTTTATAAAAATAAATCGTGAAAATATTGATATCATAGATTTAGTGAAAACACTTTATATAAAAAATAATATTAAGCTTGAAACAAATAAGAAAATCGAAGAATTACAAAAAATAATACCAAACAACAAACACTATTTACTAGTAATATCAGATGGTACAGGTTCAAATCTAATAAATACATTAAATGATGATAAAATCCTAAAGAAAAACAAAATCAAAGATATAACTACTATATTTCCAAGTACTACTGGTTGCGTTTTAACCTCAATAGTAACAGCAACTTATCCAGAAGAACATGGAATATGGGGTTGGTTTAATCACTCAGAAGAATTTAAAATTGATTATCAGCCACTAACATTCCAAGATAGAAAAAATAGACAATCACTACATGATTTTAATATAAAAAATGAAGACATATTTAAAACAGAATCTTTATTAAAACAAATAAATAAAAAAGTTAACATACTATTTCCTAAACAAATAATTGACAGTGAATACTCAAAATTTGTAGGATTTGATAAAGATAGATATGCTTATGAAAATTATGAAGATATAGTTAAATTTATACAAAAAAATATAAAAGAACAAAAAGAAAGTTTTACATACCTATACATTCCAGATATAGATAGTCTTGAACATAGTAATGGAGTATATGATGAAAAAGTTTTACAAAAATTAAATGAAATAAATAACCTAATTGAAACCATATCAAAAAATAAAGATCTAACAATAATATTTACATCAGATCATGGTCAAATTGATGCCTTAGATCCGGTAATAATGGACTTCAATAAGTATGAAAAATATTTTAAATACTATCCAAGTATAGACTTTGGTACAGCAAGCTATTATATAAAAGATGAATATAAAAAAGAATTTGAACATGAATTTAAAAAAGACTTTAAGAAAAAAATGTATTTATATAAAACAATAGACCTATTTGAAAAAAACTTTTTTGGTACAAATAACCCTAAAAAATATGCCAAAGATAATCTAGGAGAATACATAAGTATTTGTGAAAAAGGTAGTTATTTTATAAATGATCCTGATTACAAAAAATATTATAAAACAATCAAAGGAAATCACTCAGGCTTAACAAAAGAAGAAATGACTATACCATTAATTATAATAAATACAAATAAAAATAATTAATTCGACAAATTTCGACATAATTCGACAAAAGAATATGATAATATATATGACGAAAAAGGGGGAGAAGTAATATGAAAGAATTAAATGAAAAAGAATTAAATGAATTTGTAGAAAAATATTTTAAGCCATGGGGAAAAGACATAAAAAAAGTAACATATGTCGAACATAAAAATCATATAGAATACTTAGTAAATGGACACTATTTATTCGTAACCAAAAAAGAAAAAAAACAAAGTAGCAATATGTAATAATGCTACTTTTTATGTTATAATAAGATAAAAAAGGAGAAGTTATGAATAATAGAGTTAAAAATAATGAAAATACTTCATATGAAACAGGTGTATTTGAAAAAAATTCAAAAATAAAAGCTTTTACAATTGGACCTGCTTTAGCAAAAATTAAAAGTGCTGTTACTGAAGAAAACTATGTGTTTACAGAAAAAGATATTAATGTAAATTATGTTGAATTTTATGAACGAGATCCAATTATAACAAAAAAAGTATATTCATGTGGAATAATAATGAATAAAAATAATAAAGAAACATATGATAAAGAATTTATAATATATGAAACAGGAAAATTTAATAAAAAAATTCCAAGTGATGATATACTTTTATATAGAGATAATAAACTAAGTTATTTAGACTATATATTTTGTAATGAAGGTGAATTTATCAATACTGAAGAAACAAGTATAGTGTCATTTTCTAATAACATTTTCACAGAAGAAGACTATTATTTACAAGATTTTATTAACTTAGTAATTGAAAGACGTATACAAAATAATGGAATTATAACTAGAAAAGAGGTAAATGCTATGGCAGACATTTATATTGAAACACTAACAAAAGAAAATAATTTAGCAAAAAAAAGAATAAGATAAAAACAAATAAAGACTTAACTATAAAAAGATTAAAATTGCAAAAATATTAATTTTAATCTTTTTTTTATTATTTCATATATTTAATAAGAGGGATAATATGTTTATTAAAAAGAATAATGAAAGAATAAGAATATGTTTATTTGTAATGATCACATGCTTTATATTTGTATTTATAAAAGTTTTTTATACTCAAACTATATCATATGAAAAACTAAATGCCTTATCTGATGATTTATGGAGTAGAGAATTACCAATAACAGCAGAAAGAGGAAAGATACTAGATAGAAATGGTATTGTTTTAGCGGATAATATAACAACAACTAGTTTAGTAGTTATACCAAATCAAATAAAAGATAAAGAAAAAACAGCCAAAATTTTATCAGAAATACTAAACACTGATTATAATGATATGTATAGTCATATAACTAAGAAAACATCAATAGAAAGAATTCATCCAGAAGGAAGAAGATTAGATCATGAAACATCTGATAAAATAAATAGTTATAACTTAGAGGGAGTATATTTAGTAAAAGAATCACAAAGATACTATCCATATGATAACTTATTATCACATGTTTTAGGATATGTTGGAATAGATAATCAAGGTCTTGGAGGAATTGAATTATTATATAACGATTATTTATCTGGAGAAGATGGTGCTATAAAATACTATTCTGATGCTAAAGGAAAGAAATTAGATCTAAATGAAATTTATATTCCATCAGAACAAGGATTAGACATAATGTTAACCATTGATTATAATATTCAAAGTTCAGTAGAAAGAGAATTAGATAACATAGTAGATATGTTTTCACCAGATAATGCTCTAGCATTAGCAATGAATCCAAATACCGGAGAAGTATTAGCGATGGCATCAAGACCTAATTATGACCCTAATAACTATAAAAATTACAGTACTGAAGCATTAAATAGAAATCTACCAGTATGGATGACATATGAACCAGGTTCAACTTTCAAAATAATAACAACAGCAGCCGCAGTAGAAGAAGGTGTTGTAAATTTAGAAAAAGATACATTTTATGATCCAGGTTCAGTAACAATAAGTGGAGCTAAACTAAGATGTTGGAAATCAGGAGGTCATGGACAACAAACATTCTTACAAGTATTTGAAAACTCATGCAACCCAGGATTTGTACAACTTGGATTAAAACTAGGTAAAGAACGTTTATTTTCATACTTAGACCTATTTGGATTTGGAGAAAAAACAAACATTGATTTATCTGGAGAAGGAAAAGGAATAATATTTAATCTAGATAAAGTTGGAGATCTAGAACTTGCTACAACAGCATTTGGCCAAGGTGTATCTGTAACGCCAATTCAACAAGTAACAGCAGTTTCATCCATAGTTAATGGAGGATACTTATATCAACCATTTATAGTAAAAAGTATTTTATCAAATAAAACTAATAATATTATTCAAAATAACGAAAAAACATTAGTAAGAAAAACAATAAGTCAAAATACATCAAACATAATGAAAATGGCCTTAGAAAGTGTAGTAGCCCGTGGAGGAGGAAAACTAGTATATATTGATGGTTACCGAGTAGGGGGAAAAACTGGAACGGCCCAAAAAGTAGAAAATGGTAGATACTTAGAAAATAACTACATAATGAGTTTTATGGCAGTTTTACCATCAAATGATCCTGAAGTAGTTTTATACCTAGCAATAGATAATCCTAAAAAAACAGCATTATTATCAAGTTATACAACAACACCTTTTGTAAGAAAAATATTATTAGATATAATTTCAATCATGAATATAGAAAAACAACCAGACCAAACAGCCAAAGATTATGAATGGTATGATAAGAAATATTATGAAGTTCCTAATGTAGTAGGTTTAACCAAAAAAGAAGCCAAGAAGTATTTAACCAACTTTGATATAGAATTTGTAGGAGAAGGTAACATAGTAGTAAAACAATCACCAGAAGCAAATGAAAGATATTATGAAACTGGAACAATTAGACTACTAATGGGAGATTAAAGTGTAAATTACATAAAAAAGACAATAAAAAGTATTAAAAAAAATAAAAATATAGTATAATATTTCTAGAAATTGAGGTGGATTTATGTTAATTTTAACAAAATCAGTACTATCTTTAATGATAGGTTTTATTTCTTCAGTAATATTTGGTTTAATCTTAATACCAATATTAAAAAGAATAAACTTCGGACAAAAAATAAGTGAATATGTAGGAGAATCACATAGAAAAAAAGAGGGAACTCCTACAATGGGAGGATTAATATTTATAATTCCAACAATATTAGGAATTATATACTTAATATCTACTAAAAAAGTAGAAGCTTCATATAATATTTATATTGTATTATTTGTATTTGCTCTACATGCTTTACTAGGTTTTATTGATGATTACTTAAGTATAAAAAGAGGTCATAACGAAGGTCTAACAGTAGCCCAAAAATTTCTAGGACAAATAGTAATAGCTTTAGTATTCTTTGCAATATATATGAAATATAATGGCGACACAAGATTTGTAGTAACAACATTAGGAATAAATATAGATTTAGGTTGGGCTTATGGAATATACATATTATTATTACTTGTAGGATTCTCTAACGCTGTTAACCTAACAGATGGCTTAGATGGTTTATCTGGAGGTCTATCAGCAATAGCCTTTATAGCATATGCTTTAATTGCAATATTTATTGGCCAAGAAGATATGGGAATATTCTTATTTCTATTAGTAGGATCAATATTTGGGTTCTTAATGTTTAATGCATATCCAGCTAGAGTTTTCATGGGAGACACAGGTTCTCTAGCCTTAGGAGCAGCACTTGCAACAGTAGCAATATTAACAAGAAGAGAATTAACACTATTTGTAGTAGGATTTGTATTCTTAGCAGAAACATTAAGCGTAATAATCCAAACAATTTATTATAAAAAAACTCACAAACGAGTATTCTTAATGACTCCAATCCATCATCATTTTGAAAAAAAAGGTTATGAAGAACCAGATATAGTAAAAGCCTTTTGGATGGTAGGTATGATTTTTGCTCTATTAGGAATATTTTTCGCAGTATGGATTTAATAAAAAGCTTACATTTGTAAGTTTTTTATTGCAATAATATTTTAAATAAATAAAATATATGGTAAACTTAAAGTAGTAAAAAATATTCACATTAAATATAATATAAGAATTAATTAAAGAGGTGGTAAAAATGACAACAATAGATACAGCAGTTTTAGAAAATGATAACATTAATACAGTTGCTTTAAACGGCTCTACAATAATTAAACCAGTTTTAACTCCAATTGATAGTAAAACTAAAAAATTAAAGGCAACTTTACATAAGATTGAGAGAAATTCGTATTTTGGAATAAAAAGAGTATTTGATGTACTTTGCTCATTACTTGGTATCATGATTTTACTTCCAGTTGCGATAGTAACAAAAATATGTTATGTAGCAACAGGAGATAAAAAATCAATATTTTACAAACAGAGAAGAATTGGTAAAAATGGCAAACCAAACCATGTTGGGATAGTAGAAAAAACGGAAAATGGTTACATTTATACAATAGAAGGAAACTCTACTGATGACGGTTGCAGAGCTAAAAAATACTCTATAAATAGTAATGTAATTTTTGGATTTGGATTACCTGCATATTAAAAAGTTGGTCAACATACGATATTCTAGGATACGTTGTATACAACATTTTGAACAAATTGATGGTAAAGTATTGAAAAATAAATATTTTCTGCTATCATAAATATATGAGGCTTTGAAAGAGGGGTTGACCATTTCTGTAATGCATATAATTTTGAACAAGAAAATGCTCTCAAATCGTTGCTGAAAATGTATATTTAGTACATAATATTACATGATGGTCTTATAATGTAAGTTTATTAAAGGGTTTATAAGTTGAATATACACATATGACAAGGTTTTGAGGATAGTATTTGTCTAGGAGAAATGGAAGTGAAGTTATGAATGAAAGTTATATTGAAACCTATGTTGATCTAAATGGAAACGTAAGTCATAGAAAAGTTATAAAAAAAGCTTTGTTAGTTGTTTTTGCAGGAATTAAGTTTATGTTTGATAGATTACTTGCTTTATTTGGGATTATTGTTGCTTCACCATTAATGTTAATTATTGCAATAGCTATAAAGTTGGATAGTAAAGGCTCAGTTTTATTTAGACAAAAGAGAACTGGCAAACTTGGTAAAGAGTTTTATATATACAAATTTAGAACAATGGCGGAAAATAATGATGTTCATGATTTCAGCAAGTCTGATGAACATACAAGAGTCGGGAAAATATTAAGGAAAACGAGTTTGGACGAGCTTCCACAATTATTTTCGATTTTTACCGGGAAAATGAGCTTTATTGGTCCAAGGCCATGGATACCAGATTACTATGAGAATATGAATAAAGCTCAAAGACATAGATATGCAGTTAGACCAGGCTTAACAGGTTTAGCTCAAGCGATGGGAAGAAATAATATCTCAATATTTAAAAAAATAGAATATGATCTTGAATATATTAATAACTATTCTTTATATCAAGATATTAGAATAATTTTTTTGACAATTAAAGCGGTTTTCACTGGTAGTGGAGCTGATGCTGGTAAAGGAACCATACAAAAAGAATTAGAAGACTTAGCAAAACAAAATAATAAAAACAAAATGTCAAAATAGTGCTTTTTGACATTTATTTTTTGAAAGAGAGCAAAATGTATGAAGAATAAAGTGTTAATAATAGCAAATGATACAACATATGTTTATAATCTAAGATTCGCGATAATAAAAAAACTAATCGAAAAAAAATATAAAGTATATATTGCTGCGGAAGTATTAGAGTTTAAAGAAGAATTAGAACAGGCAGGGTGTAATATAATAAACATCACAATAGGAAGACATGGAACAAACCCATTTTCAGATTTAAAACTGATGAATAGATATAAAAGATTATTTAAAGAAATCCAACCGGATATTATATTATCTTATAATATTAAACCTAACGTTTATGGTGGCATGGCTAGTAAACATTTGAATACAAATTTTATACCAAATATAACTGGGCTAGGTACAGCACTGGAATATCCTGGATTAATGCAAAAATTAACTATTATGCTACATAAAGTAGGATTAAAAAAAGCGAAAACAGTATTTTTTCAAAATCAAGAAAATATGGATTTCTTTAAAAATCATAAAATATTATCTAAAAAAACAAAAATGGTTTTATTGCCGGGATCTGGTGTTGATTTAGAAAGACATAAATTACTAGAATATCCAAAAGATGAAATAGTTAAATTTCTATATGTTGCTCGAATTATGAAAGATAAGGGTATTGATATTTACCTTGAAACGGCTAAAAGCATTAAAGAAGAATATCCTAATACAGAATTTCATATTTGTGGATACTGCGATGATGAAAAATATAAAAAAATATTAGAAGAATATGAAAGTAGAAAAATAATAATTTATCATGGTGAGCAAAAAGATATGAATCCATACTTTGAAATGGCTTCTGCTATCATTCATCCATCATATTATCCAGAAGGAATGAGCAATGTCCTTTTAGAAGCTGCGGCTCACGGAAGACCTATTATATGTACTAATAGAAGTGGTTGTAGAGAAACAGTTAATGATGGAGAAACAGGATATATTGTTCCAATTAAAAATACTAATAAAGTTATTAGTTCTGTAGAAAAAATATTAAATATGACCAATGCTGATCGTAAACAAATGGGACTTAGTGGTAGAGAAAAAATCGAAAAGGAATTTGATAGAAATATTGTAGTTGATATGTATATGGAGGAAATCAAAAATGCTTAAAAAGATAATACGATTGTTCAATTCGGTAGTGTTTAATAATTTGAAATTTTTGATTATAAAACTATTTCATTATAAAAGATTTAAGTTTAGCCTTAAAAATGTGATATCTCCAACCAATATAATTGATATACAAAACAAAGGTTCGATTTTTTTCGGGGAGGGGTTAAACATCCCTTCTAAAAGTCTACTAGGTGTTCGCGATAATGGAGTATTAGATATAAAAGATGGAGTTTTTATTAATAGCAATTGTCAGATAATTGCACATAAAAAAATAGAAATAAATGAGAATGTTTGCATAGGACCTAATACAATAATTGTTGATCATGATCATTTTTTTGGAAAAAGCGGAGTAGATAAAAAGAAATTTAAAACTAAAGAAATCATTATAGGCAGTGGGACATGGATAGGAGCTAATTGTGTAATATTAAAAGGAACAAAAATAGGGAAAAACTGTGTTATTTCAGCCGGTTCTATTGTTAATTGTGAAGTTCCAGATAATACAATATTTATTCAAAAAAGAGAAAATCAATTAAAAAAAATTTAAAATGATATAAAGATAGTTGTGGAGGCATTAAAATGATGGAAGAAAAACCTATCAGAATTTTGCAATATATTGGTAGTCTAAATATAGGCGGTTCGCAAACAATGATAATGAATTATTATAGAAATATTGATCGTACAAAAATTCAATTTGATTTTGTTGTAGACAGAAAAAATGATGTTTTCTTTGTCAAAGAAATAGAATCTATGGGAGGAAAAGTATATTTTCTAGATTACTTTAAAGAATATAATATTATTAGTTTTAAAAAACAATGGAATCGTTTTTTTAAAGAACACCCAGAATATAAGATAATCCATTGTCATGTTAGAAGTGTGGCCTCCATCGTATTAAAAATTGCAAAAAAGCACGGACTAAAAACTATATGCCATTCACATAGTACTTCAAATGGAAAAGGTATTAAATCATTAACAAAGTGGTTCCTTCAAAAGAAAATTCCAAAATATGCTGATAATTTATTAGCATGTTCTGAAGAATCTGCAATTTGGTTATATGGAAAAGAAAACGTTCTTAAAGATAATTGCATAATTATTAACAATGCAATAGATACCAAAAAATTTTTGTATAATGATAATATTAGAAGTAAAGTAAGAAAAAATCTAAAAATTGAAAACAAAAAAGTAATTATTCAAGTTGGGCGATTTGTTGAAGTAAAAAATTATATTTTTACATTGGAAATGTTTAAAGAATTATTAAAAGAAAATAAAGAGTTTTATTTATTACTAGTTGGAAATGGACCTTTAAAAGAGACTATAATTGATAAAATAAGATCTTTTCAATTAGAAAAAAATGTGCATATTTTAGAAAATAGAAATGACGTAAATGAACTTTTAATCGCTTCTGATATATACGTGATGCCATCACTTTATGAAGGACTTCCTTTGAGCTTAGTCGAGGCACAAGCTGCATCATTGCCTTGTATCATTTCCAAAAATATATCTGGCGGTAAAATAATAAAAGAACTTATTTATGACCTGGATTTGGATAATAATTTTGAAGAATGGATTCAAAAGATAAAAGAATTATCGAATTTTAAGAGAAAAATAAGATTAAATGAAATAATAAATACCGGATTTGACATAGAAAAAAATGTGGACACATTAGTAGAATTATATTTAAAATTAATATAGGAAAGGATAATGCTTATGAAAATATTATTTTGCCTAGGTTCAATGAACAAAGGTGGGGCTGAAAGAGTAGTTGCAAATTTAAGTAATTTATTTTCACAAAAATATGATGTTTCTATAGTTATAACATCAAGTGATTTATCAGCATACTCACTAAGCGATAATATTCGATTATATCATTTAGATGATAAAAAGAATAATGATAATTTTATTGCTAAAAATATTAAACGTTCAATTAAGCTAAGAAAAATTTTGAAAGACATAAAACCTGACATTATCCTTTCCTTTCTTCCTGAACCAACATTTAGATTGATGGTTTCAAAAATTTTTATCAAAATGAAAGTTATCATTTCAGTTAGAAATGATCCAAATATTGAATATAATAATTTTGTTAAAAAGTTATTAGTCAAATTATTATATTCAAAAGCAGACGGATTTGTATTTCAAACAGAAGATGCGAAAAAATGGTTTTCTAATAAAATTCAAAGTAAAAGTATAATAATACCTAATCCAATTAATGATATCTACTTAGTAGATAGATATACTGGAAAAAGAAAAGATGAGATTGTTACAGTTGGAAGATTAACTGAACAAAAAAATCACTATCTTTTAATTGATTCTTTTAAAGAAATTCATGATGAATATCCCTCATTAAAATTGAAAATAATCGGAGATGGAAACTTGAAAAACGATTTAATTAATTATACTAAAAATAAAAAATTAGAAAATAGTGTTTTTTTTAAAGGTAATGTAGAAAATGTAAAAGATGAAATATATAAATCTAAAATTTTTGTGCTTTCAAGTGATTACGAAGGAATGCCAAATGCATTAATGGAAGCAATGGCACTCGGAATACCTTGTATTTCAACAAATTGTCCAATAGGAGGACCTAAATTTTTGATAAATAATAATATAAATGGTGTTTTAGTAGAAGTGAATAATAAAGATATGATGGTTAAGGCAATTAAAAAAGTTTTGCTTAATGCTGATTTAGCAAATAAAATAAGTGCAAATTCAAATAAAGATATGAAAAAATATAATTCAGTGGCAATATCTGAAAAATGGGAAAAATATATAAAAGGAGTGTACTTAAAAAAATGAACATATTACTTGTTATATCATTATTGATGTATTCATTTGCAATTGTTTTGTCATTTACTGAATTGTATAATTTTTGCTTAATCTTTTTATTAATTGCGGGAGTTTTTGAGTTAATAGGAATTAAGAAAAAATACGATTGTTATAATACTGTTATTTTGATTTTTGCGCTCTTTAGTATAATTTATGGTGTGAGTGGACCTATTACATGCCTATTTGGAAATGGTAACATTGGCTTCAATTTCGTAACATATTATAATTATGGAAGTTGGTTTTTAGCATATTCTCTTTCACAAATCGGCTTTATTATTGGCTTTTGCATGGTTAAAATGAAAAAGAAGGATAATTTGAACGATATATTTGAAAATAAAAATGTTGATATTATTGGTAAAATGTCAATTTTTATAATGGTTTTATCAGCAATTTTCTTTATGATTAACTTACATAGAATAGGTGGAATAAGTACATTATTACTTAGAAAAGCAGTTTATCAATCGAGGGAAAGTATGCTTACATTAACTTTACCTGCTAATGAGCTATCATTTATTTCTTTAGCTTTTTTTGCAATTTATGTAAGTCAAACATATCAAAAGAAAAAATGTAAGTTAAAATATATTATTTTTGAATTACTATTTTTACTACCTTTATTATTAAAAAGTATAATTTTGGGACAACGTGGTTTTATTTTAAATGTTGTCTTCATAGTGATTATGGGAATATCGATTACACATCCAATAAAAAAAATGAATGGGAAGTTATTACGATTTGGAGTTATTATGTATTTATTGTTGGTGTTTATTTATACAAATCGTGCAATTGTTCCGTTATTGCAGTCTGATAAACAAGAATTTTTTAATAGAATTGTTGATACATCAAGATATGTTTCAAACCTAAATCCTGGATCAAATGAATTTAGCGCAGCTTTTGTGAATTATAATACCTTTATAAATAATGAGTCTAATATATCTTTTAAATATGGTGAATCATACCTACGTGGATTAGCACTACCGATTCCTTCGTTTTTATATCCTGGAACAAAACCGACTCAAATTACATATGAATTTAGAAATAAATATTTTTCATCTTTGGCATTAACCTCATCAATTGCAAGTACAGGTTTTTCATCAATCTTAGAAGCATATTGGAATTTTGGCTATATTGGTGTTGTATTAATATATTTATTATATGGAATTATTCTTGGAAACGTGGAAAATAAAATGAAAAATAAAAATATTTTTTCTCAAATTTTATATCTTTGTATATGCACATGTATAATATCTTTTTCAAGGTACGCCTTTGGAGATATATTTACTTCAATTATCTATTTTATTATTTATATCTTTTTCTTTCTTGCAATAATAGATAATTCGAAGATTAGAAAAGGAGTGAATAAATATGAGTAAATTATTTGAATATATAAAACATCCTTCAAAAATAATAATATACCTATTTAATAAGAATTTTTTCTTCTTTTTACGAGATGAAACTTATATAAAAATTAAATATAGATTAGTTACTGGAAAAAAACTTAATTTATCTAATCCAGTATTATTTAATGAAAAAATGCAATGGCTAAAACTCTATGATAGAAAAGAAGAATATACTGATATGGTAGATAAATACGAAGCTAAAAAATATGTTTCAAATATAATTGGTAATGATTATATTATTCCCACAATTGGATTATACGAAAGATTCGATGATATCGATTTTGAACAATTGCCCAACCAATTTGTCATAAAGTGTACTCATGATAGTGGTGGAATAGTTATTTGCAAAGACAAATCAAAATTTAATATAAGTAATGCTAGAAATAAGATTAATAAGTTCTTAAAACGTGAGTATTTTTATATTCATAGAGAATGGCCTTACAAGAATGTTAAACCAAGGATTATAATCGAAAAATATTTGGAAGACCCAAGCAACAAAAGTATGAGAGACTATAAGTTCTTTTGTTTTAATGGTGAACCAAAAATTATGTATATATCCGAGGGTCTTGAAAATCATAAAACGGCAAGTATGAGCTTTTTTGATATGGATTTTAATTTAACTGATTGTAAGAGAAAAGATTATAAATTATTAAATGATGTGCCAGAGAAACCACATAATTTTGAAAAAATGAAAAAGTTGGCTGCAACATTGTCGAAGGGTGTACCTCATTTAAGAGTTGATTTTTATGATATTGATGGAAAAATATATTTTGGGGAATTGACATTTTCTACTTGTGCCGGCATTATACCCTTTGAAGATGAAAAATGGAATAAAATAATGGGAGATTGGGTTGAATTACCAAAAAAAATAACATAATAAGGAGGAATTGAAGTGAGAAGTAAGAAAGTTATTCTAAATATAAGTAGTAATTTAATACTTCAAGTAGTAATTGTGTTATATGGCTTCATAGTACCAAAAATTATTATTAGCTCGTTTGGATCTGATGTAAATGGATTAATATCCTCAATTACTCAATTCCTCGCTTATATTACGTTATTAGAATCTGGATTTGGACCAGTTGTTAAATCAGTTTTATATAAACCTATAGCAGAAAAAGATAATAGAACAATAGCAAATATACTTAAAACAACCGAAAAGTTTTTTAGAACTATAGCATTAATATTCTTAATGTATATAATTATTTTATGCTTTATATATCCATTTTTAGTAAGTAAAAATTTCGGTTGGATTTATACAATTTCTTTAATTGTAATAATTGGAATTAGTACTTTTGCTGAATACTTCTTTGGAATGACATATAGATTATATCTTCAAGCTGATCAAAAATCATATATAATATCAATAATTCAAATATTAATATATATACTCTCTACTATACTAATAATCATACTAGCAAAAATAGGTTCTAGTATTCAAATGATAAAACTAATAAGTGGTTTAATATTTGTGTTGAGGCCATTATTACAAAATTTTTATGTCAAAAAGAAATACAAGATCAATTTTAAAGAAGCAAATAGCAATTATGTATTGAAACAAAAATGGGATGGACTTGCACAGCATGTAGCAGCTGTGATTCACAGAAACACAGATATAACAATTTTAACAATATTTGTATCACTGACTGAAGTATCTGTATATTCAGTATACTATTTAGTAGTTAATGGAATAAAATCAGTAATTCAAGCTTTTACAGGAGGAATAGATGCTACCTTTGGTGATATGATTGCAAAAAATGAAAAAGATAATTTAAATAAAAAATTTTCCATGTATGAAGTTTTGTATAATACAATAAGTACTATAGCCTTTGCCTGCACTATAGTATTAATAACACCTTTTATTTCTATATATACTAAAGGAATTACAGATGCAAATTATATAAGATATGCCTTTGGAAGTTTACTTGTAATTAGTGAATTTATCTGGGCGATTAGACTGCCATATAGCTCTATTACTTTGGCAGCAGGACATTTTAAAGAAACTAGAATTGGTGCTTGGATAGAGTGTATATCTAATATAGTAATATCCATAGTGTTAGTTCGCAAATATGGATTAATTGGAGTAACTATAGGGACTATTGTAGCAATGACAATTAGAACAATAGAATTTGTATATCACACCAACAAATATATATTAGATAGATCCATATGGGAAAGCATAAAAAAAATATTATTGCTAGTAATAGAAACCTTACTAGTTATATTTATTAGTAAATATCTGCCTTTGGTAAAAAATATTAATTATCTCAATTGGATAAAAAATGCGATTATGGTTGCAATTAGTGCAAGCATAGTAACAATATCTATGAATTACATATTTTTCAAAAGAGAGTTTAAAGAAGTAATAAAAATTATAAAAAATTTTAAAAGAAGAATTGAACGATAAAAAGCGAAGAAATTTTATGTTATACTTTGACATTTCTTTTTATTTGTCATATAATGTTATTTATGTGCGAGGTGCGTACTATGGAATATTTATCTGTTCATGATATGAGTGAAAAATGGAATATAAAAGAAAGAAAATTAACTGCCTTTTGTAGAGATAATCGTATTGCAGGTGCAAAGAAAATTGGAAAAGAATGGATGATTCCTAGCGATGCTATTAAACCTCTTGATAAAAGAACTAAAGAATTTGAAAATATAAATTAGAAGTTGAAGATAATAAGACTACTGTTTCATATTCAATTTCAAACAGTGAAAACAAAGTAGTACAATCCTTTATTAATAAATATGGAAAAGAACCAATGTATATTACTTTTACTCCATATAGAATTTGCTCTTTAGGAGCGCATGTTGATCATAATTTAGGAAAAGTAACTGGATTTGCAATAGATAAAGGTATTCATATTGCCTATAGCAAGAAAGAAAATGGTGTGATTGAAATTGAATCACTCCAATTTCCTAAAAGAGGACAGTGGCATATTTTAAATACCCCAAGTAAAAAAGAAAATGATTGGGCAGATCCACTAAGAGGTGCAACAATAGAACTTAATAATAGATATCCACTTAGATATGGTATGTCAGCTATTATAGATGGGAAACTTCCTATAGGTGGTTTATCAAGTTCTTCTTCATTAGTTATTACATTTATTAATGCTCTTGCATTTATAAATAATATTAAACTTTCAGAAAATGAATTAATGGAGATTTCTGAATTATCTGAAAAAAATTATTTAGGAATTGAAAACGGAAAATTAAATCAAATGTGTGAAATTTATTCAAAAAATAATAAATTACTTTATGTTGATATGAAAGATGATTCGTTTGAATTAATAGATACTCCTAAAAAAATGAAATATGTAATTGGCATATTCTTTTCCGGTATAGAGAAAAGAATAGACAGTGAAGAATATAATAAAAGAACAGATGAACTTAGAAGTACTGCCTATTTGTTAAAAGCATTAAATAAAGAAGAATATACAAGGTTTAATAAAACAAATATGAGAGATATTCCTTATGATGTTTATTTAAAATTTAAATCAAAAATACCAATTAATTATCAAAATAGAGCGGAACATTTTTATAGCGAAATTGATAGAGTAGAAAAAGGAATTGAATGCTATAAAAAGGGTGATATTGAGTCTTTTGGTAAATTAGTTTCTAAATCTGGAGAAAGTTCAATTAATAATTGGGAAACAGGTTCTAAAGAAATGATTGATTTGTTCAATATAATTAAGTCATGTAATGGAGTATTTGGTACAAGATTTAGCGGATCTGGATTTAAAGGAAGTTGTTTAGCTTTTATTAATCCTAAAGAGATAGATAAAGTACTTAAAGAGGTAGAAGAAAAATATATAACTAAATATCCAAAATTAAAAGAAAAATATTCAGCACATATTTGTAATACTGCTGATGGGATAAAATTATAAGGGAGAAAATATGAAAGCAAAAGTAAATTTAGAAAACAAAACAATATTAGTTACAGGTAGTGCTGGATTTATTGGTTACTATCTATCCAAAAGATTATTGGAAGAAATTAAGGGAGTAAAAGTAATTGGATTTGATTCGGTTAATGATTACTATGATGTATCATTAAAGGAATGGAGACTAGAACAGTTATCTAAATACGATAACTTTACATTTATTAGAGGAAACCTTGCTGATAAAGACTTAGTAAATAAAGTTTTTAAAGATTATAAACCAAGTGTTGTAGTTAATCTCGCTGCCCAAGCAGGGGTAAGATATTCAATTGATCATCCAGATGTTTATATAGAATCAAATTTAATAGGATTTTATAACATACTTGAGGCATGCAGATATAATCCGGTTGAACATTTAGTATATGCATCTTCAAGTAGCGTATATGGTGGAAATAAGAAAGTGCCATTTAGTACAGATGATAAAGTTGATAATCCAGTTAGCTTATACGCAGCAACAAAGAAATCAAATGAATTGTTGGCACATTGTTATAGCAAACTATACAATATACCAAGTACAGGTTTAAGATTTTTTACGGTATATGGTCCAGCTGGAAGACCAGATATGGCATATTTTGGATTCACTAATAAATTAATTAATAATGAAACCATAAAGATATTTAATTATGGAAATTGTAAGAGAGATTTTACTTATGTTGATGATATAGTAGAAGGAATAATTAGAGTAATGCAAGGAGCACCAGAAAAAGTAAACGGAGAAGATGGATTACCTCTTCCACCATATGCAGTATATAACATAGGAAATTCTAATCCAGAGAATTTGTTAGATTTTGTACAAATACTACAAGAAGAATTAATTAAGGCTGGAGTACTTCCAGAAGATTATGATTTTGAATCTCATAAAGAATTAGTTGCTATGCAACCCGGAGATGTTCCAGTAACTTATGCAGATACATCTGCTTTAGAAAAAGATTATGGATTTAAACCAAGTACATCATTAAGAGAAGGTTTAAGAAAATTTGCAGAATGGTATAAAGAGTTTTATATAAACAAAGATAGGGGAGAAAAATAATAATGAAAATAGCTGTAGCAGGAACAGGTTATGTAGGCTTATCTCTAGCAACATTACTTAGTCAAAATAATGAGGTAGTAGCACTTGATGTTATACCAAAAAAAGTAGAGATGATAAATAATAGGATAAGTCCTATTCAAGATGAATATATTGAAAAATATTTCAAAGAAAAAGAACTTAATTTAAAAGCTACTTTAGATTATAATGAAGCTTTTACAGGTGCAAACTTTATTATAATAAGTACACCAACAAATTATGATTCTGAAAAAAATTATTTTGATACATCTTCTGTTGAAGATATAATTCAAAAAGTTAAAAGTATGAATATAGATACAACTATGGTTGTTAAATCCACAATACCAGTTGGGTTTATCAATACAATTAAAGAAAAATATCAAATAGATAATATAATGTTTAGTCCTGAATTTTTAAGAGAAGGAAAAGCTTTATATGATAATTTATATCCATCAAGAATAATTATAGGAGAAAAATCAGAAAGAGCAGAAAAGTTTGCTAACCTTTTAAAAGAAAACTGTTTAAAAAAAGACGTAGTAGTTAAATATATGGAATCTACAGAAGCAGAGGCAGTAAAATTATTTGCAAATACCTACTTAGCACTTAGAGTTGCATATTTTAATGAATTGGATACATATGCTGAGTTGAAAGGATTAAATACAAAAGATATTATTGATGGAGTGTGTTTAGATCCTCGTATTGGAAATTATTATAACAATCCTAGTTTTGGTTTTGGGGGATATTGCCTTCCAAAAGATAGTAAGCAATTGAAGGCAAATTATAAGGATGTTCCTGAAAATATTATTAGTGCAATAGTTGAATCTAATCGTACAAGAAAAGACCATATTGCTAATATGGTTTTAAAACGAAATCCAAAAGTTGTTGGAATATATAGATTAACAATGAAATCCGGATCTGATAATTTTAGAGCCAGTGCAATCCAAGGCGTTATGAAAAGAATAAAGGCAAAAGGCATAGAAGTTGTAGTGTATGAACCAACTTTAAAAGAGGATGATTTTTTCAATAGTAAAGTAATTAGAAATTTGGATAAATTTAAAAAGATATCAGATGTTATTATTGTAAATAGGCTTGATGATAATGTAGCTGATGTGAAAGATAAAGTTTATACAAGAGATTTATTTGCAAGGGATTAAAATATACAAGAAAGAAGAATAATGAACAAAAAACCATTAAATAAAATTAAAAGCATAGTAAAAAAAAGCACTAAAAAAGTAGAGCTTAAGCTTGAAATTTCATTGATTGGTGCTTTTTATTTAAAGTTATAGCATTATAAGATCTTGCATGTTTATATTTGCACATGCTATAATAAAAAGGACAAAATGATAAGGAGACTAACTATTAAAAGTCAATAGAAAAAAAGAAATTTTTAATAGTATGATAAAAAATGGAAAGAAACCCAC
>CAKONZ010000005.1 GCA_934098525.1 uncultured Bacilli bacterium | reverse complement strand
TTTACATTTGAGTAAATGAAAAAGTTGGCACGAATGCCAACTTTATATTGTTTGCAAAAATGTTTGCATAGAGATTTTCTTGTTTTACAAGGCTTTCCGACAATTTTGTTTTCAATTTTTTTGTTTGCAAACAAATTGAAAACATTTTGCTATTTTTAGCACTTTTTTGAACTTTTCAAAATCTCACAAACCCTTATTTTATGGGTTATTTACCACAACATTGTTTATACTTCTTGCCTGAGCCACATGGACATGGATCATTTCTTCCAATTTTTTCAACTTTTTTTGTTACACCTTTATGTGTTTGATCAGAATCATTAGTAGTTTTATTTTTAACAACTTCTTTTCTTTCAATATTCTGTCTTATTTCTGCTTTTAACAAATATAAAGTAATATTTTTATCAATGTTTTCTAACATCTTATCAAACAACTCATAACCTTCTTCTGTGTAAGCTCTCAAAGGATTATCTTGAGCATATTGTCTCAAAATTATTCCTTCTCTTAAATGAGACATTGTATTTATTTGTTCCATCCAATATTTATCTATTATATTTAAACTAATTACCTTTTCAAACTCATTCTTTATTTCTTCAGGAATATCTGCTATTTTCTTTTCATATTCTGATACTACTTTTTCATTAATTAAATTTATTAATTCATCAGTATCACATGTATCAACATCTTTAATTTTATTTTTTAACAAGTTTGAATTAACATAATCAAGAATATCTTTCACATCATCTTTTGTTAACTTATTATTATCTCCTAAATGTGCTTCTACTACATCAGCAATATGATTATAAATAGATTTTAAAATCTCCTCATGAATTGAATCCTTATCTAAGATATCATTTCTTTTAGAATAAATCATTTCTCTTTGTTTATTCATAACATCATCATATTGTAAAACAGATTTACGCATATCAAAATTATTTCCTTCTACTCTTTTTTGAGCAGAAGCTACAGATTTTGTAAACATCTTGCTACGAATAGCCATACCATCATCCATACCCATAGATTGTAATAAAGTTTTAGCACGATCAGAACCAAACCTTACCATTAAATCATCTTCCATAGAAATATAGAATTGAGAAAAACCGGGATCTCCTTGACGACCAGAACGTCCTCTTAACTGATTATCAATTCTACGAGATTCATGTCTCTCAGTACCAATAACACATAAACCTCCTAGTTCTTTAACACCCTCACCTAATTTTATATCAGTACCACGACCAGCCATATTAGTAGCAATTGTAACAGCACCCTTTGTACCTGCATTAGCAATAATTTCTGCTTCTCTAGCATGATTTTTTGCATTTAAAACTTCATGAGGAATTTTTTTCTTTTTCAACAAATCACTAATAATTTCACTTGTTTCAATTGCAATAGTACCAACTAAAACCGGTTGTCCAATTTTATGTCTTCTTTCTATTTCATTAACAATAGCATTATATTTTGCCTTTTTACTAACAAAAATTAAATCAGCCATATCTTCTCTTATAACAGGTTTATTTGTTGGAATAGTAATAACATACATATTATAAATATTTCTAAACTCTTCCTCTTCTGTCTTAGCAGTTCCTGTCATACCAGATAATTTAGCATACATTCTAAATAAATTTTGGAATGTAATAGTAGCCAAAGTTTTAGTTTCTTGATTGATTTCAACACCTTCTTTAGCCTCTATAGCTTGATGTAACCCTTCACTAAAAGCTCTACCAGGCATTAAACGACCAGTAAACTGATCTACAATAACAATTTTTCCATCTTGAACCACATAATCAACATCATTCTTCATAGAATAATTTGCATGTAAAGCTTGATTAATAAAATGTACTAAATTAGAATTATCAACATCATACAAATTCTTTACTTTAAAATACTTTTCAGCTTCCTTAACACCATCATCAGTCAAGTTAGTTCTTTTAGTCTTTTCATCATATATATAATCCTGATCTGCCTTTAATCTCTTTGCAAATCTATCTGCATCTATATATAAATTTTTGCTTTCTAAGAAACCTCCTGAAATAATAAGTGGAGTTCTAGCCTCATCTATTAAAACCGAATCAACTTCATCAATAATAGCATAATTTAACTTTCTTTGAACCCTATCTTCTTTTTTTATAGCCATGTTGTCTCTAAGATAATCAAATCCCATCTCATTATTAGTAGTGTATAAAATATCACAATTATATTGTTCTCTTTTTTCAGCAGGTGTTAAATCTCTTAAATTTAATCCAACTGTAAGACCTAAAAATTTATGAATTTGTCCCATCCAATTAGCATCACGTGTAGATAAATACTCATTTACAGTAACAATATGGACACCCTTTTCCTCCAAAGCATTCAAATAAGCAGGTAAAACACTAGTTAAAGTTTTTCCTTCACCTGTTTTCATTTCAGCTATATTACCATAATGTAAAGCAAGCCCACCAAGTAACTGAACATGATAAGGTTTTTCTCCAATAACTCTATAACATGCTTCTCTAGCAGTAGCAAAAGCTTCTACTAAAATATCCTCTAAAGTTTCTCCGTTTTTTAATCTTTCTCTAAATTCAATAGTTTTATGTTTAAGATCTTCATCACTTAATTTTGAAAATTCTTCATCTAAATTTTCTATATCATCAGCAATTTTCTCAAATCTTCTTAATTCTTTATATTCATGATCTAATAATTTTTTTAACAATGCCATAATTAGCCTCCTTAACTTATTATTTTACCAAAAAAAAAATAAAAATAAAAGATAAAACCTCTATTTCTATTAATTATATTACCTAATAACCAATTATATTTAAAATTCCAGTTGTTACAACAAAAATAATCAAAACTAACGCAACAAGCGCAGCCAAAATCAAAACAAAAGAAGAAGCAGAATTATTATTACTTATACCAATATTAGTAGTATCACCTGCACTATAATGATTAAAATTGTTTTCAACCGGATAACTTACATTACTATTATCACTAAATCTTCCACTTTCATTATTAGTTAAAACCCTAACATATGATCTACCATTAGCCTCACCACTTCCAGTATTCATTTGTGAAAAAGGAAGAATATCATTATAATTATTATCCCTTTTATCAGCTAACATGTTATCCAAATCTAATTTTTTCTTTACATTATTTATAGCATAAGGTAATTTATTTAATACCTCTTCCTCGCCATGAGAAAACATATTTCTAGCCAATTAAATCACCTTCTTTTATTAATTTATTTGTTTCTAAAATAATTAAATTTTTAATTTTAGAAAGTTGCTCATCACTCAAATTATAATTAGAAAAAGCTCTCTTAACTTCTTCATTAACTACATCAGTAAAATTATTCTTATAATAATCAGAAAAAGAAATATTATAATCCATCTTTCTAAATACATTTATAAAAAATCCTTTTAACCAATTAGGAACCTTACTCATATATAAATCAAAATTTTCTAAAACTGAAATATCACTATTAATAGCACTCTTATCATCATTACAATACCATCCAAGTAACATCAAAGCAAAAGAAACTCTTTTATGCTCGACAGAAGACTTTCTATCAGCCATTAAACTTATACCAGTATTAAAATTAGCCATAGTTTTATCTAGTTGATTATCAGCGTATATATATGGAGGAAAGATTATATCTCCACTATATTTATTAATTTTAATATCATCTAAATTTATCTTTACTAAAGCTCTAGGTTCTTTATCTATTGCATCAGATACCTTTTTCATCAAACGACAAAAAGTCTGAATTTTTGCAGACTTGTTTTGATCATTACTATCAATAAAATCTCTTAAAGAAACAATATTACTATCCATAGATACGCCACCTATCATACACATTATAGCACCATTTAAATTTTAAGTAAATATTTTTTTAATTTGCTTTTAATTTTGACCATACAATTGTCAACCTTTTTGATTTTTATATCTAATAATATTGCTATTTCATTATATTTAAAATTATTAAATCTGAGTTCAAATATCGTAGATTCTATTAAATCTAAAGAATTTTTAAAATCAATTATCTTTCTTTCAACTTCACAATCATCTAATAAATAACTAGGTTCATAACATGATTTATCCGGTATTTTTAAATCATAATCTTCCATATCCTTTATATCACTTAATAAATAATTATATTTTCTATAAAAACTCCTAATATAATTACTATATGTTCTCTTAATACATAAGATACAAAAAGTATAAAATAAAATGTCTTTCTCTTCTCTATAATCAATAATAGATTTATAAAAAGATATTCTTCCTTCTTGAAGCAAATCATCAAAATCAAGATTAAAAAAATCATACTTTTTTACATAAGAAAAAGCCAAACTTTTAATTATAGGATCATACTTTTTTAACATAATATCAAAAGCATCCTCGTTTGACTCTTTAATCATATAGACAAGTTCGTAATCATTATATTGATAATCCATAAAACCTCCTAATTACTTCGTTGTCTAACCACCTCATATATAAATATACCTGTAGCAACAGAAGCATTTAAACTATTAATTTTTCCTGTCATAGGTATAGAAGCAATAAAATCAGAAGATTTTTTTACCAAATCAGAAACACCATTTCCTTCATTTCCAATTATCAAACATATATTATCTTTATAATCAATATTTGTATAATTTTCACCATTCATATCACTAGCAACAATCCAATATCCTTTATCTTTTAAATATTTAATTGTTTGATTTAAATTAGTAACCATACATATTTTCATATTAACTATAGCACCACTACTAGTTTTCATAACTGTAGAATTAACCTTTACACTTCGATCTTTTGGAATAATAATACCGTCAACACCAGCAGCTTCACATGTTCTAATAATTGCTCCAAAATTATGAGTATCTTCTAAATGATCAAGCATTATAATAAAACCATTTTCTTTTATTATACTATCTAAATCACTATACTCATATTCACCTATATCAATTATTATACCTTGATGATTACCATCTGCAAGTTCATCTAAATCAATTTTATTATAAAAATGAGGTCTAATATTTCTTTTTTCTATTAAAGAAATTATATTTTTATCACTAAAATTTTTATCCAAATACACTTTTTTTATAATTGTATCATTTTTTAAAAATTCTTCACAACTATTCTTACCATATACTAACATAACAACATTCCTTACATATTTACTATTATATTTAATATTTCTTCCAATCTGTCCTTATCATTCAAATATAAATAACCTATTAAACATTCAAAACCAGTTGCGTTTTTATATGTAACTATATCACAACTTTTAGACTTTGAATGTATCTTTGTATTTCTACCATTTTTAAAAATTATTTTTTCATTTTCATTAAGATAATTATTATTAATAAGTTCATGAGCAAAATAAGCTTGTTTCGTAGCAGTAACAAAATTTAAAGAATCTTCTTTCAATTCTTTAATTTTACTCAATTTATTTTTTAATAGATATTCTCTTATAAAAAGTTCAAAAACAGCATCTCCTAAAAAGGCCAACTGCAAAGATGAAAAATTCATTAATTTCTATCTCCTGAAATAATCAATAATCTAAGAATTTCTATCAATGTATTAGCAATACTTGCAACATAAGTTAAAGCTGCCGCTATTAAGACCTTTTTACCCAAAGATATTTCATCTTTATCTAAAATATCATATTTTAATAAATATTTTAAACCTTTCTTTGAAGCATCAATTTCAATAGGTAATGTAACTAATTGAAATAAAAGTATAATTAACATTAAAGCTATACCAAAATAAAATAATTTTAAATATCCAAGAATAAGTCCTAAAACTATAACTATATAACTAAATTTTGAACTAAAACTTACAAAAGGAATCAAAGCACTCCTAACTTTCAATAGAAAATTACCTTCACTATTTTGTATAGCATGTCCAGCCTCATGAGCAGCTACTGCTACTGCACTAATACTATCATTATTAAAATTACCTCTCGATAATCTAATAACATTATTTTTAGGGTCATAATGATCAGTTAAAACACCAGTTGTTTCTACAACATAAATATTATCTAAATTATTACTAGCTAATATTTTCTTAGCAGCATCAAATCCTGATAATTTTTTCTTGTTTTTTACCTTACTATATTTTGAATACATAAGGTTAACATAAATCTCAGCACCTAATGTAATCAAAACAGCTAAAAAAGTTAAATAATAATATTCCATAAAATCACCTACATTATCTCATATAAAGTATCATCTTTTGTATCAATTAATTTTATATTCTTTTCTAATAATTCATTTCTAATAGCATCTGCTTTTTGATAATCTTTATTTTGTTTTGCTACTTTTCTTTCATCAATCTTAGTTAAAATATATTTTTCTAATTCTTCATCAATGTTATTAACATCTTTTGTTAATAAAGAAAGTGACAAGACTTTATCAAAATCAGAAATAAGTTTTAATTTAGTTGCATCACTTATATCACTTTTTAATAAATCATATATAACAGAAATAGCAGATGCAGTATTTAAATCATCACCAATATATTTTTTAAATTGTTCATTATATAAATTATAAGAATCTATATCAATTTCTCCAATATTTTCTAACGCCAAACATTTATTCTTTAATTTTTTATAAGCTGTTTCAGCATTAGTTAAATTATCATAATTAAACACTATTTGCTTCCTATAATGTGATAACAAACACATAAATCTATATGATAAAGGATTATAACCCTTTTCACTTAACGAAGTAACTGTAAGAATACCACCTTTTGACTTACTCATTTTTCCAGATGAATCATTTAAATGTTCTACATGGAACCAATAATTACACCACTTATGACCTAAATAAGCCTCACTTTGGGCAATTTCATTTGTATGATGTGGAAATATATTATCAACACCACCACAATGAATATCTAAATGTTCTCCTAAATTCGCAATACTTATAGCAGAACACTCTATATGCCAACCCGGATAGCCGTACCCCCAAGGTGAATCCCATTTTAATTCTTGGTTTTGAAATTTAGATTTAGTAAACCATAATACAAAATCATTTTGATTTTTCTTATTTAAATCTTCCTCAACACCTTCTCTAACTCCTACAACCATTTCATCTTCTTTATGATTAGTCAAAACATAATAATCATCTAATTTAGAAGTATCAAAATATATATTTTCACCAGATTTATAAGCATAACCCTTTTCAAGTAAGACTGAAATAATTTTTATATAATCATCAATCATCGTAGTAGCAGGAACAACAATTTCAGGTTTCTTAATATTCAAACGTTTAAAATCTTCAAAAAAAGCATCTGTATAATATCTAGCTATATCCAAAACAGATTTATGCTCTCTCTCAGCACTCTTAACCATCTTGTCATCACCACTATCTGAATCACTAGATAAATGTCCAACATCTGTAATATTCATAGTTCTCTTAACATTATAACCTAAATATAACAAAGTCTTTTCTAATATATCCTCAGCTATATAACTTCTCAAATTACCAATATGAGCATAATTATACACAGTTGGACCACATGTATATAAAGTAACAATATTTTTATCATAAGGAATAAAATCCTCAATCTTTCTAGTTAAAGTATTATATATCTTCACAATATCACCCCAAACAATTTATAACAATAAGATTATACCAAAAAAAGAAGAATTATACAACCTTCTCCCTTATAGAATCAATATATATATTTTTGTTTCCATTTATAATATTATCAATAATATCAACATTAATATATTCACTTATTATTTTATCTATTTTTCTAGCACCATACATTTTATATAAACTTAAATTAATAATTTCATCTTTTACTTTCTTAGAAAACTTTAAAGATATACCATCTTTTAAATAGTTATTTTTAATTGACTTTAATTTCAAATCAATAATATTATTTACAACACCAGAAGTCATATCTGAAAAATAAACTATTTTATCTATTCTATTAACAAACTCTTTACTAAGAACTTTTTCTATTTCATTATTTCTTATTGAAACATTTTTATTATTAAATCCAATATTACCCTTATTATAACTAAGGTTAGAAGTCATAATTATTATACAATTATTAAAATTGATAAGTTCACCCTTAGAATTAGTAGCATAACCCTCATCAAGTATTTGTAAAAATAAATTTACAACATTATTATTAGCTTTTTCTATTTCATCAAGTAAAATAACAGAATAAGGATTATCTTTTACCTTTTCAAAAACATTATTATTATCATTATAACCAATATATCCTGGTGGCGATCCTATTATTTTACTAATAGCATGTCCCTCTTTAAATTCACTCATATCAAGTCTTATTAAATTCTCTTTACCACAATATATATTAGCAAATTCCTTAGCCAACAACGTTTTTCCTACTCCAGTAGAACCAACAAATAACATAGATTTTGGCTTATCATCATATTTATATATCATACTCTTATAAATATCAAAAACATCATCAACAGCCTCATCTTGACCCAATATAATATTTTTAATACCATTCTTCATTTTTTTCAAATCATCATTAGAATAATTATTAGTAACAGGTATCTTTGATAACTCAGAAATAATTTCCTTAATATCATCTAATTTAACTTTCTTATATCCCTGCTTTAAAGTCTTACTCAACATTTTACTTCTTTCATTTTCTAAATTAAGTTCTTCTTGCTTAAGAAAAAAGGCATTACTTAAATCATTTTTAATAATTGCAGAATTTTTCTTAATAATAACATCTTCAAGCATTTTATCTATTTTACTAATACTATTTTGTTTATTAATACTTCTATTAGAAACCCTAGAACAAACCTGATCTAAAACATCAATAGCTTTATCTGGCATTTTTTTATTATAAATATATTTATTAGAATAATATATTATTTTATCAATCAATTCATCACTAACTAAAACCTTATGATAATCTTCATATAAAGGTTTAATTTTTAACAAAATATCCTTAGTAACCACTAAAGATGGCTCATTAACATTAACAACCTGAAACCTTCTAGCAAAAGCCTTATCTTTTTCAATAAACTCTTTATACTCCTTAGTAGTTGTAGCACCAATTAGTTTTATTTTACCCCTTGCTAAAGCAGGTTTTAATATATTAGAAGCATCTATTGCTCCTTCAGCTCCACCAGCACCTATTATTGTATGTATTTCATCTATAAACAAAATTATATCTTCATTATTTTCCAACTCTTTAATTATTTTTTCTATTTTTTCCTCAAATTCACCTCGATATTTAGTACCCGCTACTAGAGAAGACATAGAAACTGATATAATTTTTTTATTAAGCAAATTATTAGAAACATTTCCTTCTTCAATAACACGTGCAACTTCCTCAACAATAGCCGTTTTCCCAACACCAGCTTCTCCTATTAACAAAGGATTATTTTTACATCTTCTAGAAAGAATTTCCATAATTTGTTTCACTTCTTTCTCTCTTCCAACCACTGGATCAAGTTCATTATTCTTAGCTTTTTCATTTAAATTAACACCATAGCTATTAATTAACAATTTAGAATTATTTTTAGTTCTATTTAAAGAAAAAGAAAAATCCTCTAACAATTGATCAATTGAAATATTCATTCCCAATAAAATCCTTACAGCAATTCCATCCCCTTCTGTAAAAAGAGCTAAAATAAGATCAACTATATCAACCTCTTTTTTACCTCTCTCTAAAGAATCTACAGTAGCAATCTCTATAACACTTTTTAACAAAGGTGTATATAAATAATATTCATTTTTCTTAGAACCTACTCCAACTACTTTTATAAGCTCATCCTTAAATGATTTATAACTTACTTTATATTTATTAAATTTATCTTTTATTTCGTTACTACCATACTTTAGTATAGATAAAAGTAAATGCTCACTTCCTATATAAGGATGATTTAATTCACTCATTTCCTTAGCCATATTAGTTAATACTTTTCTTGCCTCTTCATCAAATTTTGAAAACATAATTTCCTCCTAATAATATTCTATGTATATTATGAGGTAAAATTATTTTTTTTAAACAACAAAAAAACAGAATAAATAACTTATTCTGTTTAAAAAACTATATTAATAACATTATCATTAATACAATAAATGAAACTACTAATAATGAAACAAATAATTTCCAAATATATTTGATCCAAGATTTATAACTTACTTCTGTTATTGTTAATGATACCATTAATAAAACACTAGTAGGTGCTATTAACATAATCAATCCATACATGTTAGTAAATAACACACTTATTATAGAATACAAAGTTGTATCAGTAGTAGCGCTAATTAATGTAGGTAAACAATATGAAGTAAAATAATAATAGTCCACATAGAAAGTTCCAGATATTAATGTATATAAACCTGACAATGCTACATTAAAATCTTTTGATAAACTTAAAATCCAACTAGTAACAGTATTTAAAATTGGATAATAATATACAAATATAAATACTGAACAACATGCAACTGCTAACAAACCAGGAACAATAAAATCTTTTATTCCCTTAAAATAAGCTTCAGTCGCATCATTGAATTTAACTTTATAAACAATAGCTAATATTAATGAAGCCAACATTAATAAAACTGTATAATATTGGAATCTATAAGGAGTAAACCATGTTCCCAAGGCATCCAAACCACCAAATAGTTTACTAAATATAGCAAAATCTCCTATTGTTAAAGACATAATTTTTTCATGTGCTGTAGCAAACCAATTATATCCAAAAATATTTTCCCAAGCTGATGTTCCTAGTATAAATAAAACACTAACTATAGCAACAACCAAATATAAAGGCCATACTTTCTTATTATTTTCATTAATTACCTTATCAACTTCTTTAGGCATATTAGGTTTTATTTTATTTTTCTTAATATATCTTAATACAAAGAAAATTAATAAACCTAATCCTAAAACAAATAAAATTATTTTAGCTAAAATAGCATTATATGTTCCAAGACCAGTTACTTGATTATTAATACCATATGTAGTTCCTGCAAGAGTTGAACCATAAATACCAATAATAGTAGCACCTACAGTAGCAGATAAAGCAACTAAACTATCATAACCCATTAATGAAATAACAGAAATTACAAATGGGAAAATAGCAAACAATCCTAACTCTAATCCACAAATTGAAGATAATAAAGCAATAACAACAATTGTAGTAATTAAAACTAGTTTTTCCTTTCCTTTAAATTTCTTAACTAATAAATTGATAGCTTTTTTGTAAACGCCAGTAGCATCTAAAATTCCATAAAAACCACCAACTGCTAAAATGTAAACTAATACATTTCCAAAACCTGATACAGCTTCAGATAAAACCATAAAAATTGAAATTATACCAGCTTGTGTTTCAGGAACATCCTTACCACCAAACAAATCAATTCCTAAAGGTAGAATCCAAGATAATAATACATATCCTAAAATAACTGCACCAATTACTTTAAAAAGATTATTCTTTTTCATTTTTTACCTCCCATATATAATTATGACACACATAACAATAAAAATAAAGATTTTTTAATATTTTCATATTATTATCACAAAAAAAATAGAGATTACATTAATCTCTATTCTTCATAGTTGGAAATAAAATTACATCCCTAATAGAATCACTTTCAGTAAATAGCATACATAATCTATCAATACCATATCCTATTCCTCCAGCAGGTGGCATACCATATTCTAGTGCTTCTATAAAATCCATATCTATATCATTTGCTTCATCATTACCTAAATTTCTCTCTCTTAATTGTTCTTCAAATCTATCCAATTGATCAATTGGATCATTTAATTCTGTATATGCATTAGCAAACTCTTTTCCACCAATAAATAACTCAAATCGATCAACAAATCTAGGATCATCAGGATTTTTCTTTGTAAGAGGAGATATTTCAACAGGATGTCCATATAAGAATGTTGGTTGAATCAAAGTATCTTCAACATATTTTTCAAAAAATGCATTAATAATATGACCTAAACTAAAATGTTCTTCAACTTCAATATGATGTTTTTCTGCTAAAAGTTTTGCATCTTCTAAACTCATATTTTCTTTAAAATCAATACCTGTCTTTTCTTTTATAGCATCAACCATACTAATTCTTTTCCATGGTCCTTCTAAATTAATTTCTTCTCCACACCAATTATAAACCATCTTACCACATACATCTCTTGCAATAGTTTGATACATTTCTTCGGTCATATCCATCATACCCTCTAAATCAGAATATGCTAAATATGCTTCCATCAAAGTAAATTCAGGATTATGTCTAGTATCCATACCCTCATTTCTAAATGTTCTACCTATTTCATATACAGCTTCCATTCCTCCTACTAATAGTCTTTTTAAAGGTAATTCCAAAGCTATACGTAAATACATATCTAAATCTTGAGCATTATGATGTGTAACAAAAGGTCTAGCACTAGCACCAGTAAGTAATGTAGTAAGTACAGGAGTTTCTACCTCAACAAAACCTTTCTTATCCATAAAATTTTGTATACATCTAATAATTCTAGGACGTAAAAATGCAACTCTCTTAGAATCTTCATTCATAATTAAATCAACATAACGTCTTCTATACCTTTCTTCTACATCAGTTAAACCATGAAATTTTTCTGGTAAAGGTCTTAAAGCCTTAACTAAATGTGTATATTTCAAACACTTAATAGTTAATTCTCCAGTTCTTGTCTTCATTATTTTACCATAAACCCCTACAATATCTCCTATATCAGCAGTCTTAAATAATTCATATGCTTCTTCACCAATATCATTTATAGAAATATATATCTGAATTTTTCCAGTTTTATCTTGAATTGTAAAAAATGAAGCCTTTCCCATCTTTCTAATAAACATAATTCTTCCTGCAACAGTTGCACAATCATCCATATTTTCAAAAGCATCATGTTCAATACATTCATACTTATCTTTTAAATCACTAGCAAAATCTTTTCTTTCAAATTTTTGTCCAAAAGGATCTAATCCCTTAGTTCTTAAATCTTCTGCTTTTTTTCTTCTTACTAATTCTTGTTCAGTAAACTCTCTCATATTAACACTTCCCTTTTCAATGTCTATATTTTAACACACTTTTTAAAATCTTGTAAAATTTTTTCTATTTCTTTTACATTTTTAGTCTTAAAAATAGCATTTTTCACTTCATTACACCCATTTATTCCTTTTAAATACCAAGAAACATGACTCCTTATTTCCAAAACTGCTTGTTTCTCATTCTGATAATTTAATAAATATCTAAAATGTTTCAAGCACATATCTATCTTTTCTATTGAACTTGGTCTATCAACCACTATACCTTTATCTAAATACTGATTACACTCATTAATTAGCCATGGATTTCCTAACAAACCTCGTCCTATCATAACAAGATCACAACCAGTTTCATCAATCATTCTTTTTGCATCATAGCAAGATAAAATATCTCCATTACCTATAACAGGTATATTAACGTTTTCTTTAACCTCTTTTATAATATTCCAATCTGCCTTTCCTGAGTACCCCTGACTTCTAGTTCGAGGATGTACACATATAGCACTAGCACCAGCTTTTTCGCACACTTTAGCTACAGAAACAGCATTAATACTATCAAAATCCCAACCACTCCTAATCTTAACAGTAACAGGACAATCAACAACAGAAACAACTGCCGATACAATATCATATATTTTATCAATATCTTTTAGCAAAGCCGAACCAGCCTGTGCCCTAACAGCAACTTTAGGTACTGGACATCCCATATTTATATCTATTATATCAGGATGCATATTTTCATAAATATATTTAGCAGCAGCAACAAAAGATTCTTTATCACTACCAAATATTTGTTGTGCTATCGGTCTTTCACTTTCAGTCATATATAACATATCTATTGTTTTCTTATTATTATAAAAAATAGCCTTATCACTAACCATCTCTGCATAAACCAAAGCCGCTCCCATTTCTTTAGCAATCTTTCTAAAAGCACTATTACTAATTCCAGCCATAGGCGCCAAAACAACTTTTCCTTTAATTTCTACATTTCCTATATACATGAAATCACCAATTAAATTATAACAAAAAATAAGATATGTTTCCATATCTTATTTATTTAAAGCATCCTTTAACTCTTCCTTATTCATCTTTGAATAACCCTTAATGCCTCTTTCTTTAGCAATTTCTTTTAATTCAGTCAAAGTAATCTCATTATCCTTTACTTCTTCATCAGGCATCTTTCCATTCTTAACTAAATAATCTATTTGTTCTTTAGTAAGAGTTTCATATTTCATAAGGTTTTCTGCTATCAAATCAACTAATTTTCTATTTTTATTAATAATTTCAACAGTTTTATCATAACAAGAATCAATAATTTTTCTCATTTCTTTATCTATTTCAAAAGCAACTTGATCAGAAAAATTTCTAGACTTATTATAATCTCTTCCTAAGAATACACTAGACTCATTTTGTTCCAATTGCATTGGACCAAGTTCACTCATACCATACTCACAAACCATAGATCTAGCTATTTTTGTAGCTCTCTCAATATCGTTAGATGCTCCAGTAGTTATTTCACCAAAAACTAACTGTTCAGTAACTCTACCAGCTAATAATGTAGAAATAGTTTGAATAAGTTCTGTTTTAGTAGTATGCATCTTTTCTTGTTCTTGTTGAATACTAGTATATCCACCAGCCATTCCTCTTGGAATAATTGTAACTTTTTGTACAATATTTGACTGTTCCAATTTTAAACCAACAACAACATGTCCAGCTTCATGATAAGCTGTAATCTTCTTATCATTATCACTTATTTTTCTAGAAACCTTAGCAGGTCCCATTAATACTCTATCATGAGCCTCATCTATTTCAGCCATACTAATTTCTTCTTTATTTCTTCTTACAGCAAGTAAAGCTGCTTCATTTAATAAATTAGCCAAATCAGCACCACTGAAACCTGAAGTTCTATTTGCTAAATAACTTAACTTAACATTTTTAGCTAAAACTTTATTTTTAGCATGTACTTTTAATATAGCTTCTCTTTCTCTAACATCAGGTAAAGAAACAGTTACTTGTCTATCAAATCTACCAGGTCTAAGTAAAGCTGGATCTAAAACATCAGGTCTATTAGTAGCAGCTAAAATTATAATACCTTCATTAGCACCAAAACCATCCATTTCAGTTAATAATTGATTTAAAGTTTGTTCTCTTTCATCATGTCCACCACCAAGACCAGTTCCTCTTTGACGTCCTACCGCATCAATTTCATCAATAAATATTAAACATGGAGCAGTTTGTTTTGCCTGTTTAAACATATCTCTAACTCTTGAAGCACCAACACCAACAAATAACTCAACAAAATCAGAACCTGAAATATAGTAAAATGGAACATTAGCTTCTCCTGCTACTGCTTTAGCAAGCAATGTCTTACCGGTTCCTGGAGGACCAACTAATAACACACCTTTTGGTATTCTAGCACCCAATTTTTGAAAACGTTTAGGATTTTTTAAGAAATCAATTAATTCCTTAACTTCATATTTTTCTTCCTCTAAACCAGCAACATCATTAAAAGTAACTTTATTTTTATCAGAATGAAGTTGAGCCTTACTCTTACCAAAATCAAATGACTTATTAGCGCCACCTACCTGTTTTGATAAAAAGAAAAATAAAAATCCTAATATTAAAACATAAGGTAAAAAGTTAAGAACAATAATTAAAAACGAATTTGACTCAGGGTTTTTATTTACTGTAACTTTTATATCTTTATTTTCTTTTTCTAAAATAGAACTTATCAATCTATCTGATAAAGGAATAGAAACAGTATAAGATTCATTCTTTGAATAACCTTCTAATTTACCTTTAATTTCGTATATACCAGCACTTTCTCTTGGAGTAACTATAATAGTAGTTACCTCACCATTTTCTAAATACTTATTAAATTCATCATATGTTAAATTATATACTCTGTTATTTAAAAAATTAAATAATAAATAAATTATTATAAAAAATATACCTATACTAACATATGGAACAACATTCTTTTTAATATTATCTTTCTTCATAATAATCTCCTTCTTAATAATACTTTAATATTATATCACATTTATCACTTTTAAGTCTATCAAAACAAGATTTTTTTAAACCCGGTAGCCAAACAATATTATCTTTAGAATCAACAACAATTGGCCAAGTATCTCTATCCTCAACAGGTATCTTTAAATCTATAAAAATATCCTTAATTTTTCTATATCCAATAGAGTTTTTAATCTTCATCTTATCACCATTTTTTCTAGTTCTAACATGTAAAGGTAAACAAACATCTTCTGAAGACAACCTACAAAAATTATTATTATTCAACTCTGAAAAATCAATTTTTTCAATTTTCTTCCCATTAGGAAGTAAAACAAAATTCTCTATTTCAATATCATAGGAAGAAATAGATGCTATATCTTTTTTAATTTCTAAATAATCATAATTCTTTATAGCCTTAACCTCATTTGGTAAATATATACTACCATTACTCTTTTTAGAATTAATTAAATTTATAATCAAATCAACATGTGAATCAGATATCAAAAACAAATCATCTTGATAAAATTTTTCCAACATATAACAAATAACTCTGTTTTTTACAAAATCATCTAACTCCAAAAATTTAGAAATAACTAGCCTATCATCAATAAAAATATCATCTATATACTTATTAACCTCATTGTTAATAAATGTTTCACATTTTTCCATAATATTATTAAATTTTAAAAATTTTTTATTTACATTTTTATCTTCACTTTTCAAAAAAGGTAATACAACTTTTCTATATCTATTTCTAGTATGAATATCCATCATATTTGTACTATCAATAAAATATTGAATATTATTATCATTAGCATAATTAACAATTTCATCCTTTGTAGCAAAAATCAATGGCCTAACTATTTTATAATTATTTTTATTAACAATCATTGAAAAGCCTTTATATCCAGAAAGTGTAGAACCCCTAACAATTCGCATTAATATAGTTTCAATTAAATCATCTCCGTGATGAGCAGTCATCAAATAACTAGCATTATACTTATTAACTATTTCATCAAAAAAATTATATCTAAAATTTCTAGCTTCATTCTCAAAATTATCATCACCATAATTAGTAATAATCATTTTTTCAAAAATAATATTATTAGAAGCAGAAAACTTTTCAACATAATTCATTTCCACAATACTTTCATTTCTAACATTATGATTAACATGACAACAAATAATCTTTAAATTTTTCTTATTCCTTAACTTCAATAACAAAGTAAGTAAAACCATTGAATCAGGCCCACCAGAACATCCTACTACTACAACATCATCCTTTTTTAATAAATTATCTAAAAAAGCAATAGAATCTTTCAAAAATATCACCACATTTCATCTAATAATATTATCCCAATAAAAATAAAAAAGCAATAGAAAAAAATAATAACCAAAGTTATTATCTTTATTTAATTCTTATAACATATTCATTATTCTTTGTATATAAATATTTTTCCCTTGCATATTTTGCAACATAATCAGGATTTTTAAGCTTATTAGCCTCTACTCTTAAAGCTTCTCCTTCTTCTTTTAAATTATCTAACTTAACAATCAATTTTTTACTTTCTTGTTTTTTAGAAACAACATCATAAACAATCGAACCTAAACTATAAAATATATAAGTGTTAACGGCAAGGCACAACATAAAAACAAGAATTATTCTTTTTGTTTTCTTTTTTTTCTTAACCATTTTTACACCTACCATTCTAGCCAAATAATATCAAAAAAAATAGTTTTTTTCAAGCAATACTACAAAAAAAACTATTTTTTACGTAAAAAAGTATTATACAAAAAATTAAAAAACATAAAACCTAAAAATAATATTAAAAAACAAATAACATTTATTGTTAACTTACTAATAAAAAAAGACACAAATATATAAATAAAAAATATATAAAAACAAAAAATAATATTATACAAAATCTTCAAAAAAACACTATCTAAATAAAATAAATATTTCTTAAACAAACGAAACAAAAAAGCAAAAACTATTCCATAAAAAAAGTTAAATAAAATAGATAAAACTTGTATCGATAAACTCATTTAAACAATTTATCAAAAACACTAGATTGTTTCTTTTGCTTTTTTAAATCTTCAACATAACACAAACTAATTAAATTTCCCTTAATAGAAACTACTCCATCTTTAGTATCAAGCTTTAATAACTCTAACTCTGTACCCTTTATAGCTAAATGACCCATATTTGTTTCCAATAAAAATTCTTCTTCATCAAAATTATCAATTTTTAAAACCCCTGTTATATAAATATTTTTTCTTTCATTAACACTAATTCCATGATTATAACTTATATTATCCATAATATCCTCCAATTAATATTATGAAAAATACAAAAAAAAATACATAAAAATGTATTTTTTATAATCTACTAATTATTCAGCAGTTTTATATGCTTCTAATATAGCTTCTTCAAAAATTGTACGTGTTTCAGGATTAATTGGATGTGCTATATCTCTATACTCTCCAGTAGCAGTTTTTCTACTTGGCATAGCAATAAATAAACCGTTGTCTCCTTCAATAATACGAATATCATGAATTGCAAAACAATCATCTAATAATACTGATGCAATTCCTTTCATACGTGATCCTTCTTTTTCAATTTTACGTACATTAACAGATGTAATTTTCATTTATGGTCCTCCTTTATTAAAGCAAACTGCTTATAATATAATTTTATATTAATAAATCTAAAAAATCAATATTTTTTACAAATTATTCCATAATTAAACTACCAGTTAAAATATCAGTATAAGAAAAAGACCTTTTTATCTTATTATCCATCTCAATAATAAAAACAAATTTATAAGTATTAACTATCTTTCCATCAAATTCTTCAACTTGATTTCTAGAACCATTATATTTAAATTTCTTTACCACATTAACATTATTGTTAACATTATTCTTAATTTTTTCTAAAGTCATCTTGGATACCCCACATACATAACACCATTAGTTATAATTCCCCCTATTCCATCTTTACCATATTTCGTTTTATCAAGAATAGGAATTAAGTTTATTGGCTTACTTTGATCAGATAAACTAACGCTAGAAGCAATTATTGCCGGATCTAAAGCGTGAATATTAATTCTCTTTGGACTTGAAGCAAAATTAGCTCCAGCCTTAATAAGTTCTTCATAATTAGATTGACATGCTCCCGCTATAATAATTAATTTATTTTGATCCTTTTCATAATCCCTAGCCTCTTTAATAGCAGAAATAAAATATCCACTATTTTTATAATTAATATTATCTAATAACTTATCACTTTTTTCATAAAAAGCATCATGTCCAGTAATAACTAAAACATCCGGATTGATATTTTTCAAATGTTCTTTAATAACACCTGCCACATCTTTTTCTTGCAGCACCAATCCATAAGATAAAATATTCATATCCTTATAAAACTTTAAACATCTTTGTAAATAATCCTTATCAGCATCTATATGTAAAACTTTTCCTGGCAAATAAAAATACTCATCTCTATCCAAATTTCTAATATCAGACATTCTCTCTAAAACATCTTCATCACCATCAATATACTCATCCTCACACCCTTTGCACATAACTAAATCATCAACTGAAGAATCTGCTACTAATCTTATATTAATTCCCTTCAAAAAAACTATATCATCTTTAATATCTATAATCTTAAAAACAACATCATTATTATGAGATTTCCTTGTAACCAAATCCCCTATATTAAAAAGCATATAATCATCTCCAATTGATTATATGCTTAATTCATTTGCAATATCACAAAATACTTCTAATGATAAATCCTCAGCCCTTACTGACAAATCATAACCATATTTTAACAAAACTTTTCTTATTCTTTCTAAATCATAATTATTAAGATTATTCTTCAAAGTTTTTCTTTTAAATCTAAAACTATCTCTAACTATACTAAAAAACAATTCCTGATTATTTAAATATAACTTATTATTTTTTGAAACAAAACTAACAACACTACTATCTACATTAGGTCTTGGAACAAAACAATTCCTACTAACATCAAACAACTTTTTAATATTAAAATAATAATTTAAATAAACAGTCAAAGAATTATAATTCTTATCCCCTACCACAGCACAAAATCTATCAGCAACTTCCTTTTGTACCATAACATTAATTGATTCAAAATCCAAATCACTGTTAATTAATTTTTCTATAATCGGAGTAGTAATATAATAAGGTAAATTAGCTATAACATACAAATTATCATATTCATATTTTTCAATTACCCCATTTAAATCAACTTTCAAAAAATCATCAAAAATTATATCATAATTAGAAAATCTCGATAAATTAGTTAACAATCTATCCTTTACTTCTAAATCTATCTCAAAACCCAAAACATGATCAAATTTCTCACACAAACTAGTAGTCAATCTTCCATCACCACAACCTATTTCTAAAACAAGTGAGTTAGGTTTATAAGAAATACTATCAACTATTTTATTAACAATATTTTTATCTATTAAAAAATTCTGCCCAAACTTTTTTTTGAATTTAAAACTATTATCCATAAAATCACCAAAATAATTATAAAATAAAACAAAATAAAAAACTAGTATTTTTTTACTAGTCTATAACTTTCATTTGCTTTTTATCAAAAAAAGTAGAAATCAATAATAACAAATTAGAAGCAAATAAAACATACAAAGATATCTTTATCATTGACAAATTATCAGATAAATATAAAGGATTATATTTTATATTATACTTATAATAAATTAACATATTAGTATCAAATTTAGCTCTATAACCAACTATTATAATTCCAATAAATATCAATACTGAAACAAAGTTAAAAAACAAATTGTCTCTTATAACATTCTTTTTTACAAAAATATTTACTATAAATAACACAAATACTAAGAAAAAAGGTAAAAATACTGGAATTGCATCTAATATATTCTTTTCAAGTCGCTTATAAGTTGCCATTATACCATACAAAATAAACATAAAAGCAACAACCAATAATAAATATTTTAAAACATTCAAAATTCTTGATAAAATCTTACTCATACATTAACCTCCAATCTCATTAGCACACCAAGATGATAATTTTTCCATTGTATCAATAAGTACTGAATAATTAGCAAGAGTTTCATTTAATATTTCAGCAGTATTATTATAAACAGAACTTCTTGTTACATCAGTAACAAAAGAATAAGTACTATTAGCAAGCATTCTATTAACTAAATAATTATTATTTGTTAAAATATAATCTTTTTGTTTATTTACATAATTTGTTATATCAGTAATATCCTTTTTTAATAAACCTGTTTCTTTCATTCCATTCATAATATATGTAACATTAAATAAACAATCAGTATTAAGAGTAGTTCTAAGTTCAATTGCAGCATCATAACTATCTTTTAAAACAAATGATTCCTTTGTTTTAAACTTTGCAAATGTACTTGAATCAATATCATTATAACATTGTTGTAATACTGATTTAACATTAACTCCCGCTACATCTTTTGTAGAAATATTATTAATATTTTTAGCAATTTGTTCTTTTGTCTTCATAGCATTATTATAACTAGCACTATCATTTAAATTATTATAATAAACATAACTAACTTCTTTAGAATGATACATATTAATAATTAACAAAAATGATGATAACATAAGACATAAAACTAACATACAGTTTGTAAATAATTTTATAAAGTCCCCAATTATTTCTTTCATATTCTAATCTCCTATTCCATATATAAATTTCAAATAACCACTACACCCTGCTGGTGCCCATAACTTAACACTATAATTATCTATACCATTAACATCTATACTAGTACCATATAATTTAACCTTTTTCTCATTAGTTAAAACTCCTTTGAAAACATCTTGATTGTTTTTTGATATTAAATAACTAATATTTTCTTTATTACACAAATTATTAGCAACACCAAAATCAACATCAGTTAAATAGACAAAATATTTTGTTGGTTTCCCAGTACTATTTTGAACATAAAAAGTATAATTATAAGCACTATTCTCATCCTTATACAAATCAAAAGAAGAAATAGTATCACCAAATTCATTTTTAGAATGAACAATAAATAAATCTTCATTAACAACATCAGGTTTTTTATCAGTATCATTATTACCCTTATCTAAAAGTAATTTAAAACCAAACAAAAGAAATAATAATGATAAAAATATTAATATTATCAATATGATAACAAAAATTTTAGCTTTATTCTTACCATATTCTTTTAAATCAGACTCATCTACTTCTTCAACAAATTCATGATTATCTAAATCAATTTTCTGTTTCATCCTCTTCTATCACCTCATTTAACTTCTTTTTAATATTGATGACATCATCAGTTTCAACTAATTTTTTTTGTTTTTTCTTCTTAGCAGCAACTTTAAACATTTTTAAAATATCATAAATAACAATACCTAAACAAGGTATAACAACTACCACAATCCAACCAGTTTTAGTAACCATAAATTGTTGAATATATCCAGCTTTTGGAATTCTAAAAACAACTCTACCAATAACATTCTCAGCTGGAATTGTAGTCATATCAGCAGTATTGTTATTATCACCTTTTGTTCTATAAGTTCTTTTTCCATTTACTTCATAAATTTCTGTTATTCTGTGTGTTACAGTAATAGATGATCCATTTGTAGTAAAAGTAATTATATCACCAGTATTATAATTGTTATCTTTATCTTTATAAGTAACAACAATATCACCAGCTTTTATTGTAGGATACATACTTTGAGTTAAAATAGTATAAAAGTTAGTTCTAACCTCACCTAATCTACTATTACTAGCCAAAAATTTGATTCTTACAATATAAACTAAAATTATGACAATCAACATCATTAAAATAACGAAAATTGCACTAGAAATAATTTTTCCTATTCTTTCAAATATCTTTTTCATATATCCTCCTAATAAGCGTCAACAGACACAAAAACCTTAAATACACGTGAAACATTGTCAATCATGTATTTTTCAGAAAGCCACATTCTAAAAGTAAAACTATTATTAACATCAGAATTTACTAACTCTTTATACAATAATTTAGAACCACTTCTAATTTTACTATTCTCTAATTCAGAAAAATTATTTATATATTTTCCATTTATTAATAATTCTTCATTGTTTTTAGTCAAATAAACTCTCACATAATCTCCATCTAAATTATTATTAGAATCAGGAGTCAAAGAAATTTCATAAGTTAAACCTTTATTCTTTTCATGTCTCTTTCCATAAAAACCAACAGAAACAACAAAATCAAAAAATTCATCTTTCCCGCTCATATTTTTACCATAACTATCATTAGTAGGATAAGCATCTATAAGTCTAATAGAATTTTCTCCTTGATTATAAGAAAATAAAACCGAACCAGAACTAATAACATTCTCATTTGAACCATAATGATAGTAATTCAATAATCCAAATGAAACACCTAAAACCAAAAGAATTAAAGCAATAAGCATAATTAATAATAACACTATGCCCATCTTATCTTTTTTATCAACTTGTTCTAGTAAATCATCAGCAGCTTTATCAGCAACAACAACATTTTGTTCTATATTATCCTTATCTAATTTCACACACCCACCACCTATTCTACTATACAATAATATGTTAACATAATTATACCCATTTTTAAAGATATTTTTAAATAAAATAAAAAAAACAGTCAAAAGACTGTCTATTTTATTATTAAGCTTGTCTAGCTTCTACTTTAACTTTAAAAGTAACTTTTACAACATCAGTTGTATTAGTATGATCAATAGTATTATCAGTAGTGTTTTCAACACCAGCAACATTACCATCAACTTGACCTGGTAACTTATAATCTTTGTTTAACCAAGCTTTTAAAGTATAATGAGCAGTTGAAGATTCAGTAAATGTACCACTATCAATTACATAATTATTAATGTAACCATTTCCAGTATTAGCTTTTACATCAGCAAAAGTAACACCTTCTTCAGCAGTACCCTTTATATAACTTTCAGCTCCTGTATCAACTTTTTTAGTTAAAACAAATTTAATATCACCATCACCAAGAGCAGTAGTGGTAGCACCATTTACATCAGTATAAGCTATATCAGATAAAGCTAAATCATATTTAATATTGATAGAACCACTAACTTTAGAAGTTACATCAAAAGTTAAAATAGATCCTTCATCAGTTTGAGCAATACCTAAAGCATCAGCCATTGGATATTGGTTATCAAGTGTAATAACACTTTCTTTTTCATAAGCAACTGAAACACTACCAGTAGTAATAACGTTTTCAGTTTCACCAGTAGCAGAAAAACTATACATTGCAAATGAAACACCAACAACAGCAATAACTAAAACTAAAACTCCTAGTATTGATAATACTAATGTTTTTTTATTGTTATCTTCCATATTATCTCCTTTCATATATTGTTAAAATTTTAATATTATTTTGTTAAATAGTCAGCACTAGCATCAACATTAACTTTTAATTTATAAGTTAAACTTTTAGCTGCACCAGCTTCATCAACAAAAGTATCTGGATCTACACTATTTTCAATCCACATTTTTAAAACGTAAGAATCTGTTTTTAATGTAGATGTTACATTGTTAGTATCAACACTTTTAAGAATAAAAGAACCAGTTCTTGTACCTGTAGCAGCAGTTAATTCACTAACTTTAACAGGATCTACAACTGAAACGCCTTCACCTGTAGCACCAGTACCATCAGCTAAATAAACCATAACTTGATCATTAGTTAAAGTATTATTTTCATCTGGTGTAACTGTAATTACATAAGGAATGTTAATTGCCTTATTGCCAGTTGCTTTAGTAGAAACGCTAAATGAAAAAGTATTTTTTTCACCAACTAAACTTTTTCCAGCTTCTACAGTCATAGGTAAAGCATCATCAATTTGAATTCCTTGTTTAGCTTCAACGTAATTTACAGTAAGACTTCCAGATTGGATAGAATTTTCACGTCCACCACCACTATAAGAAAAAGCAGCGAATGAAACACCAATAACAGCTACAAGTAAAATAGCTACTCCTAATACAGATAAAAAGATCTTTTTAGAATTATCTTCCATCACTATTGTCTAACCTCCTTTACAATAATAATAGTACATTATTTTTAATGCAAAAGCAAGACATTTTTAACTTTTTTTTAATAACCATACCTAACAATGTCAAATCGCACATTATTAGTTGTTCTAACTGGAGAAATAGCAGTTTCACTAGTCTTAAGCAAGTCTACATGTGAAGCTCCAACACCCCTATCTAAAACTATAGCATACATACCATTTTTATCATATGCATCAACATTAATTCTAATAATACTACCACAAGGTATAGCCTTTGAAGTGGCAACAATTCTAACAGTACCATACTCTTTATCATTATAATAAATATTACCATTTCTAGCATCTTGACCATTACAACCAAGATGTCCTCCACATAGTGCACAATCAGGTCCGTAATGTGTAAGTTTTCCTATAAAACTAGTAGGAAAATATTTAGAATTTTCTACAGCATCATTAAAATTATAGTATAAAATAGGCTTTAAACTTTTATCACTAAGTTTCTTATAACTATCTGTAAATTCCTTATCAGAAACAGTTCTACTCAAACTTTCAACCTTAAAAATTCTAGTAGAAGAACCAACAATAATAGTTAAAGTAAAGCCCAAAACTAAGCAAACCATACTACATAAATACAAAGTTACTGAAAAAATACGTAATTTTTTATTTTGTCTCTTCATACACACCTCTATTATATATAAATACTAACACACTTTATATATTTAAGTCAAACAACTTAATAACATTATCAGTAGTTGTATTCTCTACACAATCTATGCTACAACCATATAAATCCTTAACAAAATTTGCTATATATAAAACATTTTTAGGCTCATTTTTTTCACCTCTATATGGAGATAAATAAGGACTATCGGTTTCAAAAACAATGTTTTTTAAATCTAATTTTTTTATAACTTCTTTCAAATTACTATTTTTAAAAGTTATGACACCACCAACGCCTAAATAAAAACCCAAATCAATAAATTTTTTTGCCATCTCATAACTACCAGAAAAACAATGAATAATCCCTTTTTTTATGTTCATATTCTTAATAATTTCATATGTATCATTAATAGCATCTCTAGAATGAACAACAACAGGTAAATTATACTTTTTTGCAATAAATAGTTGCTTTTCAAACAAATCGATTTGTTCCTGCTTATTTTCTTTAGTATAATGATAATCCAAGCCTATTTCCCCAATTCCTACAACCTTTTCTCTATTATCAATAATATTTTGTTCCAACTTTAACAAATCAGAATCATTAATTTCATTAGCAACCTCAGGATGATATCCCAAAGTTAAAAAAACATTTTCATAATCATTAAAAACTTCCAAATTTTTAATATTATCCTCTACATTAGTACCAGCAACAATTAAATATTTAACATCATTATTAAAAGCATCATTAATAATACTATCTATATCATTATCACAATCTAACAAATGCAAATGTGTATCTATTAACATATTATCACCAAATTTATTATAATAAAAAAATTAAAAAAAAGATACTACTATTTAGTATCTATTCTTTGAAATAAAACCTCAGGACTACCTACTTCATAATCATAATTTTTTTCAATATCATCATAATCTTTATCTTCAATGCCTAATTGTTTAAATATTTTTTCTGAAGTATCAGGCATATAAGGTTGTAATAATATTGCTGCTACTCTAATAGCATCAAGTAAATTATATAAAACTGTCTCCAATCTATCTCTTTTACTATCTTCTTTAGCTAATGCCCAAGGAGTAGTTTCATCAATATATTTATTAGTTCTACGTAAAAATGTAAAAATATCCTCTATTGCTAAACCTATTTCTAATTTTTCCATTTTATCAAATACAGAATTTTTTAAATTATTCTTCTCACTTAAAAAATCAGAATCCATAGTATCAACAACATTCTTATTAGATACTTTTCCATCAAAATATTTGATAGCCATAGATATTGTTCTATTAACCAAATTACCCAAATTATTAGCCAAATCACTATTAATTCTTTCAACAAGCAAACTTCTAGTAATATTACCATCATTAGCAAATGGTGTTTCATGTAAAACAAAATACCTAACAGCATCAACACCAAACTCATCAACTAAATCATCAGCATATATTACATTTCCTTTAGATTTACTCATTTTATCATCACCAGATAATAACCAAGGATGTCCAAAAACTTGTTTTGGAAGTGGCAAATCAAGAGCCATTAAAATTATAGGCCAATAAATAGTATGGAATCTTATTATATCTTTACCAATCAAATGTAAATCAGCAGGCCATAACTTTTTAAACTCATCACTAGAATTATTCACATCATACCCTATATTAGTAATATAGTTGCTAAGTGCATCAATCCAAACATAAATAACATGTTTAGAATCAAAATCAACAGGTATTCCCCAATCAAAAGAAGTTCTAGAAACACATAAATCTTGTAAACCTGGTTTCAAAAAATTATTAATCATTTCATTCTTTCTAGATTCAGGTTGAATAAAATCAGGATGACTTTCTATATAATCAATTAATCTATCTTGATATTTAGATAGTTTAAAGAAATATGCTTCTTCCTCTTTTTCAGAAGGTACTCTTCCACAATCTGGACATTTTCCATCTATTAATTGTGTTTCAGTCCAAAATGATTCACATGGAGTACAATAAAGTCCTTTATAAGAACCTTTATATATATCGCCTTGTTCATATAATTTCTTAAAAATATCTTGTACTATTCTCTTATGATTTGGATCTGTTGTCCTAACAAATCTATCATAAGTAGTATTCATAACATCCCATATTCTCTTAACTTCACCAGAAACTTCATCAACAAACTCCTGTGGACTCAATCCTTTTTCTTTAGCTTTTAATTGAATCTTTTCACCATGTTCATCAGTTCCTGTTTGAAAATAAACATCATATCCTCTTAGTCTTTTGTAACGAGCAATACTATCTGCTAAAATTATTTCATATGTATTACCAATATGAGGTTTACCAGAAGTATAAGCAATAGCGGTAGAAATATAATACTTTTCTTTCATAATATCATCTCCAATCATAATAATAAAAAACATATTTCTCCATAAGGACGAAATATGTCGTGGTACCACCTTAATTTTTTCTCAAAAATATAACGCATTTCTGCGGACAAACGCCAGTTCAGGAACTCATCTAAAAATATAATTAATGCTTACTTTCCACCATCATAAACTCTCTTGAAATAATTAATATTTTCTCTTTTCCCTCAAAACATTTAAATCACACATAAAATATATCATAATTTTATCTATTGTTCAATATATTTTCCTAAAAATTTAGCAGCTATAAAGGCTGTTTTTTCCTCAAAATTATCTATTTTATCATTGTTAGAAAAAATAATAACGGCTCCAACCGCATCTGCATTAACTATAATTGGTGCAATAGCATAAGACATTTTTTCTATTCTTCCCGAAACTATTGAATAACTTTTTAAATCATTATCTGTCACTAATATTCTCTTTTGAATTACATTATCAACATTACTAGATATAGTTTTACCAATATACTCTTTCTTATCAACCCCAGCAGCTGACACAATTTTATCCCTATCCACAATCAATACATTTTTACCAATACCATCATGAATAGAATCAGCATATTTTTTATAAAAATCTTCTAAGTCTTCAAAAAAGGAATATTTTTTTAAAATAATATTATCACTATCTAAGAAAATTTCTAAAGACTCACCATCTTTTATTCTCATTGTTTTTCTTATCTCTTTAGGAATTACAATACGTCCTAAGTCATCTATTCTCCTCACAACTCCTGTAGTCTTCATATGATTCCTCTCTTTCACTAGTAATATTGTTAACCATTTTCTCAACTTTTATACAATTATCAGTTAATTGTCAGTATAATTATAATATCAATGACACTTCTTTTTTGCTGGTAATTTTTTCCAATGAAAACAGAGCATAAAAAAAAGATGTATCACATCTTTTCTAACAATTGATTGAAGTAAATAATAGGATGTTCTTTAACTTTATTCTTAAAAATTTTTATATATATTGAACCATTTTTGTAAGAAAAATTAAAAAACTTACATATATTTATTGACATAACAAATAAATCCTCATATTTAATATTATCACTCACTTCTTTAGTAAAATTAATTTCTACATACATATTATTATCAACAATTTTACTTACACCTTTATTTTTTGCCAACTTTTCAAATAATTGCTGATTCATATATAAAATCATACTATCATCAACTATACCAAATCTATCCTTTATTTCTTTTTCAACAACATGCATTTTTTCAGTTGAATCTATACTATTAATCATTCTATGAATCTCAATTTTTAAATCCTCATCACTTGTAATTTTATCATTAATATGATTAGAAACTTCAATTAAATCTTTTTCATTAGCATCATCTTCCTCTACTTTAAGTCCCTTTAATTTTAACATTTCATCATTTAACATCTTCATATATAAGTCTATACCCACAGTATCAATAAAACCTGCTTGTTCACTACCAAGAATATCACCTGCACCACGAATAGATAAATCTCTACTAGCAATTGTAAAACCACTTCCAAGTTCAGTAAATTCTTTTATAACTTTAAGTCTTTTTATAGCAATATCATTTAAAAGTTTATGAGGACTATACATAAGGTAAGCATATGCAACCCTATCACTTCTGCCTACACGTCCTCTGATTTGATACAATTGACTTAAACCAAACTTATCAGCATCTATAATTATTAAACTATTAGCATTAGGAATATCAACACCTGTTTCAATTATAGTCGTACAAACTAAAACATCATAATCTCCATTAATAAAACTATTCATCTTATCTTCTAACTCAGTTTTATGCATTTGTCCATGAGCAAAAACAACTCTCGCATCCGGTACTAATTTAGCTATATTTGAAGCAAAAATATCTATATCCTCAACTTTGTTATACAATATAAAAACTTGTCCATTTCTATACAATTCTTTATAAATAACATCCTTAATAATTCTTTTATCAAAAGCAGTAACATATGTTTGAACAGCATGTCTATTTTTTGGAGGAGTTTCTATCAAAGATAAATTTTTCAATCCCAACATAGCCATCTGCAAAGTTCTAGGAATAGGCGTAGCAGTAAGTGTTAAAACATCTATATTAGATTTATACTCTTTAATTTTTTCTTTATGGGCTACACCAAATCTTTGTTCTTCATCTACAACTAATAAACCTAAATCATAAGGCTTTACATCATTACTAAGTATTCTATGAGTTCCAAACAAAATATCTATCTTACCAAGTGAAAAAGAATTAAGTATATCCTTAGTTTCCTTAGGAGAAACAAACCTATTTAAAATAGCAATATTAACAGGATAATTTTTAAAGCGTTCTAATGCTGATTCATATTGTTGTTTTGACAACAATGTCGTCGGACACAAATACATAACCTGCTTCTTATCCAAAACAGCTTTAAACATAGCACGAAAAGCTATTTCCGTCTTTCCATAACCTACATCACCACATAAAATCCTATCCATTGGAGAATCACTCTCCATATCATGCTTTATTTGCTCCCATACTTTCAATTGATCTAAAGTCTCTTCGTATTTAAATTCATTATCAAACATAACTTGTAACTCTTGTTCTTTGCTAAAAGCAAAACCTTTTTTCAAACTTCTTTCAGCCTGAACTTTAAGTAATCTCTCTGCTTCATATTTAATTTTTTCTCTAACCCTTTGCTTAGACTTAACCCAACTACTACTATTTAAAGCATTAATCTTTGGTACGTATCCATCTTTACCAGAAAACTTACTTATCAATTCTATTTTTGAAGCCGGTATATATAACTTATCACCCTTATCATATAAAACCTCAAGATAATCAATTAAACAACCATTCTTAGTTAAAGTCTTTATTCCATTATAAATACCTATTCCATAAGAATTATGAACAACATAATCACCAACCACAATCTTAGATAAATCTTTTATTCTAGTAGAATACTTAAAATTTGAAACTCGTTTATTACTAGCCTTTTTTCTATTAAACAACTCATATTCACTTAAGAAAATATAATTATCAACTTCAAATCCATAAGAAATAGAATTTTTTATAACATTAACTTTATTTGAAAAAATATTATTCTCATCAGTTAAAACATAATCAACAGTTAAAAAAGACACAAACTTTTTTATATCAGTATTATTAAGACATATAACAATTGTTTTATTATTTTTTAATTTGTTCCCCAAATAATCATTAATCTTATTCATATTTTCATTAAAACATTCAACAGATCTAGCAGAATAGTCTACAACATCAGATATATTCAAATTACACGTATCATTATCTAAATCAAAATAGTAACCACATCTAGAAGGTTTAACATCATAAAAATCAACAAATGGCTTCTCAGTTTCACTAAAACTACTATTATATTCATCACATAATTTATTATAATTAGAAACTATTTGTGCATAATCTTTATAAAAGACAATAGAATTATGCATATAAGCTAATATATTACAATTATCTTTTGCCTCGACAAATGGATACAAAGAAATTTCATCAACTTCATTAATAGACTTTTGTGAAGTCGGATCAAAAAACCTAATAGACTCAATCTGATCCCCAAAAAGTTCTACTCTAACTGGATAATCATAATTAATTAAATAAATATCAATAACAAAACCTCTAGCAGCAAATTCACCAGTTTTTGTAACAACACTTTCTCTAGTATAACCATTTTCTACCAAATTTAATAAAAAATCAGCAACATTAATTACATCATCCTTCTTTAAACTAATTATTTTTTTCTTATAATTATCAACGGAAGGAACCTTCATTAAATAACCATTAACATCAGTAAAAACTATTTTTTTACCATTATTTAACAAATTATTTAAAATAGAAAGTCTATCAGTCTTACTTTCATTAGATAAATCCAACACATTTGAAAGTAATAAATCATCAGCAACAAAACACAAACTATCAGTATAATTAGACATAATATTATTTAACTTATTAGCTTCATAAATAGAAGGAGTAACAATTAAAATATCATTATTTTCTTTCTCAAATAGCTTTTTTAAATACAACGCAAAAAATTCATCAGTCATATTCACCAGACCGATGTTATTTTTATATTCAAAATTTAAAATTTTATCAAAAACATTCATAAAATTCTCCTAATTATATCTATTCATTAATACATCAAAATCAAAAACTAAATAATCATTCAACAAAGAAATAAATGTATCTCTCATATTACTAATTTTTAATACATCATTATCATTAAATTTTCCTAAGACATAATCCTTTGTATCAATATCTTTATTATTAGAAATACCAAATTTTAATCTTTTATATTCATTTGTACCTAAACATTTTTCAATATTTCTAAGTCCATTATGACCACCACATGAACCTTTATATTTCAAACGTATTCTTCCAAACTCCATATCTAAATCATCACTTATAACCAATATATCATCATTATTTATTTTAAAATAATTAACATAATCTCTAACTACTTCTCCAGACAAATTCATATATGATTGTGGTTTTAATAAAATAATTTTTTCATTATTAAATAAAAATTCTCCATACAAACCATTAAATTTCTTTTTATTAATCTCAACTCCATGATAATTAGCAAAAAAATCAATTATAATAAAACCAATATTATGTCTTGTATTATTATACTCATTTCCTGGATTTCCTAAACCAACAATCAATTTCATTACTATTCCTCCACTACAATTTCAATAACTTTAGCATCTTCTAATTCAACTTTATATTTTCTTTGAAACAAATCTACATAAATTACTTTTCCTACACCAAATTTTGTTTTAACCTTATCACCAACATTTGGAATATTTTTTTTATACTCATCATAATTATTATTCTCATAATCCAAACAACACATAAGTCTACCACAAACACCATTAATCTTTTGAGGATTTAAAGACAAATTTTGATTTTTAGCCATATTAATAGAAACACTATTCATATCCTTTAAAAATGAAGAACAACATAATTTTCTACCACATTGACCATATCCTCCAACCTCTCTAGCCTTATCTCTAACACCTATTTGTCTCAATTCAATTCTAGTTCTATATATAGCTGCAAGTCTTTTCGCTAATTCTCTAAAATCAATACGGTCATCCGCTAAAAAATTAAACAACAATTGATTTTTATCCAAAGTAAAACTAGCATCTAAAATCTTCATATCCAAACCTAAATCATCAGCAATTCTACGAGCATTAACCAATGCTTTCTCAGCCAATTTTTCATTATCATGATAACTATCATTATCATTTTTCGTTGCCATCCTTATAACAGGTTTTAAAGGACATTTTAGCTTGTTTTGATCAACAGTAATAAGATTTGTAACAACTACACCTAACTGTTCTCCTCTTTCGGTTTCAACAACAACATAATCATTTTTATTTAAAACTAAATCATTAGGAAAAAAATAATATATCTTCTTCGAATTTATAAAACTAACACCAATTACTTCAATCATTATTACCTCCATACAAATCAATAATTAAATTATCAATAAAAAGATCTCTATTAACATTTAAATCAACTAAAGATATATACTTATTAATAACATCAACTCTATTAATAATTTCATTATTATCAATCTTATCATAATTCAAAAAATCATTTTTTTCAAACATTAAAACCTTTTCATCTAAATTCATTTTGTAAAATAACAAATCCAAATAATATATTAACCACATATTTAATAATAACTTTAAACTATCCTTAAATAAATACGTATCTTTAATTCCTATACAATCAAGTTGATTTTCTTCAATATATTTAATAGTATCTAAATATTCATTTTTTTTATTTTCTAAAAAATCCTCATAATCACTATATGAATCAAACAATGGCAATAAATAATCTTTATTATCAGGAATCAACGAAAAAACCTGACACCTAGAAATAATTGTATTAATAACATCATTAACATTATTAGTTACCAAAAAAGCAATAATATTTTCCTGTGGTTCCTCTAAAAATTTTAAAATTGTATTAGCAGAAGAATCATTTAAATTTTCACAATTAAAAATAATATAAACTTTATATTTTCCTAAAAGAGGTTTTACCAAAAATTCCTCCTCTAATTTCAAAATTTCTTCTTTTTTTATAATCTTATTATTCAAATCAATAATCTTCAAATCAGGATATGATCCATTATTAAGTAAAATATTATATTGTTCCAATCTTGAATCATCCACATCTAAAAATAAAAATTTATTTACTATTTCAAAAACAATTTCTTTGTAAAAAGAAACACCATTAACATCTAATAAATATGCATGAGAAATTTTATTATTAGAAATAATTTTATCTACAACATTATAAAAAATAGGTTGCTTATTTCTATATTTTTCATGCATATTTCTCATCTCCAATCATTACAAAAAAACAAAAATTAATAATAATAAAATTAAACCTGGTATCCCTAAAAAAATTACAATTGCTATATTTATAATATTTATAGGTATTAATATACCAAAGTTAATTCCAATTAAATTAAAAATATATAATAAAAATGGCGCTGTCAAAATTGACGTTAATAAAAATTTTAAAAATCGCATAAATATCACCATTCTAATATATGAAAAAAATTAATTATCTAAAACCTCTTTTCGGTTATTTAAAGCCGATTCTAAAGTTAAAGAATCAACATAATCCATATCAGCACCAATAGGAATTCCACTAGCAATTCTTGTAACCACAACATTTTCTTTACTTAAAACTTTTTTTAAATATAAAGAAGTAATATCTGACTCAATACCAGAATTAATTGCCAAAATAACTTCAGAAACCATTCCAGTCCTAATTCTATTAATTAATTCATTAATTGAAAGATCATCAGGTCCTAACTCATCTATCGGTGAAATTAAACCTCCTAAAACATGATATAAACCATTGAAATTTCCAAGTTTTTCAATGTTAAAAACATCTTTAGGATCTTTAACAACAATAATTTTTGTCTTATCTCTATAAGAATCAGAACAAATAGAACAAACCTCATTATCAGTCAAACTACCACATAACTTACATTTTTTAATATTATTTTTTATATTCAATAAATTATTACCAAATTCCATTACAGCATCTTCATTACAATCTAAAATAGAAAAAGCCAATCTTTCAGCAGTTTTTTCACCAATACCAGGTAACATTTTGAAAGAATCTATCAAATTTTCTAAACTCTTTGGATAAATCATAATTAAAACATTCCTGGCATTAAATTTGAATATTTACCCATTTTTTCTTCTGTAACTTTATCAATTTTATAAAAAGCATCATTTAAAGCTAAAACAATCATATCTTCTAACATAGTCAAATCATCATTAATTAAATCTTTAGCATCATCATTAATAGTTATTTTTTTAACTTCCTTCTTACCATTAACTAACACTGTAACTAAAGAACTTTTACCTTCAAATTCAGTACTATCAATATCATTTTTAATTTTAGTAATATCTTTTTGCATATTTTGGGCTTGTTTCATTATAGCTTGAAAATTCATATCATTATCCTCCTATTTAACTTCAACTAAATCATCACCAAAAAGTAATACAGCATTATTATATACTTCGCCATGATTATTTTCAATATCATTTTTTGTAGAATTATCATTATTTTCTACAATCTCTTCCATAAATTCATATTTTATTCCATTCTTTTTATTTGAAATAAACTTATTTCTAATTTCTTCCCATTTTTCTTCAGAAACAAAAGATATTTTAATATATCTTCCAATAATAATATTTACTAAAGTTTCAATTTTTCTCAAATTAAAATCTGCATTATTTATAGAAGATTCATACTTTAAAGAAATAATTAAATAGCCATTTCCATAAACTCTTAAATTACCATCCATCAAAAAAGAAACAATATTAGAAAACTCAGGGTTATTAATATAATCATCTAAAGCAGAAAACTTTAATTTCAAATCCTGTAAATCATTTTTATTAGCATAAAATAATGCATTATTAATAATAATATCCTTATTCTTATAAAAAACATCAGATAATAATTGATCATCCACTATATTTTCTTTACTAATATTAACCACGTCTTCAGACTTATTATCATCTTCTTGTAAAGAATTAATTTTATTATCAATAACTATATCTTCTTTATTAACATCATAATTAATAATAAAATTACTATTATTTAAAGCCTTAAACATTCTTAATATCATAACATTAAAAACTATTTCATAATTCAAAGACTTTTTAATTTCAAGAAGGCTTTCATTAATAACATTCAAAATATCATAAAGTTTATTTAATGAAAAATTACCCTTTTTATTAACTACCTCATCAATAATTAAATCCTTTACTCTTTCATACATTTGATTTATTAACAATGAAATATTAATTCCAGAAGAAAAACATTTGTTCGCTATATCGAAAACTGACCCCATTTCATTATTAATAATACAATCTAATAAATTATCAATTAAATCAGTAGTTGCTAAACCCATTAGATCATAAAAATCAGTAATTGAAATATCATCACTAATTAACGAAAGCTTATCTAAAAAGCCTATAGCATCCCTTAAGCCACCATTAGAATACTTAGAAATAGCTTTAATAGTATCATTAGAAATTTTAATATTTTCTTGTTCTGATATATAACTTAATCTATTTATTAAATCATCTTCAGAAATTCTAGAAAACTCTAAGCATTGACATCTAGAAACAACAGTATCAGGCACTTTATAAAAATCAGTAGTTGCTAAAATAAATACAACATGCTTAGGTGGTTCTTCTAGAGTTTTTAACAATGCATTAAAAGCACTAGTAGAAAGCATATGTACCTCATCAATAATATAAACTTTATATTTAGCAACAGTTGGCAATAAATTAACATTATCTCTTATCTTTCTAATCTCATCCACACCATTATTAGAAGCAGCATCAATTTCAATAATATCAGGATTAATAGAGTTTTTAAAAGATAAACAACTATTACAAGCATCACAAGGAACATAATCATTTAGATTTTCACAATTAATAGCCTTTGCAAAAGCCTTTGCTATAGTCGTTTTTCCCGTTCCCCTTGGTCCCGAAAATAAATAAGCATGGGAAATTTTATTATTTTTTATAGAATTTTTTAATATTTTAATAATATATTTTTGTCCTACTACATCATTTAAATTAACTGGTCTGTATTTTCTATACAAAGCTAAATAACTCATAAATACTACCCCCTAACAAGAACTTACTAACAACATTATATAACATATTAACAATTTATGCAAAATAAAAATTATTTCCCGGGAAATAATCTGATTCTCAAAATTGTATTACCACAACATTATTTATAACTTATCTTAATTTTTTAAAAAATTGTTGTATCAATAATAAATAGTTATTAACATCATCGCATTTTTCACATTCAATCTTTTCGCTAAAATTAATTTGTGTTTTTTTATAATCTGAATTTAAAATATAATAAACCTTTTTAATTTTAGCCTCTGCAATAGCATAATAACACATATTACAAGGTTCCAAAGTAACATACAATTCACAATTATTTAAATTAAAAGTTTTTAATTTTTTGCAAGCCTTAGAAATAGCAATAATTTCAGCGTGTGAAACAGCATTATTATCAACATTTTTTCTATTATAACCTTTTGATATAATTTTATTATCTCTAACTATCACTGCTCCTACAGGAATATCATTATTTTTTTGTGCTTTTAATGCTAATTTAAAGGCCTTATTCATAAAATTCATATATATCACCTACAAAAAAAGACACACACACACAGCGGATATTAAGGCTGCTACCTTCCGATCCTGACCTGGTTCTAACATATGTGTTGTGTCAGATATAATATTACATTAATTATTTATTTATGTCAAATGCTATAATGTTTCACGTGAAACATTGTTCTATCCACTTATCATAGTTCCACGTGAAACATTGTTCTATCCACTTATCATAGTTTCACGTGAAACATTGTTTTATCTACATATCATAGTTCCACGTGAAACATTGTTCTATCTACTTATTATAGTTTCACGTGAAACATTGTTCTATCCACTTATCATAGTTTCACGTGAAACATTGTTTTATCTACTTATCATAGTTTCACGTGAAACATTGTTTTATTTACTTATTATAGTTCCACGTGAAACATTGTTTTATCTATATATCATAGTTTCACGTGAAACATTGTTTTATCTACATATTATAGTTTCACGTGAAACATTGTTTGATCTATATATCATAGTTCCACGTGAAACATCAGCTAATACAAATAAATATATAAAAAAAGATATAGATTATTCTATATCTTTTTCTTCAGATTCACTTTCAATATCAATTTTTTCTGTAACTGTAACAGTTGTAACAGTTTGATTTTCTTTTAAAGAAATAAGTTTTACTCCTTGAGTATTACGTTTTAAAGTTGAAATAGAACTAACATCCAATCTTATTACTATACCGTTATTAGTAGTAATAATTAGATCTTCATCACCTTTTACAGCTTTAAATGCAACTATTAAACCATTTTTATCAGTAATATTTAATGCCTTAACACCTTTACTACCTCTATGAGTTAATCTGTACTCATCAACATCAGTCTTTTTTCCATAACCTTTTTCAGTAACAACTAAAATTAATTCAGATTTATTAACTACCTCAGCTCCTATTACTTTAGTATCATCATCTATATCAATACCTTTTACACCGCTTGCACTTCTACCCATAATACGAACTTCTGTTTCATTAAATCTTACCATTCTACCATTATTAGCAGCAATAATAACTTCATTATTTCCGAACGTTTGTTTGACACTGATTAATTCATCATCTTCTTTTAATGTTATAGCTATCTTTCCGTTATTTCTTATAGACTCAAATTCCTTAATATTTGTACGTTTAACCAATCCTGATTTAGTAAAGAACATTAAACTATTACTATCATCTATATTATCCTTATTAATTGATATTATTGAAGTAATTAACTCATCCTTTTGAATTGGTAAGATATTAACAATTGGCAAGCCTTTTGATTGTCTACTAGCTTCAGGTATTTCATAACCACGCATTCTGTATACTTTACCCAAATTACTAAAGAATAAAATATCATCATGAGTAGAAGAAGTAACTAAGATATTAACATTATCAGCTTCATTAGTAGTCATTCCTTTAATACCAACTCCACCTCTATTTTGAGATTTATATGTATTTGTAGATAATCTCTTAATATAGCCCTTATCTGTTAAAGAAATCATTATATTATCAACAGGAATTAAAGACTCATCCTCAATATAATCAATTGCAGTCATATCTATAGTAGTTCTTCTTGGATCACCATATTTATCCTTTATTTCTAACATTTCTTTCTTTATTATATCTAAAACTTTTTGTTCATCAGCTAATATAGACTTATATTCAGAAATCAATCTATTTAATTCAGCTAATTCTTCCTCAATTTTGCTTCTTTCTAGACTAGTTAATCTACGAAGTTTTAACTCTAAAATAGCTTCAGCTTGAATTACAGATAAATCAAAGCTAGAAATTAACTTTTCTTTAGCCTCATCATCATTTGCAGCACCTCTAATAATCTTTATAACTGCATCAATATTATCTTGAGCTATTTTATATCCTTCGAAAATATGAACTCTTTCTTCAGCCTTTCCTAAATCATATTTAGTTCTTCTGATAATAATGTTCTTTTGATGTTCAATATATTTAGCAATAATATCTTTAAGTCCTAAAGTTTTAGGAGTTTTATCATCAATTACTAAAAATATTATTCCATAATTAATTTGAAAATTTGTATGTTTATATAAATTATTTAAAACAACCTGTGGATTAGCATCTTTTTTCAAAGTAATAGTTATTTTAACACCATTTTTAAGGTCAGTATGATAATCAGAAATTCCTTCTATAACCTTTGTATGAACTAATTCAGCAACCTTATTTTTCAATTCAAATGTATTAGTACCATATGGAACCTCAGTAATAACAATACTATGATGATTACCTTCCTCTACAATTGTTGCCTTACTTCTTATAGTAATAGATCCACGACCTGTATCATAAGCCTTTTTAATTCCTGAATTTCCAAGAATTATACCTCCAGTTGGAAAATCAGGACCCTTTATATACTGCATTAAACCAAGTGTATCAATGTCAGGATTATCTATATAAGCAATGCATCCATCAATAACCTCGCCCAAATTATGTGGTGGAATATTAGTAGCCATACCTACTGCAATTCCCATCGAACCATTAACTAATAAATTAGGAAATCTTGATGGCAAAACTTGTGGTTCTTTAGAAGTAACATCAAAATTCCAATCCATATCTACTGTTTCTTTTTTAATATCTCTAAGTAATTCCAATGAAATTTTAGAAAGTCTAGCCTCAGTATAACGATAAGCTGCAGCGCCATCACCCTCAATATTACCAAAATTACCATGTCCATCTATTAACATATATCTTTGGTTAAAATCCTGAGCTAATCTTACCATAGCCTCGTATATTGAAGAATCACCATGAGGATGATAATGACCCATAACATAACCAACTGTAGTAGCAGATTTTTTATGAGGTTTATCAGGAGTATTTCCCTCTTCAAACATTGACCATAAAATTCTTCTATGAACTGGTTTTAAACCATCTCTTAAATCAGGAATTGCTCTTGAAGTTATAACACTCATTGAATAATCCAAAAACGAATTTTTAACCTCACTAACAATATCATTTATATCATGACTATCTCTTTCATGGAAAGATCCATCATAATCGTTATTAACGCCTGATTTTTCATCTTTTATTTCTTCATTTTCCATAAAAACCTCCTATATATCCAAATTCTCTACAAACTTAGCATTTTCTTCAATAAAGTTTCTTCTAGGTTCAACATCATCACCCATTAACTTCTCAAAAATTGCATCAGCTGCAACACAATCATCAACTGTTATTCTCCTTAAAACACGCTTTTCTATATCCATTGTTGTTTCATTTAATTCCTCAGCATCCATTTCTCCTAAACCTTTCATACGAGCTATTTCAGCACGAGCAGCAACATTTTCTGGTAAAGATTTCAAATATTCATCTTTTTCAACAGAATCCAACGCATATTTACGTGTTTTTCCATGCATAATTCTAAATAAAGGTGGTTGAGCAGCATAAACATGTCCTGCCTCAACAATAGGTTTAAAAAATCTATAAAACAATGTTAATAATAAAACTCTTATATGAGCCCCATCTACATCGGCATCGGTCATTATAATGATCTTATCATATCTTAACTTTGACAAATCAAACTCTTCACCTATACCAGTACCAAAAGCTGTTATAATTGACCTAATTTCCTCATTTCCTAAAGCTCTATCAAGTCTAGCCTTCTCAACATTTAAAATTTTACCTCTAAGTGGCAATATTGCTTGAGTCATTGAATCTCTACCTTTTTTAGCAGACCCACCAGCTGAATCTCCTTCGACAATAAATATTTCTGAAACACTAGGATCTTTACTTTTACAATCAGATAATTTACCAAAAAAATTAGTAGTAGATAAATCACTTTTTCTAGTAATCTCTCTGGCTTTTCTTGCAGCATTTCTAGCCCTACAAGCTAATAAAGCTTTATTTATTATAATTTTAGCATCAGTTGGATTTTCCATTAAAAATCTTTCAAATCCTTGCGAAAAAACGTTATCAGCAAGTTTTCTAACTTCACTATTTCCAAGTCTACCCTTTGTTTGTCCTTCAAACTGAGGATTAGGATGTTTGCAAGAAATAATCATTGTCAAACCTTCTTTAACATCATCACCTGTCAAAGATTCATCCTTATCTTTTAACAAATTATTCTTTCTAGCATAAGAATTTATAACTCTAGTTAAAGCTCTTTTAACACCATCCTCATGTGTACCACCATCATGTGTGTTAATATTATTAACAAAGGAATATATATTTTCATTGTAACTAGTATTATACTGCATAGCAACTTCAAAAAATACATCATCCTCTTCACCTTCTAAGTGAATAATATCATCATGCAAAACAGTTTTACCTTGATTTATAAACCTTACATACTCAGAAATACCACCTTCATAAACAAATTTATTATTAACTACTTCATCACCACGTTTATCAGTTAATGTTATAATTAACCCCTTATTTAAAAAAGCTAATTCCCTTACTCTTACTTTCAAAGTTTCATAATCAAATATATCTGTATCAAAAATATCATGATCAGGTTTAAAAGTTACTTCTGTTCCTGTAACATTATCATCACAAGTACCAATTTCAGTAAGTGGTTTTACTGTATGTCCACCATTTTCAAATCTTATAAAATAAATTTTACCATTCTTCCATACTTTTACTTCAACCCAACTAGATAAGGCATTAACAACAGATGCACCAACACCATGAAGTCCTCCAGAAACCTTGTATCCTCCTCCTCCAAACTTTCCACCAGCATGAAGTACTGTATAAACAGTTTCTACAGTAGATTTACCTGTTTTTGGATGGATATCGGTAGGAATACCTCTACCATTGTCCTTTACAGTAACAGAATTATCTTTATTTATAGTAATATCTATATTAGTACAAAAACCTGCTAAAGCTTCATCAATTGAGTTATCAACAATTTCCCAAACAAGATGATGCAATCCTTTTACATCAGTAGTACCTATATACATACCAGGTCTTTTTCTTACTGCCTCTAATCCTTCCAATACCTGTATAGCAGAAGAGTCATATTTTTTTTCGTTATTATTTTCCATCTCTACCTCCTATTTTTTAATTTTGCCTTCTTTTACATTATAAATATTAGCTTTATCCAATATCTTCTGACTTATATTATTTATATCAGTTGTAGTTATTATAAATTGAATATTTGATTTAATAAATTTTAATAAATTTTTACGTTTTTCAATATCTAATTCACTAAAAATATCATCAAGTAATACAATAGGAAATTTTCCTGTAACTTCCTTAAATAAATTAATTTCTGACAATTTAAAAGATAAAATAGCAACTCTTTGTTGTCCTTGCGAACCATATAATTTTAAGTCTTCATCATTCAAAATAAAAGAAAAATCATCTCTATGTGGACCATAAATAGTAACTTTTTTTAAAAACTCATTATTATAATTACTTTTATAAAATTCTAATAAACTATTTTTATCAAAACTACCTAAATTATTATCATATTTTACATATAGTCCTTCTTTTTTCATTATTTTATAAAAAGATTTATTAACATAATTGTTAATATTATCAATAAATTTAGTCCTATAATTCATTATAATAATAGCACGATCAATTAATTTTTCAGTAATAATATCAAAATAATCATAATTAATATTACTAGTTTTCTTTAAATATTCATTTCTAATTTTTAATATCTTATTATATTCATTTAAAACTCTCAAATAATTAGGAAATAATTGACATAATTCAATATTTAATAAATTTCTTCTAAAACTAGGAGACTTTTTAACTATATCCAAATCATCTGGAGAAAACATTATAACGTTCATATTAGAAATATAATTAGAAACTCTTTTTTCTAAAATATTATTTACCTTTAGAATTTTTCCATTTCTTTTTAAAATTACCTCTAAATTTTTACTTTTTCCGTAATTTATATTACCTTTTACTTTAAGAAAATCACTTCCATAGCTAATTAAATTAAGTTCATCATTACTTCTCAAAGACTTAGTTAAAGCTAAAAAATAAATACTTTCTAAAATACTAGTTTTTCCTTGTGCATTTTTACCAATAAAAATATTAATATTTTTATTTAATTCTAACTTTAAATTATTAATATTTCTAAAATTTAAAATCTCTATATTTTTTAAATACATATTATAAAAACAAAAAAGCCCTCAAATTCGCATCAACTCCAAAACTAGTACTCCGGTACTTATGTATATATTATATCATAAATAAGGTGTAAAAAAAACGATTTTTTCATTTTTAATCGTTTTTTTCGCTATTTTTTCTTTTCGAAAGAATAGATTCTAATCTACTTGCTCTAAGTACTTGATTATCTATAGATAAATATGGAATATCAACCAATAATTCTTTATTATTTCTAAAAATAATTTTTGTCTTATTACCTTCTTTTTTATACCCTATTACATTTTTTAAAGATATCCAATTGTTTTCATAAACATTTGGTGAAGAAGTAGGAAAAAAAATCAAATTTTTACTCTCTTCAATTATAATAGGAGCTTTATAAATAGAACCAAGCATATTTTTTGTTCCTTTTATTCTACCATCAATAGAACTACCAAAATATTCACAACTATACTCCATAACTTTATATGGATTACAATCAATAATATATTCATTATCTCTTTCAATTATTTTTGTACCATTTTGATATGGAATAACTGCTAATGTATCCTCATTTACTTCATAATTCATAACCTCACCTCCCAAAAAATAAAATTTAATGCATAAAAAAATACATTATGTCGGCTAACATAACATATTATTTTGTCGAAATTTGTCGAAATTTGTCGAAAAAAGAGAAAAATTAATAAGTCCTAATAGGTAAAATTAAATCTATCATATTTTCATTATCATCTTCTTTAACTAATATTGGCTTAATTTCTCCTACAAAAGTTAAAATAACATTTTCAGTTTTAATAGTTTTTAAAGCATCCATCATATATCTACTACTAAAAGAAATTTTAATCTTATCATTACAATCAACACTCATCTTTTCTTCTACTTTACCTATTTCTAAAGACATTGAAGTAATTTTTAACAAATTATTGTTAATTTCTAAAGTAATAACATTATTATCACTATCATTGTTCAAAATACTAGCTCTATCTACCATACTATAAAATTCATTTTTATTTACTGTTAAATCAAATATCTTATCAGTAGGAATTAAATTCTTAGTATTAGGATATGTACCATTTATAATTCTTGATTGAAATAAAATATTATTCATTTTAAATATTATTTTATTACTAAATATATATATTTCAATATTGCTATCCTCATCAAAAGGTAAAATTTTAACTAATTCTGAAACATTTTTACCAGGAATAATTATATCTATATCTTTTTCCAACTGTTTATCAATAACTAATCTTTTAAGAGCTAATCTATAAGAATCAGTAGCACTACACTCTAATAAATTATCAATAGTTTTCATATTTACTCCAGTAAGAACCAATCTAGATTCATCAGTAGAACAAGCATAATTTGTTTGTAAAATTAAATCTTTTAATTCTTGATTTTTAATAACTATCTTTTCATCAATTAAATCCAAATCAATAACAGGATATTCTCTACTATCAATACCATTTAAATTAAATTCACTATTATCAGTATAAATTAACACCTTATGATCATCAACAATTTCTACATTAATATAAGTAGAATCTAATTTTCTAATAATATCTAATATATATTTTCCTTTAATAACAATAGAACCAGTAGAAATTATTTCTAAATCTTCACTTTTTTCTATATTTGTTTGAATAGTAATATCATTATCAGAAGCTGTTAAAACTAATTTATCTTTAAATAAATCAAATTTAATTCCTGATAATATAGGTATAATATTTTTAGTAGATATAGCCTTTGAAACATTATTTAATGCTTCTAATAAAATACTTTTTTTAATTTTAAATTTCATAATAAAATTCCTTCTTTCTTATTTATAATTGTTTTTTATTTTTATTATTACTGTTAATATTGTTAATAAGTTATTTTACTCTTATAATTTAACAGTTTTTTATCATTTTATTTGTTAATATTTATAAACACTTTTAACATTATTATGTTAATTGCTTTTCAATATCATCAATTGCACTCTTTAAACTTTTATTTTCATTCAATTCTGCCTCTATTTTATTACAAGCATGAATAACAGTCGCATGATTTTTTCCTCCAAATTCAAGACCTATTCTTTCAAAAGATTCATCAGTTAATTTCCTACATAAATACATAGCAACTTGTCTAGGAATTGCTAAATTAGGTGTTCTCTTTTTAGATTTTATATCATCAAAAGATATTTTATAAAAATTAGCCACTTCTTTTTGAATTTTTCTAATGTTATTTTGGTCTGTAACTTGTTTCTTTGTAAAATCTTTCAAAGCTTCCATAGCAAATTCTACATTAATATTATTTCTACACATAATTGCAGAATAAGCTATTAATCTTGTTATAGAACCTTCCAACTGTCTTACATCATTTCCAACATTATTGGCAATATAGTTAATAACATCATCACCAATATCAATATTTTCACCATGTATTTTCTTTTTAATTATAGCAATTTTTAATTTTAAATCCGGAGGATTTATATCAACCTGTAATCCCCAACAAAACCTTGTTCTCAAACGATCCTCTAATACTTTTAAATCTTCAGGAGATCTATCCGAAGAAACAATAATTTGTTTACTATCATTATATAAATTATTAAAAGTATGAAAAAATTCTTGTTGAGATGCCGTAGCACCAGCTAAAAATTGAATATCATCAATTATTAAAACATCAATATTTCTGTATTTATCTTTAAAAAATTCAACATAATCTAATTTATTATCCCGTTGATTTTTTCTCGATAAACCAATAAAATCTTCTACAAATTGATCACATGTTACATATAAAACCCTTTTATTATGCTTATCAACAATATAATTACCAATAGCGTGCATTAAATGTGTTTTACCTAATCCACTATTTCCATATATAAACAAAGGATTATACATGGTACCAGGATTTTCTGCAACAGCTAAAGCAGCAGCCTGAGCAAACTTATTTGATTCCCCTACTACAAATGATTGAAAGGTATAATTAGGATTTAAATTAGATTTATATCGATTATTACTCTTATTATCATTATCATTATTATTATTATTATTATTTTTAGTATTTAAAACATCTGTCAAATTTTCAGCTAAAATATAAATTATATTATCAACAGGAGTTGTTAATAACTTATTCATATTATCAAGTATTAAAGATTTATAATTAACATCAATATGTTTTTGATACCAAGGCATTGGTATAACTAATCTAATAGATTTATCTTTAATATCAATAATATCCATCTTTTCAAACCACGTAGAAAAAGCTAAAGGATCTAATTCGTCTTTAATATTGTTTAAAGTTTTTAACCAAGCATTTTTATAATCCATTATTACCACTTCCCCACTGTATTAATAATTCAAACCTAAATTCATTTTAATATATATTTTAAAAAAAAGAAATAGAAAAAATTTTATTAACAAGTTATTAACATATTTATTAACAGCTTTTTTCCTTATAGATAAATATTATAAAAACGTTTTCAACAAATATCAACAATTTTTTTATTAACATATTTATTTTTGTTAATAACATTTTTGTTAATTGTTATTAATTTTGTTAAAAAGTAAAAAAAGATTGACAAATAACCATTTTTCTAATTATAATATTAACGAATTAAGTTTGGAGGTGCAGAAATGAAAATAGGAACTTTTCAACCTAATAATCGTAGAAAGAATAAAAAACATGGATTCTTCTCTCATTTAAAATCAGGTATTGTTAATAGAAGAAGAAGAAAAGGAAGAAAATCATTGTCAAAATAAAATCCACTTACAAAGTGGTTTTTTGATTATGGAGGTATATTAATGAAAAAAAATAATATAATCAAAAACAGTAAAGATTTTGATAGAATAATTAAAAAAAGAAATGGTATATCAAACAAACTATTTATATTAAATATAGAAGATAATAATTTAAACAAAGCAATGTTTGGAATAACACTAACAAAAAAAATAGGTAATGCTGTTATAAGAAATAAATTAAAAAGACAAACCAAATCAATAATAGATAATAACAAAAATATATACCAAAATAATAAAAATTATATTATAATAGTAAAAAAAGAGGCATTAAACTCAAATTACCAAAAAATGGAACAGAGCTTAGTATCTTTATTTAATATAATAAAGGAGAAAGACAATGAAAAAACAGAAAAAAAATAATATAATAAAAATTCTTACAATATTTTTATTAGTAATAACATTAAGTGGTTGTACAAAAACACTGACTGACAAAAATAATAAGCCAGTAAAAAGTTCAGAAACAGGAAGGGCTATGACAGAAAACATAGTTTGTAAGCCAACTGATGCTGAAACAATAAAAATATATGAAAAAAATGGTGTAAAAATAGATAAATTACCAGAATGTAATAAAATGTCAATAACAGGAAAATATGAAGACTTATGGAATTCATTCTTTGTTAGACCATTAGCGTTCATAATTATTAAGATTGGAAACTTTGTTGGAAATATAGGATTAGGATTAATAATTGTAACATTATTAATAAGACTAGTATTATATCCAGTCACAAGAAAAACAGCAGTTCAATCAGAACTAATTAAAGAAGCTCAACCAGAATTAAATAAACTTGAAAAAAAATACGAAGGAAAAACAGATGCAGAATCAATGAATAAAAAAAGTCAAGAAATGATGTTAATATATAAAAAATATAATATTAACCCATTATCTGGATGTTTATTTTCATTTATTCAATTACCATTATTACTTGCATTTTTAGAAGCTATAAATAGAGTTCCAGCTATATTTGAAGGAACATTTATAGGATTAAAAATGGGTATGACACCATTTAAAGCCATATCAATAGGAAAGTATTATTATATAATCTTATGCATATTAATAATTCTTACAACTTATCTATCATTTAAAATGAATAAATCAACAGCATCAAAAGAATTAGAACAAAATAATAGAATAATGATGTTATTTATGACAGTATTTATTGGAATAATGTCATTTAGCTTACCAACAGCTATAGCAATATATTGGATTACATCATCTGTATTTACAATTATTCAAAATTTTATAACAGATAGGAGTAAAAAGAAAAATGCATAAAGAAGTATTTATTGGAAAAACATATGAAGAAGCTAAACAAGAAGCTTGTAAGAAATTAAATGCCAAAGAAGAAGAATTAATAATAATAGAAAAAGAAGTAAAAAAAGCATTATTTAACAAAAAAGTAGAAATATATGCAATTGAAAAAAGTGTATTAAATAAAGATATAAAAGAATTTATATCAAATTTAATTAAAAATATGGGTATGTCTTGTTCAATAGAAGTAAAAACAAGAGAAGAAAATGTAGTATTTAATATAGTTTCTTCAAACAGTTCTATTTTAATAGGAAAAAATGGAAAAACAATCGATGCCTTACAAATAATTACTAACCAAATGGTTAGTAATGAAATAGGTACATACTATAGATTTTTAATAGATGTAAACGATTACAAACAAAAAAGAAAAATAAGACTAGAAAAACTAGCAAAATACACAGCTAAAGATGTAGCTAAAACAAAAGTAGAAGTAAAACTAGAAGCAATGAATTCTTATGAAAGAAGAATAATTCATAATGCTTTATCAAACAGTGAAGATGTAATAACAGAAAGTACAGGCGAAGAACCAAATAGGTGTGTAGTAATAAAACCAAAAGAGGATTAATTCCTCTTTTCTTACATAAAGAGGTGAAAAATGAAAGATACAATAGCGGCAATTTCTACAGCATTAGGTGTAGGAGCAATATCAATTATTAGAGTTAGTGGAGACAAAGCAATAAATATAGTAAATAAAATTTTTTCTTCTGACTTATTACAAAAAAACACTCATACAGTAACATATGGCTATATAAAAGATAAAAATGAAATAATAGATGAAGTATTAGTAACAATAATGAAATCTCCTAAAACATTTACAACAGAAGACATAGTAGAAATAAACTGTCATGGCGGTATAGCTACAACAAATAAAGTATTAGACTTACTATTAAAAAATGGTTGTAGATTGGCAGAACCAGGAGAATTTACAAAAAGAGCCTTCTTAAATGGTAGAATAGATTTAACAGAAGCAGAAGCTGTAATGGATTTAATAAATGTAAAAACAGAAAAAGCTCGTGAAATAGCTATTAATAATCTAAAAGGAAATACAACTAATAAAATAAAAGAATTAAGAAAAAAATTAATTGATATTTTAACAAATATTGAAGTAAATATAGATTATCCAGAATACTTAGATATTGAAGTAATGACAAATAAAAAGATAAAAAATTCATTAAATGAAATTAGTGATCAATTAAATAAAATAATAACCAATTCTAAAAATTCAAACATTATAAAAGAGGGTATTAATGTTGCTATTATTGGTAAACCAAATGTAGGAAAAAGTAGTATCTTAAACCGACTAATAGGAAAAGAAAAAGCAATAGTAACTAATATTCCAGGAACAACAAGAGACATTGTTGAAGGAGAAATAAATTTAGATGGAATACTACTTAATTTAATAGATACTGCTGGAATAAGAAAAACAAAAGATATAGTAGAGCAAATAGGGGTTGAAAAATCACTAGATATTAAAGATAGATCAGACCTAGTAATTCTTGTATTAAATAACAATGAAAAATTAACAACAGAAGACAAAAATTTAATAGAAAGTATTAAAAATAAAAAAAGTATTATTGTAATAAATAAAAATGATTTAGAAGAAAAATTAGACAAAAAATTAATAAATCATAAAAATATTGTCTACACAAATACACTAACAGATGATGGTATAGAAGCATTAAAAAATAAAATAAAAGAATTATTTAACATAGATGAAATAACAACAAATGATTTTACATATGTATCAAGTATTGAACAACTAAATCGTTTAGAAGAAGCAAAACAAAGTCTTAATGATATAAAAAAAGGAATAGATGAAAACCTTCCAATAGATATGATAGAAATTGACATTAAAAATATTTGGCAAATTTTAGGAGAAATAATCGGTGAAACCTATACAGAAGAATTACTAGATCAATTATTTAAAGACTTCTGTGTAGGAAAATAATATAAATATAAAAGAAAAAATTAAAAACATAGAAACTCTATAAGAACCAAATGGTTCTTTTTTATTGTAGTAACAAAAAATATGTGTTATAATACAAACGCATAAAAAGAAGGTGTAAATTATGAAATATGAAATAATTGTTGTTGGAGGGGGCCATGCTGGATGCGAAGCATCGCTAGCATCAGCAAGAAAAGATCATAAAACATTATTAATAACTGGTAATATTAAGAATATAGCCGATGCACCTTGTAATCCTTCAATAGGAGGTCCTGCAAAAGGAATAGTAGTAAGAGAAATAGATGCTCTAGGTGGTGAAATGGGTAAAAATACCGATAAAAGTCATCTTCAAATAAAAAAACTTAATACAAAAAAAGGTCCAGCAGTACAAGCATTAAGAGCACAAATAGATAAAAAAATATATCCTCAAAAAATGTTAGAAACATTAAAAAATGAAAAAAATTTAACAATATTAGAAGGAATGGTAGAGGATTTAATAGTAGAAAATAACAAAATAAAAGGAGTTATTTTAAATAATAATACAAAAATTTATTCAGATATTGTTATATTAACAACAGGAACATATTTAAAAGGCAGTATTCTAATAGGATCAAAAAAAACATCTGGAGGTCCCCATGGTGAAAAACCATCACTTTATTTAAGTGATAAATTAAAAGAATTAGGATTTGCTATTCAAAGATTAAAAACAGGAACTCCTCCAAGAATAGAAAAAAGTAGTATTGATTTTACTAAAGCATTAAAACAACCAGGAGATAATAAAAAACTAACATTTTCATACAGCGAAAAGTCATATTACAAAATAAAGGATCAGATAGATTGTCACTTAATATATACCAATGAAACAACCCACAATTTAATAAAAGAAAACTTAAAATTATCAAGCATGTATGGCGGATATGTAGAAGGAATAGGACCAAGATATTGTCCATCTATTGAAGATAAAATAGTAAGATTTAGTGATAAAGAAAGACATCAATTATTTTTAGAACCAGAAAGTAGATATTATGATGATATATACTTACAAGGATTTTCAACAAGTATGCCAGAACAGATTCAAGAAAAAATGGTTCATAGCTTACCAGGGCTAGAAAATGCTAAAATATTAAAATATGCATATGCTATAGAATATGATGCAATTGATCCTACACAATTAAAACAATCATTAGAAACAAAACTAGTAGAAAACTTATATACAGCTGGTCAAATTAATGGTACAAGTGGATATGAAGAAGCAGCATGTCAAGGCCTTATGGCAGGAATAAATGCTTCATTAAAACTAGAAAATAAAGAACCACTAATCTTAAAAAGAAACGAAGCATACATAGGAGTACTAATAGATGATTTAGTAACAAAAGGAACAAAAGAACCATATAGACTTTTAACATCAAGAGCAGAATATAGACTTTTATTAAGAGACGACAATGCAGACATGAGATTATCTGAATATGGTAAAAAAATAGGATTATTAAATGAAAAAGACTATAAATTATTCAAAAATAAAAAAGAAAACATCAAAAAATTAATAAAAGAATTAAAAGATACATATCTAACACCAACAAAATCCACAATAGAAATGTTAAATAAACTAAAAACACCAATTATAAAAGATAGAATATCACTATATGAATTATTAAAAAGACCAGAAATAAAATTTAATAATATCAAAAATTATATAAATAACAAATACAAAAAAACAGTAATTGAAGAAGCAGAAATAATGATAAAATATGAAGGCTACATAAAAAAACAAGAAAAAGAAGCAAAAAAAATGTTAGAATATGAAAACATAAAAATACCTGATAATATCGATTATTCTAAGATAAAAAATTTAGCCATAGAAGCTAGAGAAAAATTAAATAAAATAAAACCAACATCTATATCACAAGCAATGAGAATAAGTGGTGTTAATCCATCTGATATCACAATTTTAATGATTGCTTTAAAAAAGGAAAAATATGAATAAAGAAGAATTTATAAAAGAATTAGAAAAATTAAATATACAACTAACAGAAGAAAAACTAAAAAAATTAGACGATTTTTACAAACTATTAATTGAAAAAAATAAAGTTATGAATTTAACAGCAATAACCGAAAAAGATGAAGTATATCTAAAACATTTTTATGATAGTCTAACAGTTTGTAAAATAATAAACTTAAATCAAAAAATATCAATATGTGATTTAGGAACAGGAGCAGGATTTCCAGGAATAGTATTAAAAATAATATTTCCTAACCTAGAATTAACCCTAGTAGATTCTTTAGAAAAAAGATGCAAATTTTTACAAGAAGTAAAAAAAGAATTAAATCTAGATTTTAATATAATATGTTCAAGAATAGAAGAATTTTCAATAAATAATAAAGAACAATATGACGTATTAATTTCTAGAGCCGTTGCTAAAACTTCTATTATTTTAGAACTAGGTATTCAAGCATTAAAAATTGATGGTTTCTATATATTAATGAAATCAAATGTAGATGAAGAATTAAAAAATATAGATAATTGTTTAAAAAAACTAGATTTAACATTGCTAAAAAAAGAAGAATTTGAATTACCAAAAGAAAATAGTAAAAGAACACTTTTAATGTTTCAAAAAAACAAATCCACTAATGATAATTACCCACGTGAATATTCAAAAATTAAGAAAAAAAATTTATAGTTTACAAAAATAAAGTAAAGCTCAAGAAATATGATTGAAAAATTTCTTGAGCTTTTGTATAATGATAATATAGGGATTGTGTACAATAAAAAGAATAAGAAAAGAGGGGTATATATGAACCTAGAACAAGAAGTTTTTGAAATATCTTTACAAGATATAATGCCAAATAGATTTCAACCTAGAGAAATTTTTGATGAAGAAGCATTGGATGAACTTTCAAAATCAATTAAAGAACATGGTGTAATACAACCAATCATAGTTAGAAAAATAGGAGATAAATATGAAATAATTGCCGGTGAAAGAAGATTCAGAGCATCACAATTAGCAGGAAAAACCACTATACCAGCATTAGTAAGAAACATTGATGACAAAGAAGCCGCAAAAATAGCACTTTTAGAAAATCTTCAAAGAAAAGATTTAACCCCTATAGAAGAGGCAAAAACTTATCAAACTATCTTAAAATTAGATAATTTAACTCAAGAAGAATTAGCGGCAAGTCTAGGAAAATCGCAATCAGCAATAGCAAACAAAATTAGATTATTAAACTTAGATGAAGAAGTTCAGACTGCTTTACTAAACCAAAAAATATCTGAAAGACATGCTAGAAGTTTATTAAATGTAGAAAACAAAGAATTACAAAAAGAATTACTAGAAAAAATAATAAGAAATAGATTAACAGTTAGACAACTAGATGAAGAAATCCAAAGATTAACAGGAAAAGTAATAGATAGTGAAGATGAAGAAACAATAAATAATACAAAAGAAGAAGTTCAAACAATTTTAAATCAAGCTATCAATCAACCTATAACTCCTATCAATCAAGAGGAAAAAAAGATAGAAACACCAATCGAAGAATCCCCAGCAAACATACAACCAGAAATAAATACTGAACTTGAAGAAATAAAACCTAAAATTAATTATGATATATTTAATAACTTAAGAATAAATGAAAAAAGCATCGAAGAATTAGATGACAAGAATAAAACAGTTGAAAATAATATATCAGATGAAAATGATCAATATAACAATATATATGATCTAAGATTTGCAATAAATAATGTAAGACAAGCTGTTCAAAATACAGAAAAATTTGGTTTTTCTATAACAACAGAAGAATTTGATTATGAAAACACTTATCAAATTATAATTAAAATAGATAAAAATAAATAGAGGTAAAACTTTATTTATTTTTTTTAAAACACCTTTTAAATTTTTATTTTTTCTGATAAACTATATATAGTCTATAAAATGGATAAATATTTTAAAATTAATGATTATAGAAACAAAGGTGGTAAAATGGGAAAAGTAATTTCATTAATTAATCAAAAAGGTGGAGTAGGAAAAACAACAACAAGTATAAATTTATCCGCTTCTCTTGCACTATTAGGAAAAAGCGTTTTATTAATAGATTTAGATCCACAATGTAATGCAACAACAGGTATAGGAATAAATAAAGGGGAAATAGAAAAAAGTATCTACAATGTTTTAAATAATACTTGTACTATTAAAGAAGCTGTAGTAAAAACAAAATATAAAAATTTATATGTTTTGCCAGCAAATATAAACTTAGCAGGAATAGATATAGAGTTAGAACAAGCAAATAATAATGTATTAAAATCTGAACAATTAAAATATCATATTGATCAAATAAGAGATGATTATGACTATATTATAATAGACTGTCCTCCTGCATTAGGTTTAATAACAACAAATGCTTTAACAGCTTCAAACTCTGTAATAATACCAGTTCAATGTGAATTCTTTGCCCTTGAAGGAATAACACAATTATTAAGAGCAATAATGTATACACAACAAAATCTAAATCCAAACCTTTCAATAGAAGGAGTATTACTTACAATGTTAGATGCAAGAACAAATTTAGGCATAGAAGTTGTAGAAGAAATTAGAAGTTATTTTAAAGATAAAGTATATAACACAATAATACCTAGATTAATAAGATTAACTGAGGCACCATCACATGGTAAGCCTATAATAGCATATGATCCAAAAAGTCGCGGATCAGAAGCCTATTTAAATTTAGCAAAAGAGGTGATAGAAGCAAATGGAGACAATAAATAATAACAAAAGAAGAGCATTAGGAAGAGGTCTAGAAGAATTATTTAATATTGAAGACATCAACTATGGACAATTAGAAGAAAAGATAATGGAAACAGCAAAAGAAGAAGAGGTAATAGAAATACCATTAAACGAATTAAGAGTTAATCCATATCAACCAAGAAAAACATTTAACGAAGAATCACTAAATGAATTAGCAAATTCAATTAAAGAACATGGTGTATTTCAACCAATAATTGTTAAAAAAAGCATAAAAGGATATGAAATAGTTGCAGGTGAAAGAAGATTCAGAGCTTCAAAACTAGCAGGTAAAACCACAATTCCAGCAATAATAAGAGATTTTACAGACGATCAAATGATGGAAATAGCAGTTTTAGAAAACCTTCAAAGAGAAAACTTAAATGCAATTGAAGAAGCAGAAGCTTATAAAACACTAATGATGAATTTAAATCTAACACAAGATCAAGTAGCGCAAAGGGTTGGAAAAAGTAGAAGTCATATAACAAATATGTTAGGATTATTAACATTACCAGAAGAAGTAAAAAATCTAGTATCAGAAAATAAAATATCAATGGGTCATGCTAGAGTACTATCAAAACTAGAAGACTTAGAAAAAATTGATGAATTAGTATCAAAAATAATAGATGATAACATAAGTGTTAGAGAATTAGAACAATTAGCAACAAAAAATGAAATATATACAAGAAAAAATAAAATAAAGACCAAAACAAAATCATCAGAATATGAAGATATTGAAACAAGATTATCAGAATTTTTAGGAACAAAAGTAAAAATAAAAAATAAAAAATTAGAAATTGCTTATGAAAATAATAATGATTTAAATAGAATACTAGAAATAATAAATTTTAATAAATGAGGAATTTATGGAAAATAAAAACTACCAAATTGGAACAAAAGTAATAATGAAAAAACAACATCCATGTGGAACAAACCTTTGGGAAATAGTAAGACTTGGAGCAGACATAAAAATTAAATGTCTTGCCTGTAATAGAGTTATAATGCTTCCTAGAATCGACTTCAACAAAAAACTAAAAAAAATAGTAGAGGAGTAATATATGGCAAAAAAGAAAAAAATGAAATTAAAAAAATTACATCCCATAACAACATATGTTTTATTAACAATAGGAGTAATTTTATTAAGTCTAATATTATCTTTATTTAAAATATCTGCAACATATAGTACAATCAATCAACAAACAAATATATTAGAAAAAACAATAATAACAGTAAATAATTTATTAAGTAGAGAAGGAATAGAAAAAATATTTAGTAACGCAACAACAAACTTTGCATCATTTACTACTCTTACTACCTTAATAATAACACTTATAGGAATCGAAATAGCAGAAGTAACAGGGTTAATTCAAACTTTTATGAAAAAAAGATTTGCTAAAATTAATCCTAAAACTCTAACATTCATATTAATTTTATTAGCAATATTTTCAAGTATTGTAAATGAAGTTGGGTATGCTATACTAATCCCACTAGGAGCATTATTGTTTTTATTTAATGGAAGAAACCCACTTGTAGGAGTAGCAGCAGCTTTTGCAGGAGTTGCATTTGGTTATAGTATTAGTTTCTTTGTAGGAACAATAGATCTAAGCTTAATTCCATACACAACACAAGCAGCGCATCTAATAGACTCATCATTTTATGTAAGAATGACATCAAATCTATATATAATGATAATTTCTTGCATAATAATGGCTATAGTAGGAACTATAATAACAGAAAAAATAGTAGTAAAAAAATTAGGTAGATACATATCAAAAAAACATGATGAATTAGGACAAACAAAAGAAATAGAATATCTTGACTTACAATATGAAGAACAAAAGAAAATAAAAGAAGAAGCCAAAGAAAAAAAAGGATTAAAATATGCTCGTATATCAGGAATAATAATAGCACTAATATTTATATATTCAATTATTCCAGGATTACCTCTATCAGGTTTTTTACTAGACTTAAATCAAAAAACATATTCAGATCAATTATTTGGACCAAATTCATACTTCCAAGATGGTTTTACATATATAATATCACTATTTTTTATGATAACAGGAATATCTTATGGAATTGGTTCAGAATCAATTAAAAATGATAAAGAATTATTTAATAAACTAGATGAAAAATTAAAAACACTAGGTTCATTAATAGTGTTGATATTTTTTGCATCACAATTTATAGCAGTATTTAAAGAAAGCAACATTGGAACTGTAATAGTAGCAACATTAGCAAACATCTTAAAAGCTCTTCCACTATCAGGATTAGCACTAATTATTGTATCAATAATAATAATAGCCATATCAAACATGTTTGTAACAACATCACTAGCAAAATGGTCAATAATATCTCCGATATTAATTCCTACAATGATGCAATTAAATATGTCACCACAATATGGACAATTTATTTTTAGAGCAGCCGAATCAATGACAAATGGAATAACACCACTTTTAGCGTATTTTGTTGTTTACATTGGATACTTAAATATATATAATAAAGAACAAGATAAATATTTTTCAATAAAAGAAGGAATAAATTTAATGATTCCATACTTTATAGGTTATACATTAACATGGATATTTATCATACTAATGTGGTATATAATTGGCTTACCACTAGGACCAGGAGTATATCCAACATTATAAGGAGTTGAAAAAATGAGTTTAAAAGCAGGAATAGTAGGACTTCCAAATGTCGGAAAATCAACATTATTTAATGCAATTACCAAAAAAAATATTTTAGTAGCAAACTATCCATTTGCAACAATAGATCCAAATGTCGGAATAGTAACAGTACCAGATAAAAGATTAATAAAACTAGAAGAAATATACATTCCAGAAGAAGTAAAACCAGCAACATTTGAATTTGTTGACATAGCAGGAATAGTAAAAGGAGCCTCAGTAGGAGAAGGTTTAGGAAACAAATTTTTATCTCACATAAGAGAAGTAGATGCTATATGTGAAGTAGTGAGATGTTTTGACAATAAAGAAATAACTCACGTTGAAGGAAGCGTTGATCCAATAAGAGACGTTGGAATAATTAATTTAGAATTAGCCTTAGCAGATCTAGAAATAATAACAAATAGAATTGAAAAAATAAAAAAGAAAGCAGAAACAACAAAAGAAAAAGATACAGTAATAGAATATGAAACACTAATTAAATGCAAAGAATCCTTAGAAAAGGATATCCCATTAAGACTAATTAATCTAACAAAAGAAGAATTATTTTCTATAAAATCATACAATTTTTTAACATTAAAACCACATATATATTTAGCAAATATAGATGAAAATGAAATAGGAACTGAAAATGAATATGTTTTAAAATTAAAAGACTATGCTCAAAAAGAAAATAGTAAAGTTATAGTTGTATCAGCTAAAATAGAATCAGAATTAGCAGAACTAAATGAAGAAGACAAATTAGAAATGTTAAAAGAACTAGGAATAGAAAAAAGTGGACTTGATAAATTAGTTGAAGCTGCATATTCACTTTTAGGCCTAAAAACATATTTTACATGTGGTCCAAAAGAAGTAAAAGCATGGACTTACAAAGATGGAATGAATGCCAAAGAATGTGCAGGTATAATTCACTCTGACTTTGAAAAGGGATTTATAAAGGCTGAAGTAATAGCATATAATGACTTAATAGAAGCAAAAACTGAAGCCAAGGTAAAAGAACAAGGAAAACTAAGAATTGAAGGAAAAGAATACTTAATGCAAGACGGAGACATTTGTCATTTTAGATTTAATTTATAAAAAAACTAGACAAAAAATATAAGATTTGCTATAATACATAACGAGTATTAAGTACTCCTTGCTTCGTATAGAAGCCTGATGTCCAAAAGGAGGTGTAAAACGATGAAAAAATATGAAATTATGTTTATCGTAAAACCAACACTAGAAGAAGCTGCAATCAAAAAAGTAGCAGAAGATGTAAAAAAAGTTTTAGAAAATAAAGGTTCTAAAATAATTGGTTTTGATGAACAAGGACAAAAAGATTTAGCATATGAAATAAAAAAATTCAATAAAGGATATTATTTCTTAATTACTACTGAAGCTCCAGTAGCAGCTATCAATGAATTTAATCATATTTCAAATGTTAGCGAAAATATTATTCGTTCTTTAGTTGTAAAAATTGAAGATTAAGAGGTACATATGAATAAAGTATTTTTAATAGGAAGATTAGTAAAAGATCCAGAATTAAGATATACAGGATCAAATATAGCTGTAGCGACATTTTCACTAGCAGTAAATAGACCATTTACTGGAACAAGTGGAGAAAGAGAAACAGATTTTATTAACATTGTAGTTTGGAGAAAACAAGCTGAAAATGTAAAAAATTATTTAAATCAAGGAAGTCAAGTTGCTATTGATGGACGTATTCAAACAAGAAGTTATGATGATCAAAATGGTCAAAAGAGATATGTAACAGAAGTAGTAGCGGATAATGTTCAATTTTTAGATACTAAAGCAAGTCGTGAACAAAGAGAATCAAATAAAACAGATGTAAATCCATATAACTTTGCAGATGATATAGATGTAAAAACAACATCTGTTGACAACGATCCTTTTAAAGATTTTGGTGAAGAAATAAAAGTTGAAGATGATGATTTACCTTTCTAATATAAAGGAGGAAAAAACATGGCAGAATTTTATAGAAAAAAGAAAAAAATATGTTATATGTGTACAGGTAAAACAATCAATTATAAAATGGTTGATATCCTTAAAAAATATATTAATGAAAAAGGAAAAATTTTACCAAGACGTGTAACAGGAGCTTGTGCAAAACATCAAAGAATGATAGCAGAAGAAATCAAAAAAGCACGTGCAATAGCTTTATTACCATTTACAAAATAGACTTTAATCTTTTAAAGTCTTTTTTTATTAAAATTAATATGATATAATTTAAGTTAAATTGGGAGGTTTTTTATGAAAGTTATATTTATAAAAGATTTAAAAAATCAAGGCAAAAAAGGTGAAATAAAAGAAGTAAAAGACGGATACGCCAAAAACTTTTTAATAAAAAATGGCTATGCTGTACAAAAAACAATTGAAACATCAAAACAATTAGAAAGAGAAAACATAAAAAATGCTAAAGAAGATGAAAATAATAAAAAAGAAGCTATAGCTATAAAAGAAAAATTAGAACAAAAAAAACTAACATTTAAAGTAAAAACAGGTAGCCAAGATAAAGTATTTGGTAGTATATCTGCAAAACAAATAAAAGAAGAACTAGATAAAAATTTCAATTATAATATTAGTAAAAACCAAATATTACTAAAAAATTCTTTATCAACATTAGGATATCATGATGTTGAAATAAGTTTATATAAGGACATAAAAGCAATAATTAAAGTAGAATTAACAAAGTAGGTGGAATAAATGAATAGAGAAATACCCCATAATATAGAAGCCGAACAATCAGTACTAGGGGCAATGTTTTTATCAAAATATGCTATTCAAAAATCAATAGAAAGTTTAAATAAAGAAAGTTTCTTTTTAGAAAAACATGGAAAAATATTTGAAACTATAAAAGAATTATATACTGACAATGTAGCAATAGATATAACAACTGTTACAAATAAATTAAAAGATAAGAAAATTCTAAAAGAAATTGGAGGAGTTGAGTATCTAACAGAAATATTAGATCAGACTCCAACTGCAGCTAATATAGATCATTATCTAAAAATAGTAGAAGATAAAAGCATACTAAGAAACTTAATTGAAGAAGCAACACAAATAGCAACATTAGGATATAATAGTGATCTTCCAGTTAATGAAACATTAGACAAAGCAGAAGCAAGAATATTAAATGTAGTAAAAAACAGAAAATCAACAGAATTTAGAACAATGCCTGATGTTTTAAACGAAGTACAAGAAAACTTAGAAAAACTAGCAGCTAACAAAGGAAAAATAAGTGGTTTATCAACTGGATACTATGAATTAGATAACATCACAGATGGACTTCATGAAAATGAACTAATAATTTTAGCAGCAAGACCAGCAATGGGAAAAACTGCTCTAGCATTAAATATAGCAACAAACGTTGCATTAAACTCAAAAAAATCAGTCGTAATATTTACACTAGAAATGAGAGCAGAACAACTAGTAAATCGTATGATTTCATCAGTTGGTCAAGTAGAAGCAAAAAAACTACAAAATGGTAACCTACAAACTCAAGATTGGCAAAGAGTAAATGAAGCAATAAGTCAATTAAGCAACTTAAATATTTACATAGACGATTCACCAGGAGTAACAATCGGAGACATAAAAGCAAAATGTAGAAGAATAGCTAATATGGATAAAAATTTAGGATTAATAGTTATCGATTACTTAACACTAATTGGAGGTATGGGAAGATATTCCGGTAACAGGCAACAAGAAGTATCAGAAATATCAAGAGCATTAAAAACATTAGCGTTAGAATTAAAAATACCAGTAATAACCCTAGCACAATTATCACGTACACCAGAATTAAGAGAAGACAAACGACCTGTTTTAAGTGATTTAAGAGAATCAGGATCTATCGAACAAGATGCTGATATAGTAGCATTCATCTATAGAGACGACTATTACAATGAAGAATCCAAAATAGATGACAACATGAGTAGATCTGAAGTAATAATTAGAAAAAACCGTAGTGGTAAAACAGGAAAAGCAGAATTATTATTTAAAAAGAATACATCTTCATTTATGAACTACAAACATGAAGAAAAAGAGGGTGAAAAAAGTGAATAAAATTAACACCATATTATTTTCATTATTGGGATTTTCAATAAGTATAATAATCTTAATATTACACACAACTTCAAATACATATTATACAGCTAAAGAAGTGTATCGAGTTTATTTAGATGGTAAATCAATAGGGTTAATAAAATCAAAAAAAGAACTAGAAAATTACATAGATATCGAACAAACAAGTTTAAAAGAAAAATACAATGTTGAAAGAGTATATGCTCCAACAGGATTAGAAATAAAAGAAGAAATAACATATAATGAAGATATAACTTCAACAGAAGATATATATAATAAAGTAAAAGAAACAGAAAATTTTACTATACCAGGTTATAAAGTAACAATTATCCCAGCAGAAGATGATAAAGACAAAGAGACACTATATTTATATCTATTAGATAAAAGTATTTTATCAACAGCTGTTAATGAAACTGTAAAATCATTTATAGATGAAGAGAAATACAATTTATATTTACAAGAAAATCAAGAAGAAATCACAGATACAGGAAGTATAATAGAAAATGTATATGTAAAAGAAAAAATAGTAATAAAAGAAGACAATATTCCTGCTAATGAAAGAATATTCCAAACAGAAAAAGAATTAGCTAAATATCTTCTATTTGGAACAACATCTGATCAAAAAAAATACACAGTAAAATCAGGTGATACAATAAAATCAATAGCGGCAGCCAATACATTATTGCCATCTGAATTTTTAATAGCTAATCCCGATTTAGCAGATGAAAATACTCTACTTTATAGTGGACAAGAAGTAATAATAAGCTTAATCGATCCATTAATAACAATAGTAGAGGAACAACACAATGTAGAAATTCAAACAGTAAGATTTAAAACAGAGACATATGAAGATAGTAGTTTATTTGTAGGTTACAGTGAAGTAACACAAAATGGTCAAAATGGAGAAAGTAAAGTTACTCAAAAACTAAAAATAGAAAATGGTCAAATAACAAGTGCTGTAACAATAAATACAGAAGTTTTAAAAGCTCCAGTAAATCAGATAGTAAAAACAGGTGTTAGAACTCAATATGTTGTAGCGTCAACAGAATATTGGGCATGGCCAACTAGAACGCCATATATAATAACAGATTATATGGGACCAAGATGGGGTAGAATGCATAATGGTATAGATATATCTGGAACCGGATATGGATCACCAGTATATGCTGCAAATGATGGAACAGTAACAGGAATTGCAACAGGATATGGCAACAATATAGGATCAACAGGTATGGCTACCTTTGGTAATCGTATTGACATAAACCACAATAACGGCTATACAACAAGATACGCCCATTTAAAAGACGTATATGTAAGAGAAGGCCAAGCAGTAACAATGGGAGAAGTAATAGGAACAATGGGAAATTCAGGTTATTCAACAGGAACACATTTACACTTTGAAGTAAGATATAATGGTGAACTTCTTAATCCTTTCTTATTATATCAATGATAGTAAAAGTATTATCAAGTGGTTCCAAAGGTAATGCAACCCTAGTCAAAAATAATCATATAACTATACTAATAGATGCAGGAATAACACTAAAAAACGCCGAAAAAAGAATAAACAACAATATTAAAAATATAGACATAATAATACTAACACATATACATGATGATCATATAAAAGGAATAAACTCTTATTTAAAAAAATATCATCCAGTAATACTAACTCAAATAGAAAAAGAAGAATTAGAAAGTAAAATAAATTATGACAATATAATTTATGATAATAATTACAATATTGATGATATAAAAATAAATTTATTTAATTTATCACATGATGTAAAATGCAGTGGAATATCAATCAAAGAAGATAAAGAATTAATATATATGACAGATACAGGATATATAAATAATAAAATACTAACCCAAATAGAAAATAAAGATGCATATATAATTGAAAGTAATCACGATATAGAAATGCTTCGAAATAGTAAATATCCTTTTTATCTTCAACAAAGAATTCTAGGAGACAGAGGCCATTTATCAAATGAAGATGCCGCTAAATATTTAGAAAAAATTATAGGAAAAAATACAAAAAACATAGTTTTAGCGCACCTTAGTCAAGAAAATAATACTCCATCCTTAGCGTTATCAACAACAAAAAATAAAATAAATAATAATGATATAACTATATATATAGCAAAACAAGATGAAGCACTAGATTGGATTGAAATATAATGATAAAAATAATATGTTTAGGAAAAATAAAAGAACAATTTTTTAAAGATGCAGAAGCCGAATATGTAAAAAGAATAACCAAATATTCTAAAATAGATTTAATAGAATTACCAGATGAAAAAGACACAAATATTCAACAATGTTTAAAAAAAGAGAGTGAAAACATATTAAAACACTTAAAAGAAAAAGATAATATAATAATTCTTGATATAAATGGTACACAAAAAGCAAGTGAAGAATTCTCAAAAATGATAAATGAAGAATTAACAAATAACAGTAACATAACATTTATAATAGGATCATCAAATGGTTTGGATGAAAAAATTAAAAAATTAACAAATAAAAAAATATCATTTTCTAAAATGACCTTTCCACATCAGATGTTTAGAGTAATATTATTAGAACAAATTTATAGAGGATTTAAAATTATAAACAATGAATCATATCATAAATAGTATAAAAGTTTTATTCTCTTTTTTTTTTGCATAAATTTAAATGAAAGGATAAGATATGCAAATAATAAATAAAATAGTTTGGTCTATAGCAATAATACTTATTTTCTCAAATAGTATTTATTTTTCAGTAAAATTAAAATTTCCTCAAATTAAACTCATAAAAATTTTTTCTTCCTTAAAAAACAATAAAAAAGAAACAGGAATAAGTTCAAAAGATACATTAATAATGTCATTAGCTTCAAAAATCGGAGCGGGTTCTCTAGCAGGAATAGCATTTGCAATATATTATGGAGGCATAGGTACAATTTTTTGGATGTGGGTATCATCATTTTTTGTATCCATAAATTGTTATCTTGAAAACATTTTATCAACCATATACAAAGAAAAAGATCATGAAAATTGTAAAGGTGGTCCTGCCTACTATATAAAAAAAGGTTTAAATAACAAAAATCTATCAATAATATATTGTATATTAGCAATCATAACATACAACTTAGGATTTACATCTATTCAAAATAATACTATAACAACCTTAATAACTAATGTATACCCTGTAAATAAAATAGTAATATCATTAATAATAGCTATTTTAACAGCTCTTGTAATAATCAAAGGAATAAATAAAATATCAAATATATGTAATAAAATAGTACCAATTATGACAATTACTTATCTAACATTAGGAATTATAGTAATCATATTAAATATATCAAAAATACCAACATTTCTAATTGCCATAATAAAAGAAGCATTTTACCCTAAAGCAATAAAATCAGGTTTAATATATACATTTATAATAGGTATTCAAAAAGGTATATTTGCTAATGAAGCTGGAGTAGGCACAAGTGCAATAATAAGCGGTTCAACAAATAACAAAGATTACATAAAACAAGGAAATATAGGAATAATAGAAACATATTTTATAAGTCTATTTATAACAACAGTAACAAGTATAATTGTTATATCAAGTAACTATAAACTAATTAGCTTTAACAATATAAATGGAATAGAACTAGTAAAATATGCCTTCAATTATCATTTTGGGCATTTTGGTGAAATAATTCTAATAATAATCCTATTACTATTTTCCTTTTCAACCATTATAACTGTATATTACTATGGTGAAAGTAACCTAAAATTTTTAAGTAACAAAAACAGCTATATAAAAATATTAAAAATAATAACAATCATCATCCTATTTTTCGGAGGAATAATACCATCATTAAAAGTATGGAACGTAGTAGATACCTTAGTAGCAATACTTGCAATAATTAACATAAGTAGTATATATAAAATGAAAAAAAAGTTAAAAGATGTTATAATTAAATAGGTGGTATAATGGCAATAACAAAAAAATGGGACAGTATTTTAAAAGAAGAATATGAAAAAGACTATTTTAAAAAATTAATGAATGATATAAGAGAAGAATATAAAAATCATATAGTATATCCTAAAGCAAGTGATGTTTTTAATGCTTTTAAATACACAGACTACGATAAAATCAAAGTAGTTATAATTGGTCAAGATCCATATCATGGTGAAAATGAAGCTCATGGTTTGTCATTTTCAGTCAAACCTGGCATTAAAAAACCACCATCACTACAAAATATATTCAAAGAATTAAATACAGACTTAGGATGTAAAATACCAGAATCAGGATGTTTAGAGAAATGGACAAAAGAAGGTGTAATGTTGTTAAATAGTATTCTCACTGTTGAAAAAGATAAACCCTTATCACATCAAAAATATAACTGGGAAAAATTTACTGATGCTGTAATAAAAAAAATAAACGAAAAACCAACCCCAGTAGTATTCATATTATGGGGAAGCTATGCAAGAAGCAAAAAAGTATTAATAACAAATCCTATACATTTAATAATAGAATCTCCTCATCCATCACCATTTTCAGCATATCATGGTTTCTTTGGATCAAAACCATTTTCTAAAACAAATGAATTTTTAACTAAAAAAAAGATTAAGCCGATAGACTGGAATCTATAGCTTAATCTTTTAATATCTCATAACTTTCTATCTTCTTAGAAATAAACTTTTGTTTTTCATTATATCTAAAAATCCTATACATAATATTAAAAGGTTTCTTATAAAAATAATTATTATATATATTTACACTAGAATTATAAAAATCCTTTAAACCTTCTAAATCATCTTCATACTTATCTATCTCTTTAACTATATTATTAATCTCATCATTATTAATATTCTTTTCCTTTAAATATTTTTTTATATCCCAATATAAACTAAAAATGTTATTCTCATTATCTATAACATTATCACTTTTAACATATCGTGCCCTTAACTTATCATCACTTATAATATCTAAAATCTTATTTATATTCTCATCCTTATTATTAACCAATTCTTCTATTTTTTCCAATGAAATATCTAATTTTTCTTCTTTTTCCTTCAAACCAGATATCTTTATAATACCAATAGTAAATAAAACAACTAAAATTATTGAAATAATCAAAACAATAATCATTTAATCACATCCTATACTAAAAAATATTATAACATAAAAAAATAAAGTATACAAAATACTTTATTAAATTACTTTATAATTTATCTCTTCATCAAAAACAATAAAGTCAATATATATAGCAGGTAATAAATACCACTTACCATTTTTCGGATCACTAACCACTACATGATCTCTAGCAGCCTGTTCAACAGCACCTGTAAAAATTCTGTCACGCCACTCATTAGAATCTGGATATGTCATATAAAAACTAGCAATTTTACCCTTATTTAGTCTAAGAATATTTTCAATATATGATTGTTCCATTGGTAAATCATTAGAGTAATTATCTTGATTAAAAGAAATTGGATTACCTGGCATATCTGGATTATAAAAACTATTATTCACATTCATCATCCTTTCAATAAATTATATTTTTTAAATAAAAAAATATGAAATAACTAGTAAAAACCAATAAAAAAATATATAATTAAGTTGGTGATACAATGAAAGTAAAAGTAGGAATATCAAATAGACATATTCATATAACAGAAGAAGATTATAAAATAATTTATGGAAAAGATAACTTGAACATAAGAAACTATTTATCTCAACCAAATAACTTTGCATCAGAAGAAACAGTTACTATTAAAACAGATAAATCTCAAATAGAAAGAGTAAGAATTCTTGGTCCATTTAGAAAATATACACAAGTAGAAATTTCTAAAACAGACGCTATCAAATTAGAAATTAATCCTCCAATTAGAACATCTGGAGATTTAGAAAACTCAAGTGAAGTAACTATAATTGGACCAGCTGGAAGTATAAAAAAACAATGTTGTATAATACCAAATAGACATATTCATATAACAGAAGAAGATTATAAAAAATATAAATTTGATAAAACATGTAGTGTAAAAATTGATTCCATAAAACCAACAATTTTAGAAAATGTTTACTTTAAAATCGGAGAAAATTCAGTAATGGAATTACACCTAGATACAGATGATGGTAATGCTACATTATTACAGCAAAAAGATGAAGTAGAAATAATAAAATAAAAGATATTAATTATAATCAGGTTCAGTTCCTGAAATATAATATAATATCTTTTTATTTTTACTATCATTAGTAGCAACTTTTCCGCTTATCGGATCAACTAAAACACCAACAACATTATCTGGTATACTATACCATGATGTTTTTTTATTTTTAAAATACTTCTCTATAATATTTTGCCACATAACCTTATTAGAAGAAACAATATCAGTAGAAATCTCTCTACTATCATCATAACCAGACCAACTAACCAAAACAACATCCTTATTGTAACCAACAACCCACGCATCAGTATTTGTACTACCACTTTTAATAGCGTATTTATTAGTCAAAGTTGATAACATATTTATACATGTTGGATAAGTATAATCAATTAAATTTGAATCATAAGTACCAGTTAATAACTCACTAATTATAAAAGTTATTGAAGAATCTAAAATAGCTTCCTTTTCCTCTTTAAATTCATATAAAACATTTCCATTTTTATCAGTAACTTTGTTTATAAAATGTGGTTTTACAGAATAACCACTATTTGCCAAAGAAGAGTATGCTTTAGCTAATTCTAAAGCACTAACTTCATATGTACCAAGAGCTAAAGATGGTGTAGCCTCTATATTAGAAGTAAAACCTACTTTTTTTAAAATATTATATAAAACATTTTCCCCTAAAAATAAATTAGTCTTAACAGCATAAATATTATCAGAATACGCAATAGCAGCCGCTAAAGAAATCTCCTTATTTCCATAAATATTTCCAGAATTTTTAACCTTATAACTTTGCTTCTTATCAAAATTAAAAGTTGTAGCCTCACTTAAAAAAGTTGTACTAGAAGTAAACCCATTTTCCAAAGCTCCATAATATAAAAAAGGTTTAATACTAGAACCAGGTTGTCTTAAAGAATATAAAGCACGATTATATTGAGACTTATTATAATTGATACCACCACTAAGAGCAATAACAGAACCATCATTAGGATTCATCATCACTTTAGTACTTTGTACATCATCATTAACAATATTGTTAATTGTTTCCTCCTCTATTATTGTTTGGGCATTAAGGTCTAATGAAGTATATATTTTAATACCACCAGTCTCTATATAACTTTTAGGTATCTTATTAATTGATAATAATTCATCAACTACAGCATCTTGATAATAAAGTAATGTACTTAAATTATAATCATCAAACTTACCATATATATTTAACTTTTTATTATAGGCATAATCCTTTTCTTCATCACTTATATATCTATTATTATTCATTCTAGTCAAAACAACTAACTGTCTTTCTTTAGCATTATCATAATTATCTATAGGAGAAAAATTAGCAGGAGAATTAGGGATACCTGCAAGAATAGAAGCCTCAGATAAATTCAAATCCTTTACGTTTTTATTAAAATAATACTTAGCAGCATTAGCAATACCATATACTCCATTTCCATAATTTATAGTATTCAAATATCCTTCTAAAATCTCATCCTTAGAATAATGATATTCTAAATCATAAGTAATCCACATTTCCTTCCATTTTCTTTTCCAAGACTTATCGAAATCTAAAAACAAATTCTTTGCATATTGTTGAGTAATAGTAGAAGCACCTTGTACGATTTTAAAAGACTTTAAATCCTCAAATAAAGCTTTTCCTATTCTCAAATAATCAAAACCATTATGTTTATAAAAATTCTTATCCTCAACAGATAAAGTAGCATAAATAACATAAGGACTAATTTCATCAATACTAACCCAATCATCATTTTTATTTCCAGAAAAAATCAAATTATTATCTTTATCATATAAATAAAAAGAATTAGCACTATTAATATCTATTTTTTTAGTAACCATCGCGTACAATAAACCACTAATATTAATAATTAAAAAACAAGAAGCAAAGAAACATAAAAAACCAACACATATATTAATTATTTTTTTCATCTTTTCACCTATTTCTACATATTAGTATTAAAAAAATATAAAAAAATATGTGCTATTTTTAAAAAGTATGTTATAATTCGTTTGTGAAATGAGTGATGTCATGAGCAAAAAGAATATTATCCTAAAAATAAATGATAAAATAATTCAAACAAAAGCAATATATAACAACGATATATATACTTTTACAATTGATAACTCAATAACAAAAATAAATCCAAAAGAAAATTACATTATAAAGGATAACAATGATATTAAAATAAATTTAGACTTTAATAACAATATGATTTTTTACAATATCAAAAACAACAACTTAACACTAAAAACAAAAATAAAAGTATTAAAGTTGAAAAATGAAAACAATGAGTATATAATTAACTATCAAATAGAAAAAGAAATATTTAAAATTTACTTTAAAGTGGAGGAATAAATATGAAAGAAAAACTAAAAGAAATAATAAAAAAATCTCTAGATGATAACATATCATTAGAAGAAATAACTATAGAAACACCAAAAGAAAAAACAAATGGGGATTTTTCTACTAATATAGCAATGAAAATGGCTAAAAAATTAAATAAAAGTCCAATAGAATTAGCAAACATAATTAAAGAAAAAATAAATGAAGAATATATAGAAAAAATTGTAGTAGCAGGACCAGGATTTATTAATTTTTACTTAAAAAAAGATTACCTATTAGAAAACATAAAAAAAGTAATAAATGAAAAAGAAAACTATGGTAGATCAGACTATGGTAAAAATATAAAAATAGATGCTGAATATGTAAGTGTAAATCCAACTGGAGTAATACATTTAGGTCATGCTAGAGGAGCTTGTTTTGGAGACTCTTTAACAAGAATACTTTCATTTGCAGGATATGATGTAACTCGTGAATATTATATAAATGATGCCGGTAATCAAATGATGAATATGGCTAAATCAATAAGAGAAAGATACAAAGAATTATGTGGTTTAGAATCTAAAATGGAAGAAAACTATTATTATGGAAAAGAAATAATAGATGTAGCCAAAAAATTATATAATGAAAAAAAAGATGGTTATTTAAATGAAAATATTGAATTTTTCAAAAAAATAGGATTAGACTACTTTTTGAACCTAATAAAAGAAGATTTAAAAAAAGTAAGAGTAGTTTTTGACGTATGGACATCAGAACAATCATTAAGAGATAAAGGCCTAGTAGAAAAAAGTATTGAAAAGTTAAAAGAGTTAGGATATACTTATGAATTGGATGGTGCTACTTGGTTAAAAACAAGTGAATTTAATGATGAAAAAGATAGAGTTATCATTAAAGAAGATGGAAGCTATACTTATTTTTCTCCAGATATAGCATATCATCTTGATAAATTAAATAGAGGATACGACAAATTAATAGACATTCTAGGAGCAGATCACCATGGTTACATAGCAAGACTTAAAGCTGCAGTAACAATGCTTGGTGGAGACGCAAGCAAATTAGATGTACCAATTGTTCAAATGGTAAGAGCCATGAAAAATGGTGAAGAATACAAAATATCAAAGAGAACAGGGAAAGCAATTACCATGAGAGAATTAGCAGAAGATGTTGGTGTAGATGCGCTAAGATACTTCTTTGTATCAAGAAGCTTAGACACACAAATGGACTTTGATATAGACATTGCTACAAAGAAAAACAATGAAAATCCTGTATACTATATTCAATATGCTCATGCTAGAATATGTTCCATATTAAATAGTGTTAAAACACAGGAACTAAAAGAAGATTACAAATTTGAAACAATTAATAGTGAAGCTGCATATAATGTTTTGAACAAGATATATGAATTTAAAGATATAGTTATTAAATCAGCTATAAAAAAAGAAGTACATTTAATAACAAATTATGTTTATGACTTAGCAACAGCATTCCATTCATATTACTCAAAAGAAAAAATCATAACAGAAGATGAAAAATATACTTTTGAACGTATTATGTTAATAAGTGCGGTTAAAATAACAATTGAAAATGCTTTAAATTTAATTGGAGTATCTAGCCCAGAAAAAATGTAGGAGGATCTTATGAAAATAAATGAAATTAAAAAAGAAGATTTAGAACTTATGTCATATAATGATATAACTGAAATAATGTTAGAAGAAAATAAAGAACAATCAACAGCGGACTTATTTAGAAAAATAGTACAACTATTAGAACTACCAGCATCAACATTTGAAAATAAAGTTGGAGATTTTTATACATCACTTGCTAACGATAAAAGATTTATTTTATTAGATAATGGTAAATGGGATTTAAGAAAAAATCATAAAGTAAAAAATATAATAGTAGAAGAAGATTTAGATGATATTGATAGTATAGATTCTGATGATACTGACGATTTAGAAATGGAAGAAGAACCAGATGAAATATATATGGAAGATTCTGATGATGATGTAAGTGATATAACTGAAGAATATAAAGACTTAGTAATAGTAGACGAAGAAGACTTAGAACAAGAATAAGTCTTTTCTTAATAAAGAGGTGAAAAAATGATAGATAGATTAGAAAAAATTTTAGAAAAATATAACGAAATAACTGAAGAATTAACTAAACAAGAAACACTAAATGATATAAATTTATTAACAAAATTATCAAAAGAACATAGCTCACTATCAGAAGTAGTAGAAGTATATAAAAAATATAAAAATGTCCTTAATGCAATTGAAGAAAATAAAGAACTTTTAAACGATCCAGAATACAAAGACTTAGCAAAAGAAGAAATAAATAACTTAGAAAAAGAAAAAGTGAATTTAACAAATCAATTAGAAATATTATTATTACCAAAAGACGAAAATGATGGAAAAAATATAATAATGGAAATAAGAGGAGCAGCCGGAGGAGATGAAGCCAATATCTTCGCCGGAGATCTATATAGAATGTATCAAAAATATTCTGAAAGACAAGGATGGAAAGTAGAAGTATTAAACTCAGAAGATGGTACAAATGGTGGCTTTTCACAAATAGAACTAATGATTAAAGGTGATTCTGTTTACTCAAAACTAAAATATGAAAGTGGTGCCCATCGTGTTCAAAGAATACCACTTACAGAATCACAAGGAAGAATACATACATCTACTGCTACAGTAGTAGTAATGCCAGAAGTAGAAGGTGTAGAAATAGAATTAAACATGCAAGATGTAAAAATAGATGTATATAGAAGTGGTGGAGCAGGAGGTCAATCTGTAAATACTGCAGATAGTGCTGTAAGAATGACTCATATTCCAACAGGTATTGTAGTAACATGCCAAAATGAAAGAAGTCAACTACAAAACAAAGAAAAAGCTATTCAAATCCTAAAAGCAAAACTATATGAAGAAGAAAAAAGAAAAAAAGAAGAAGAAGTTGGTTCAGATAGAAAAAATAAAATAGGAACTGGTGATCGTTCAGAAAAAATAAGAACATACAACTATCCACAAAATAGAGTAACAGATCATAGAATAGGCTTTACAATAAATAAACTAGACAGAGTAATGGAAGGCGAATTAGAAGATATTATTGAAGCATTAATAAATGAAGATCAAAAAAGAAAGTTAGCAGGAAATGAAAATTAATGACCTATTAGTAAAAGAAGATATACCATTATTAACAAAAAAAATAATCCTAAGTGATATATTAAATCTAACAATACCAGAAATTTCTTTAAACAAAGAAAAACAATTAACAAAAAAAGAATACAAATCATATCAAAAAAAAATTAATAAAATCAAAAATAATATTCCTGTACAATATGTTTTAGGTCATACTAACTTTTATGGATATGAATTCTTAATAAATAAAAATGTATTAATTCCAAGACCAGAAACAGAAACACTTGTATATGAGGCGCTTAATATCATAAAAAACAACTTTACAAAGCCTAACATAATAGAAGTAGGAACTGGTAGTGGAATAATACCAATAACAATTAAAAAAAATATAGAATCCAATATAACATCAACTGACATATCAAAAAAAGCCTTAAAAATAGCTAAGAAAAATGCTAAAGAAAACAAAGTTAAAATAAATTTCATACACACTAATATCTTAAAAAATATAAAAGGAAAATTTGATATATTAATATCAAATCCTCCATATATATCAAAAAATGAAAAAATAGAAGACATAGTATATAATAATGAACCACACTTAGCGCTCTTTGCAGAAGATGATGGATTATATTTTTACAAAAAAATACTAGAACAATCAAAAAAAATTCTAAATAAAAAAAATATTATTATCTTTGAAATTGGAAAAGATCAAAGTAAGATATTAACAAAAATAGTTAAAAACTACTATCAAGAAGCAAAAATAATAACTAAAAAAGATAACAATAATTTTGATAGAATATTAATAATTTTAAATAATATTGAATAAAAAAATAAAAAATCACCAATATTAAATTAGGTGATTTTTAAATGAAAAAAATAATACTAATAATAATATCAATAACAATGTTAATAATGTTTACAACCAAAGAAAAATACTATGTAATACCAAATGAAGCAATAAGACTAAGAATTGTAGCAAATAGTAATAGTATCAAAGATCAATATATAAAAAAACAAGTAAAAGAAAATATATCTAAAGAAATAGAAGAAATACTAAAAACTTCATCATTAGAAGAATCAAGAGAAATAATACAAAATAATATAGAAAAAATAGAAAAAGTAGTAAAAGAAACACTAGAAGAATCAGGATATGAAACAAAATTTAATATAAAATTTGGTAATAATTACTTTCCTAAAAAAATATATAAAAATGTAGAGTATAAAGAAGGAGAATATGAATCATTAGTAATCACAATAGGGGAAGGAAAAGGAGATAATTGGTGGTGTGTTTTATTTCCACCTATATGTTCATTGGAAGAAACAGATAAAAATGAAATAGGATATAGCTTATACGTAAAAGAACTAATAGAAAAATATACAAAATAGTAAAATAATTGACTTTTATCCTCTATTGTGCTATAATAATGGCAATCTGTTTATAGAGGGGGATAAAAAATGGAAGAAAATTCAAATAAACAATTGGATGAAATAGAAGAAATGATAAAATCAATATCTTCAGAAGAATGGGCTGAAATGGTTAATGAAAAAATTGATAAAGAAAATACTAGAAAAAGTAATAAAAAGACCATTAAAAGAGTTTTAATTGCAGCAGGAGCTTTAGCATTAGTAGCACTTGTAGCAACAGAAGCTATAACAACATTAAAATCAAAACAAAAAGATAAACCAAAAACAGAAACAAGAGAAATTTCATCATTAGAAGAGTTGTTAAATTTATTAAGTTCAATACAAAAAGAAACATTTACAAAAATAAATGATGTTCAAAACTACTTTAATAATGTAGCAGCGCCATCTATAAAAAAAGATATTGATAAAAATTCACAATTATATTTAAACATAAATGAATTAAGAGCATTATATGCTTATGCTAATGCTGATACATTCACAAAAGATGTTTTAGCAGAAAGATTGTTATATGATGTAGATGTATTAGAATTTTCAAAAGATTATGCAAAATCTGGAGTAGTATTAAATACATACTATAGATATGCAACTGAAAAATCAGGAATATCAGATTTATTCTCTGATAAAAACAACAAAGAAATGTTTGAAAGTTTTGAAAAATTAGTATTAGCGTATAATAAAGACAATAGTGCAGAAAACAAAGAAAAAATAACAAACAAACTTTTATCAATATACTTAAGTGGTAATATAGATTCATTAAAAGATGAAAACAAAGAAGCAGCATCTTTCATAGCAACATTAATTTTACCAAGTTTATATGAAAGAGGAATAGTAAACAAAAATACTTATGAAACAATAATCAAAATCAATGAAACAATAACATGTAATGATTTAGAAGGATATATAAATGCTGCTGAAATTTCATCAAAAGAAAACAAAACATCATTAAAAATAACAGAAGATCAAAAAACAACACTATATTACTTACTAGATGAAAAAAATATAAAAACATCTTCAAGAAATATAGACATTGAAAATCGTGAAAATGGTAAATTAAACGATAATAGTGGATACACTAATAACAATAATAATAACTCATCTAAAGGTACAAAAAGAGAAGAAATATCAAAAGATGAAGCAAATAAAACATTCTCAGATAAAGAAATAAAAAATGCTGAATCAAAAGCAAATCAAGAATTTAATGATAAATACGAAGAAAAGAATAACAAAGAAAAAGCATATGCTGAAGGTTTATCAAAAGGATATGCAATATCTTATTCAAAATCACATGATGCATATATGAGTAATAATACTACTTTAACATCAGTATCATTTAAAGAAGATTTAAATAAAGCTATTAACTCTTACAATGGAAAATACTTAGAAAGCTATAAAGAAGGTCTAGTAGATGGTATAGCATCAGGAATCAAAAACGGAATAAAAGATGCTAAAGATAATAAAGCTAGACAAGAAGAATTTGAAAGAGAATTCGAAGAAACAACAAAGAAAAGTGAAGAAAGAGTCACAACACCAACAAAACCAGCTCAAGAAGAAACAACAAGTGAAGACATTATAATAATAAAACAAGAAGTAGAAGAAGAAAGATATTATAGCAACACAACAAGTGTTACTAGAGTTAGAAAGTAGTTATCAGGGGGTAGTAATTTATGGAATACGAAATGGAAAATAAAACATCATTATGGACAATAATAAAAAGATTTTTACTAGGAATATTATTAATTGCAGTTATAGTATTTATACTATTATGGTTATTTCCTACTAAATCATCATTAAATCCATTATTACAAGATGTATTTAGAAGAAATATAGAATCAATGCGTGACGCTGGTGATACATATTTCACTAATGAAAGAATGCCAAAAAATGTTGGTGATAAAGTTAGAATAACTTTAGGAGAAATGTTAGAGAAAAACTTATTATTACCATTCGTAGATAAAAATGGCAAATCATGTAGTAACACAGAATCATATATTGAAATCACAAAAACAGACACAGAATATGAAATGAAAGTTAACTTATCATGTTCTAATGAAGAAGCATTTATAATTGAACATCTAGGATGTACAGATAGATGTAATGACTGTGATAATAAATGTCAAGATTGTCAAACCAACAACGAAAATAAAGGAAATAATCCAACAAATCCAACAAATCCAATACTTGAATATCAATTTCAAAAATTAAGTTCAACAAAAGTAATTGATAGATATGAATGTCCAAAAGGATATGAAAAAGATCCAGAAAACGCTAAAGCTTGTTATAAAGTAGAAAACAAAGTTATAACAACACCAATGCTAGAAGATAAAAAAGAATATAAAAAAGATGTTTCTACAAAAACAACTTATAAATACTTATACTCAAAAACAACAGATAAAACTTATAGCAAATGGTCAGATTGGTCAGAAGATAAAGAATATACTGAATCAGACAATATTATCTGGGGTGAACAAGAATTAGTAATCAATGAAAAAAATGGATATAAGAAAACAACAATAACAACTACAAAAATGGATAAATCAAAACCAATATATCAAGAAACATATGATAATGTAGTTGGTACATATAAACAATATGTATGTAAAGATTATAAATATTTCAGAGATTCAAGTACTTCAACAACATATAGTACAACTGATTGGAAATTACAAGAAACTATAACATTAGAATACGTTCCAAAAGACACAATGACAAAGAAATATGTATATGTTGGAATGGACTATACAAGATGTAGTGATTCATGTACTTTAAAACCATACTATATTTACAAAGTATATACAAGAACAGTTAATCCAGTTACAAAAACAGGTTCACAATTATCAGCAGAATGTAACGTTGAAGAAAAAACAATTAATGTATATGGTTTGAAAAAGACTTTTGTAGGATACATAACATATCAAGAAAAAGAATACAAATATACATATTATTATCATACAAAAACAAGAACTATTATAGATGAAGGAAAAACAACATATAAATGGTCAACATCATCAAATGATGAAAAAATAATAAAAGATGGCTATAAATATACAGGAACAAATAAAGTAGCATCAACTACAAAATACTGTAAAGAAAACGGATATGAATTAAATAAAGATAAAACTGCTTGTGTAAAAACAGTAATTACAAAATATTGTGAAGCAGGAACTGTAAAATCAGGTAATACTTGTAAAAAAGTAATCAAAGAAACAAAAACAGCTGATGCAACACCTATTTATAAAACAGTAAATTCAATAATATATAAATGGTCAAGAAATAAAACATTAGAAGGTTGGACACCAACAGGAAAAACAAGAAAAGTATCTGCGTAAAAATAAAGCAAGTTAGTTAATTAACTTGCTTTTTTAAATGTTAAAACTTATAATAAATATGGGTTGTGATAACATGAAAAAATATGAACTATATATTGATTTTGACGGTGTAATATTAGACACAATAAAAATTATGTATAAAGAAATAGAAAGTTTTAATAGAGAACTCTCACAAAAAGAAATAGATGATTTTTTTAAAAACTATAATTGGAATGGTATTATAAATGATAAACTAATAATAAATGATAGTATTAATTGTATACAAAAAATAATAGACAGCCATAAATTCAATGTAAGTATTTTAACCCATGTTTATTCAATTGAAGAAGCAATGGAAAAAATCAAATATATTAGAAAATACTTTAAAGATATAACAATAATTCCATGTCCTAAAAAAATATCAAAAACAAAAATGGTTCACACAAATGAAGCCATTTTAGTAGATGATTATAGTGGTAATCTAAAAGAATGGTCTGAAGAAGGCGGAATACCTATAAAATTCTCAGAAAAAAATAACAAAAAATATACAACAATAAACAAACTAGATATGTTATTAGATTTGTTTAAATAACAAAAATAGTTAAAAAGCATATATTAAGGTAGAAACAAGAAAGGATTAAAAATATGGAAGTAATCAAGATACAGGGTGGACAACCATTAAGTGGAACAATAAATATAAGTGGTGCCAAGAATGCTGTTGTAGCATTAATACCCGCGGCTATTCTTTCAAATGACACAGTAGAAATCAACAATGTACCAAATATTTCAGATGTTAAATCTTTATGTGAAATATTAGAATTCTTAAACATAAAACATACATCAAACGCCGATAAAATGTTAATAGACACAAAAAATATGGAAAACAAACCAATTCCTGAAAGTATTGCCAAAAAATTAAGAGCATCTTATTATTTTATGGGAGCTCTATTAGCAAAATATAAAAAAGTAGAAATTTCATTTCCAGGTGGATGTAACATAGGAACAAGACCAATTAATATACACTTAGATGGTTTTAAAAAACTTGGAGCAAACATAATTGAAGATGGAGATAAATACATAATTACAGCAGAAAAACTAAAAGGAAGCAATATATACCTAGACATAGCCTCAGTAGGAGCTACAATTAATATTATGTTAGCAGCTACTATGGCAGAAGGAACAACAATAATAGAAAACGCTGCTAGAGAACCAGAAATTATAAATGTAGCAACATTTTTAAACAGTATGGGTGCAAAAATAACAGGAGCCGGTACAAATGAAATAAAAATCAAAGGAGTTAAGAAACTAAAAAAAGGTTTCACAGAAGTAATTCCAGATAGAATAGAAGCTGGTACATATACTATTATTGGTGCCTTACTAGGAAATAATCTAAAAATAGAAAACATAATACCAGAACACATTCAAGCCTTAACAGCAAAACTTTTAGAATGTGGAGCAAACATAGAAATTTTAGAAGATAGTATAATATGTAATCCTTATAAAAAATTAATAAAAACTAACATAACAACATATTATTATCCTGGGTTCCCAACAGACTTACAACAACCATTCATGACATTTTTAACCCAATGCAAAGGAACTTCTATAATTGAAGAAAACATATATGAAAATAGATTCATGCAAGTCCCATATTTAAACAAAATGGGTGCAGAAATTACCACAAAAGGTAAAAAAGCAAGAGTAAAAGGTGCAACTAAACTAACAGGAAAAAAAGTAAAAGCAACAGATTTAAGAGCAGGAGCAGCTATGGTAATAGCAGGCCTAATTGCTGAAAACAAAACAACAATTGAAAACGTCGAACACATCTTAAGAGGATACGAAGGTATAGTAGACAAACTTAAAAATGTAGGGGCAAATATAGAATTAAAAGAAAATAATAAAAAAACTTGCCAAAATAAATAATATTTGATACAATAAACAAGAATTATTATTACTATGACCAAGAGTCATGGCGGAAGGAGAAAAAAATGAAAAAAGGAATACATAAGGAATTACAAGATTGTAAATTCATTTGTTCTTGTGGAAATACTTTTATGAGTAAATCAACAAAACCTGAACAACATATAGAAATATGTTCTAATTGCCATCCATTCTATACTGGTAAACAAGGTGGAACAAAAGTAAAAGGAAATGTAGAAAAATTTAACAAAAAATTTGGATTAGAAAAATAAGAAAACTTATTTTTCTTTTTTTTTAAAACTATTTATAGTATACTAAATATAGGTGAATAATATGAAAATAGGAATTGCCTCTGATCATAGAGGATATATATTAAAACAAAAACTAATAAAATATTTAGAAAAAAAATATCAAGTAAAAGACTATGGCACCAACAATACTGAAAGAACAGATTACCCTATATATGCTTTTGCATTAAGTAATGGAGTTTTAAAAAAAGAAGTTGATTTTGGAATAGCCATATGTGGAACAGGAATAGGAATCTCAATAGCATGTAATAAAATAAGAGGAATCTATTGTGCAAAAATTGATAATATAAAAGAAGCAAAACTATCAAAAGAACATAACAATGCCAACATAATAGCATTTAAAGGAACAACTAGATTTAAAAAAGCCAAGAAAATGATAGACTCATATATAGAAGCAAAATTTTTAAATCAAGAACCACACTTAAAAAGAATAGCGTTAATAAAAGAAAAGGAAAAATAAAATGAATCCCAAATTATTAATATATTTGTTAATATCTCCAATAGTAGTAATAGCACTAGATTCATTAAATATTAACCAAATATTCAAAAAAAATAAAGTATTCCAAGCAAGACTATTCTATTTTCTCTTAGCGTTAATTATTATATATTTAATATCAAACGCTATATTTGATTTATCAGATATAATAAAAATAATATAAAAATGTGAATAAAAACCTCATTAATTGTTAACACTTTTAATGAGGTGATTTTTATATGGTAAAAAATAATGTTAAACCATACTTATTGCAAGGAATAGTAGTAATGTCATTAACTGTTTTATGTTTAATGGGATATTTATTAACAATGTCTCTAAAAGTAGCAGATGAAATTAGTCAACATGAATACACATATGTGTCTAGTGAAATATTATCAAATAATGTAGAAGCAGTAATCAAAGAAGACACAAAAGTCAAAATAGAAAGACCATACAAAGCTGATAATATAGAAATAGCAAAAACTTTCTATGACTATAAATCAGAAGAAAAAAGTCAAGAACAATCAATAACATATTATGAAAACACATATATTCAAAACAAAGGTGTTGATTACAAATCAGAAAATCCATTTCAAGTATTTTCTGTATTAGATGGAAAAGTAATATCTATAACAGAAGATGAAATAGTAGGAACAACAATAAAAATACAACATAATAACAACATTATAAGTACATATCAATGTATAAAAGATGTTGTAGTAAAAGAAAATGAAACAGTTACACAAGGGCAAGTACTAGGAACTTCTTTCACTAATAATTATGACAAGGATATGGGAAATCATTTACATTTTGAACTTTATGTAAATAATAAACTAGTAAATCCTGAAGAATACTTCAATAAAACAATAGAGGAATAATATGTTTAGTAAAGATATAGGAATAGATTTAGGAACAGTAAATATCCTAGTATATTTAAAAGGAAAAGGAATTATAATAAATGAACCAAGCATAATTGTAATAGATCAAGAAAATAAAAGACCAATAGCGTATGGAAAAGAAGCTAACAATATGTTAGGAAGAACACCTGGTCAAATAAAAGCAATTAAGCCAATGAAAGATGGCGTAATAGCAGACTTCTCAATGGTAGAAATACTTTTGAATAGTGTATTAAGTAAATTAAATATTAAACAAAAAATGTTTAAACCAAGAATAATAATATGCTGTCCATCAAATATAACAGAAGTAGAAAAAAATGCTATAAAAGAAGCAGCTTATAAAACAGGTGCAAAAAAAGTAATAGTAGAAGAAGAACCAAAAGTAGCAGCAATTGGAGCAGGTCTAGAAATAGGTAAGCCAATAGGAAATATGGTAGTAGATATAGGTGGAGGAACAACAGATGTTGCAGTCTTATCATTAGGGGAAATAGTAACATCAGCATCAATAAAAACAGCAGGCAATACATTCGATGATGACATAATAACCTATATAAAAAATAAATACAAACTACTAATTGGAGAAAAAACAGCAGAAAAAATAAAAATAGAAATAGGAACAGCCAAATCAGAAAATAAAAAAGAAAAACTAGAAATAAAAGGTAGAGACCTAATCGGAGGATTACCTAAATCAATAACAATTAGTAGTGAAGAAATAGAACAAGCATTAAAAGACAGTGTAGAAAAAATATTAAAAGTAATAAAATTAGTATTAGAACAGACACCGCCAGAACTATCAGCGGACATAATTGAAAGAGGAATAACATTAACAGGTGGAGGAGCACTATTAAACAATTTAGATAAATACCTAGAAGAAAATTTACATATTCCAGTGACATTAGCAGAAGATCCATTATCTTGTGTAGCACTAGGTACAGGTATCCTTTTAGAAAGAATAAATTATGCGTTATAACATGTTGATTCTTTCTTTTTTTGTGCTATAATAAGTGAAAAAAAGCGAAAAATGGAAAAAATTGGAAATTTGCGTTTTGATTGCGTAAAAACTATTTTTATCTGTTGTATAATTAAGGTGGGTAGTAAAAATGAAAGATTTCATAAAATGGTTAGGAGTTAATGAGAAAGTAGCAAAACTTGCAGTATGGTTACTTATATTTATGATAACAATGATTGTTATAAATACATGTTTAGAAAGTATAGGTATGCCATACTACAAAGTAACAATCGAAAACTTATCAAAAATCAAAATAAATAGTTTAATAAATTATTTATGTGTAATTGCAGTTTCAGTGTTAAATTATGTATTAACAATATTCATAGTAATAAGAACAAAAGAAATTAAGAAACTATTGCCATATGTTTTGGTTTATACAATTATTCCTATAATTGTAACAAAGTATTTAGGTTATGGAGTTACACAAGTTTTCATATTTGTATATACTATGTACACAATAATAAAATTTTCAGAAAAACCTACAAAAGGAATTTATAAAGGATTAATAGCAATAGTTATAAACACAATAGTACAATACATCTGTTATTATACATTTAAATTAAAGTATATAGAAGTAACAAAATTGGAAGGATTAAACTATTTATTAACCTCGCTTGATTCTTTTTTAATACTTCTTATTATAATAATTGTGAAAGAATTATATTTATATAAAAGAGAAAGGAGTGAATAAAAAATGTTTAGAAGTTGGTTATGGCTTGGGCAATTCGATAAAGAAAACAACTTTGCTAAAAAAACAGCTAAAAAGCTTGCTAAATCAAGCAAATAAGCTAGTTACAAATAGTATTAGGGCCCTTACTATTTGTACAAAAGAGGTGGATTATGAAAGAGAAGAAAAAGAAAAGAAAAAATGGAATATGGTTTTCAAACAGCGCTACAATAGATGCGTTTGCACAAGAGAAAGCTTCAAAATTAGAACATACTATTGAAAATGTTATATTTTATGGAATAACTATCCCAATGCAATTAATACAAACAGCTGGAGTGTTTATAATAGCAATATTTAATAATGCTTTTGCAGAATTATCTTTCTTTCTAGTAGGATTTTTCTTTGCAAGATCATTTTTAGGAGAAACATTTCATTTAAACTCAACAGTAACATGTACAACATTCACATGGGTTTTGTTCTTTATAATTACATATTTTATACCAAGCATTTATATTAGTGTTTTTTTATGCACATTATTAGGAACATTATTAGCTGTATATATGAATTACATAGTAGTAAAGGATGATGAAAAATGCCAAAAAGATTAAGTACATTGTATTTTTCAACAAGTAAAGAAGATCTAGAAAAATTATGTGAACAAAAATCACTAAATGAATATGAAACTGAATTGATAGTTCGCATATATTGGAAAAGACAAAGTCTTAATTACATTGCAGACACTATGGAGTTTGATAAATACGGCAAAGAGCAAAAACATTACTCAGTTAGAAGTATAAACAATTTTCATAAAGAAGCATTTACAAAACTTATGAAATAATTTTTTATATGCTATTTATTGAGAAAAAAATTACAGGAGAATAAGAAAAAATGTCAAATTTTGTTATAGTTAGTAGTAACAAAAAGAATATCAAGGAGTACAAATATATAATAGATAAAAAATTATTTAAATACCAAGAGTATTATAAATTTTATGAATTTGAAAAAGACGATGACAATTTTGAAAAGTTTTTAAAATTAAGACAACATGTAAATGGATATATTATAGATAACACATCTAATATTAATATTTATGAAATAATTGATAAAATAAGAAAAAAATATAAAGATATAATGTCATATATTATAGTAATTGACAGAGAAAACTTACTCAATGAAGAAGAATGGGTATCAAAACATTACTTTGGTGCCCATCTTTTATCAAATAATGAAACATTAATAGAAGATATAGCAGAAATAATAGGGCTAATATACTATAATCATACGACTAGAAATGATAATTTAATAATCAATTATAATAATATGATGTATAAAATTCCTTTTGATGATATTTTATACATAGAAAAAGAAGCTAAAAGAAAAATTTGTTTAGTTGTATGTAAAGATGAAATAATCAAAACTAATTTAAGTCTTACAGAAATATTAAATAAGTTAAACAATAATTTTATTAAAACTCATAGAAGTGCAATAATAAACAAATGTAATGTAAAAAAATTTGATGTATGCACAAACGATATAATATTTAATGAAAGTAAAAGAACAAATTTAGTATCTAGGGATAAAAAAGAGGAAATAAAAGAAATATTTACCAAACAGGTATGAAAAACAACATTTTAAGCAAAAATACAAAAAAACTAAAAATAAAGTGCTAGTATTAGAATTGTGCACAGGTTAGAAAAAAATAGTATAGAAGGAGAGGTTAAATATTATGAACGGATTTGTAAAATGGTTCAATAATGAAAAAGGTTTTGGATTTATTGAATACGAACCAGACAAAGATATTTTTGTACACTATTCAGCAATTAACATGGAAGGTTATAAGACATTAAAAGAAGGCGATTATGTTAACTTTCAATTGTTAGAAACTGGAAAAGGTTTACAAGCTTTACAAGTTAAAGTAATTAAAGATACAGTAGCCACTAAATAAGTGGCTTTTTATTATAAAATATGTTACAATAACATTGGAGGATGATGATATGAAAATTAAAATTCGTGGTGAAAAAACCGAAATAACTGATGCAATGAAACAATATGCAGAAGAAAAAATTGAAAGGTTAAATAAGTATATTAAAAATCATGAAGAAGTAACAGCAAATCTCCTATTTAAGATAAGAGAACCAAAGCACAAAATCGAAGTCACAATTCCTTTAAAAGGTATAACATTAAGAGTAGAAGAAACAGGAAACAACTTTTATTCTGCAATGGATACAGCAATAGATAAACTTGAAAGACAAATTAGAAAAAATAAAACAAGATTATCTAATAAAAAAGTAAAAGAAAAATATGATTATTTTGAAGAATTTGAATCAACTGAAGATAATGAAAATAAAATAATAAAAAGAAAAACAATGGAAATTAAACCAATGAGTGAAGAAGAAGCAATACTACAATTAGAATTACTAGATCATGATTTTTACTTCTTTAAAAATACAGATACTAATAAAGCTTCAGTTATTTATAAAAGAAAAGAATCTGGATACGGTTTAATTGAAGAAGAATAAAAATAAAGCAAAGTAAAAAATACTTTGCTTTTTAAATCCAATTTTTTCTACATTTAGCATTAGGATTAGGCCTTTTTATTGTCCAATCCATATGTATTAAATCTAACAATCTTTTTCTTTCTTCCGTCATTAAAAAATTTGGATTACCTCTATTAGCCTGTCTTTGAGAGCCTATCCACATTCCTAATTTTACCCCACTATCAGTAATAAAACCAACTGGTATATTTAAATTTCCATGCTCTTTATAATATTCTTTTGCCAGTTCATAATTTTTCATCCATTTATAAGTATAAGGATCCCAAATTATATTAATAGAATTTAATTTATCAATTTGTTCTTTTGATAACTTAGACCTAAAATACTTTTTTCGTTGAAGAGTAATCCAACCATATAAATTTTTTCCATTTTCAGCAATATAATTAGTAGTAACAAATAAATTATTATATTTTTCATAATATTTCTTAGCACAATTAAACATTTCTTCCCAAATATCATCAAAAACATCCCAGATCATATTATAACTATTAAATATTTCAATAGTATCAGTATCAAGTAATCCTTTTTTATACCTCTCTCTAATATTCCTAATCCATTTTCCTAAAGGAATACCGTTACTAACATAATCAACCTTAATATTTATATTACCAAAATTTTTATAATACTTATCAAGTTCATTAAAACATTTATTTTTATGCTCCATCTTTTCTTTTTTTACATCTCTATATAAATAATCAATATCTAATTGTTCTAAAAGTTTAACCTTATTATTTTCTAACTTCCCTTCAAGTAACAATCTTTTTTGTTTATAAAGAAAAGCTCCTAAATGAAATCCATCATCAGTAATACAATTAAACTCTATTTTATTATTCTTTTTGTAATAATCTAACGCAAGATTATAATTTTTCATCCACTTTTCTTCATAGATATCTAAAATAAAACCAACTTTTTTCAATTTTTCTAATTGTAATTTTGTTAATAATCCATTTTTATAATCACTTCTTTGTTTTAATAACCAAAGTTTCAATTCTTTATCAAGACATGAAAAAGATGAATCGTTATCAATACTTCCAAATTTTTTGTAATGTAAATAAACTAATTCATAATTTTTATCAAATTTATGAGAAGAATAATTTTTATAAGTTTCAATTATTTCTTTTTTATCTTTTTTAATATTACAAATATAATCAATATTTAACAACATCAATAACTTATTAATAGCATTTTCTAAATCGTCATCTTTACCTGTTTTTGCTACAATAACATTATCACAATAAGAAACTTCAGGTAATTTTCCTTCACGAATTCTAATAATTCTAATATTATTATCTTTACAAGCCTTATTTTTTAAATTATCTTTTTCTAACTTATCTATATGCATTATTCCATCATATTCAATAGCAGTTTTAATATCAGGAATATAAACATCAAGTTCATATCCTATAAATTCCCACTGAGTTATTTTTACCACTTTATTAAAAAACTTTTTCATATAATAAAAAACAGCCTTTTCTTGAAAAGATACACTAGATGAAATTTTAGAAGCATCCCAAATCATGCCAATATCATTTAATAATTTTATCCTATTTTTTATAATACTATTAAGTTTGATTTTTTGATTAATTATATCTTTATATACACGTCTTTGTTTTGATATCCAAATACCTAAATTAACACCATTATCAGTAACATAATTACAAGGTATATTTAACAACTTATGAATATTATAGTACTCTTTAGCATAATTATACATTTCTTCCCAATGTTCTTTCTTAACATCCCAGATCATCCCAATATTATTTAATAATTTTATTTGTCTAGAAGTAATTTTACCCCTCAATCCCTTTTTAGCTGCTCTTTGTGCAAACAACCATGTTGCTAATCTACCTTTTTTAGGACATAAATGCCCATTTTCCAAATAGAATTTTTTAGCAATTAAATACCACTCATTCCAAATATCATAAGGATCTCTATATAAATTCCATTTAACATTAATTTTTTCAAGTAATTCTATTTTTTCAGAACTTAGTCTTTTCTTTCTATATAAATATCTTTGACCATCTAACCAAACTCCTAACTCGTAATTAGTTGAAGTATTTTTATTTTTAGATACATTAAGATTTTTATTTATTTCATAAAATTTCTTAGCTTTATTATACATAGAAATCCAATAATTATTTTTAAAATCAAAATCAAAATTAATACTCATTAACTTTCTTATTTTATCATCACTTAATTTTTTATTTTTATACAAAAATCTTTGTTTTTTAATCCAATTATTTAACTTTTTATCAACCAATACTATTTTATAACAATTAGAACCATGTTTATTATACATATCTTTTAAAAGACTATAATTAATCTCCCAAGTATCAAATTTCTTTTTTATAAAACCAATATCCTCTAATTTTTTTAATCTTTCAGGTAAAATACTATTAGTGCTTATTTTATGTCTTTGTAAATATAACCAACCATTTAATTTCTTATCATGATACGGAAACTTATTATATTTTAATTTATACTCTTTAACTTTTTCATATATAATATTCCATCTATTATGTATATCAACAAAAGGATCCCATACAAAATCTATACTATCTAATTTAATAACTTTATTTTTTTCTAAAATATTTTTCCTATGAAGTAATCTTTGACTATTTACCCATATACCAAGATGTAAATTATCAGAAGTTATATACGTTTGAGGCACTAAAAGACTATTAAAAGTATTCTTATATACCACTAAAGCATTAAACATTCTATTCCAACAATAACTTTTATAATCCCAAACCATATCAATAGAATTAAGTTTATCTATTCTTTCCTCAGTAAAAAGACAATTATTTTTCTTTAAATAACAATCTCTCTGAGTTTGAATCCATCTTCCTAATCTAATTCCATTAACCATATAATCATTTGGAATTAATAAATCCCCATGTTCTTCATAATAAGCTTTAGCAAGATTAAACTTTTTATTCCAAACTTCATCTTTTAACATCACTTTAATAAAAACCACCCCTAAATTACATTTATAATAGAATACATTAAAACAAACTAAAAATCTATATTAATCTTTTAAAATATAAATATTTTATTTAAAAAATACAAATGATATAATATAGGTACAAAAGGAGGCAATTATGTTTAATCTAGTATCAAAATTCAAACCAACAGGAGATCAACCACAGGCTATAAAAAAACTAGTCGAAGGAATTAAAAACGGAGAAAAAAATCAAGTATTAAAAGGTGTTACCGGATCAGGAAAAACATTTACAATGGCTAATATAATAAAAGAAGTAAATAAACCAACACTAATACTTGCTCATAATAAAACCCTAGCAGGGCAACTATACTCAGAATTCAAAGAATTTTTCCCTGATAATAGAGTTGAATACTTTGTATCATATTATGATTATTATCAACCAGAAGCATATGTGCCTCAAACAGACACTTTTATAGAAAAAGATTCATCAATAAATGATGAAATAGATGAATTAAGACATTCAGCTACTAGTGCTTTACTATCAAGAAAAGATGTCATAGTAATATCGTCAGTATCATGTATATATGGTATTGGAGAAGTAGAAGAATATCAAAAAAACATGCTTACAGTAACAGTAGGAGACATAAAAACAAAGGAAGAAATACTAAAAAAACTAGTTGATATGTTATATGAAAGAAATGATATAGATTTTAAAAGAGGAACTTTTAGATCTCATGGAGACATAATAGACATAATTCCAAGTTATGAACACGCTAAAGGTATAAGAATAGAATTATTTGGAGATGAAATAGATCGTATATCTGAATTTGACGTAATAACTGGAACAATCCTAAAAAACAAAAAAACCATATCACTATTTCCCGCTAGTCACTTTGTAACAAGCGAAGATAAACTAAAAAAAGCCATAGTAAGAATTGAACAGGAATTAGAAGAAAGAGTAAAATATTACAAAGAAAATAATAAACCTTTGGAAGCAGAAAGAATTGAACAAAGAACAAAATATGACTTAGAAATGCTAAAAGAAACAGGATTTTGCAGTGGTATAGAAAACTATTCAAGACACTTAGGATTAAGAGAAGAAGGAGAAACTCCTACAACTTTAATGGACTTTTTTCAAGGAGACTATCTATTATTTGTAGATGAATCTCACATAACCCTACCACAAGTAAGAGGTATGTATAATGGAGATAGAGCTCGTAAACAAACATTAGTAGATTACGGTTTCAGATTACCAAGTGCCTTAGATAACAGACCTTTAAAATTCGATGAATTTAAAGCTAAAATAGATCAAGCTATATATGTATCAGCAACACCTGGAGACTATGAAATTGAAATATCAAAAAATATAGTACCACAAATAATAAGACCAACTGGACTATTAGATCCTACAGTAGAAGTAAGAAAAGTAAATGGACAAATAGATGACTTAATAGGAGAAATAAGAAAAAGAATTGAAAAAAATGAAAGAGTGTTAATAACAACCCTAACTATTCGTATGTCAGAAGAACTTACAAACTATCTAAAACAACTAGATATAAAAGTAGCGTATCTTCACTCTGAAATAAAAACATTAGAAAGAATGAAAATAATTAGAGAACTACGTTTAGGAACATATGACTGTATAGTAGGAATAAATCTTTTAAGAGAAGGATTAGATATACCAGAAGTATCACTAATAGCGATATTAGATGCTGATAAAGAAGGATTCTTAAGAAGTACTAGAAGTCTAATCCAAATAATAGGACGATGTGCAAGAAACGATCATGGTCACGTAATAATGTATGCTGACAAATATACAGACAGTATGAAAGCAGCAATAGAAGAAACAAATGAAAGAAGAAAAATTCAAGAAAAATATAATAAAGAACATAACATTATTCCAAAAACAATAAATAAAGAAATAAGAGACTTAATATCAAATGTTGAAGAAGAAGTATTGGCTCCAAAAGAAATAAATGATACAATAAATATAGATAAACTAGAAGAAGAAATGCACGAAGCTGCTAAAAATCTAGATTTTGAAAGAGCAATGGAATTAAGAGATATACTATTTGAATTAAAAAGTAAATAAGGAGCAATATGAAAAAAAGAAAGTTAAAAAAAGGGGTAAAAAAACTATTAAAAAAATCCCTTTTAGTAATAATAATTATCATATTAGTAGTAATCATATGTGAAATAGCAGAATATGAAATTCTATCTAACCGAACACTAAAACCATTAGAAACATATGAAAATGGCTATTATAGACTAACAGATTTTGGATATGTAAGATTAGAAAGTGAATTTGATCACAATCTAAATGGAATAGATGACTATACAGATATCCTAATAGGTGAAAAAAAGGTAGCAGAAGAAAATCCTAAATACATTAGTAAATACTATGCCGGAGGATATCCACCTGATGGTGAAGGTGTTTGTACAGACGTAATATGGAAGGCCTTAAAAGAAGCTGGATATAATTTAAAAGATATGATGTCATATGACATAAAAGAAACATATAAAGATGGAACATATAATATTTCAATAATAGATAATAATATAGACTTTAGAAGAGTAGGAAACCAAGATAAATTTTTCTCAAGATACTTAGAAGACCTAGACTATGACTATACTAATCTAAAAGAATTTCAACCAGGAGACATAGTAGTATTTAACTATGGAGAACATATTGCAATGATATCAGATAAAGTAAGTGTTAAAGGTATCCCATATTTAATTCAAAACTCAGATGAAGAACAAACTGAAAAAGAAGAAGATGTATTAGAAACAACAGATATGTATATAACTTCACACTATCGTTTTGAGTACAATGATAAAATAAAAGACTTATTAACAAAAATGTCAAAAAGTAAAACCCAAGAAAACTAAAAATAGTTTTCTTTTTTATAAGTAAAAATACAAAAATATGTTATAATATGAAAAGGTGATTTATATGGATAAAATTATAATTAAAGGTGCAAGAGAAAACAACCTAAAGAACATTTCTTTAGAACTGCCAAAAAACAAACTAATAGTAATGACAGGAGTATCAGGAAGTGGAAAATCATCTCTTGCTTTTGATACAATATGTGCAGAAGGTGAAAGAAGATTCCTAGAGAGCCAATCAACATATGCAAAACAATTTTTTGGTGGCATTAAAAAGCCATTAGTAGACTCTATAGAAGGTTTATCTCCTACTATATCCATTGATCAAAAAACTACCAATAATAATCCGAGATCAACAGTAGGAACAGTTACTGAAATATATGAATATTTAACAGTTTTATTTGCAAGAATAGGAGTACCACATTGTCCTATTCATAAAATACCTATAAAAAGTCAAAGTATAGAAGAAATGACAAATAAAATATTAAACTATGAAGAAAATACTAAAATAATAGTTTTATCTCCAGTAATAGAAGGCAAAAAAGGAACATTCAAAGATCTACTTGAAGATCTAAAAAAAGAAGGTTATGTAAGAATTATAATAGATGGTAAACAATACGATTTATCAGAAGAAATAGAACTAGAAAAAAATAAAAAACACAATATTGAAGTAGTAATAGATAGATTAATCATAAAAGAAGGAATAAAATCAAGATTATATGAAGCATTAGAAACAGCTACAAAACTAGCAGATGGAAAAGTACTAATTGATGTAGTAGGAAAAGACAAAATTTTATTATCAGAAAACTTTGCTTGTCCATATTGTGACTTTTCACTAAAAGAACTTGAACCAAGAATATTTAGTTTTAATGCCCCATATGGTGCTTGTCCAGATTGTAAAGGCTTAGGAGTAAAACAAGTAATAGATCAAGATCTAATTATGCCAGATAAAAATATATCAATAAAAGATGGTGGTATAAAAACACTAAGTGATGATAATGATAATATGTATTACAAAAGATTAGAATGTTGTTGTAACTACTACAATATAGACTTATCAAAACCAATAAAGGATCTAACCAAACAAGAACTAGATATAATTTTATACGGAAGTAACGAAATAATAAAATTTAACTATAGAAGTAAAAGTGGTAATATCACTAATAGTTTAGGTACATATGAAGGAATAATAAATAATCTTGAAAGAAGATACCTAGAAACAAATAGTCAATGGATAAGAGATTGGATCGAAGGATACATGATTGAATTAGAATGTCCAACTTGTCATGGAGCAAGATTAACCAAAGATGTATTATCAGTTTTAGTAGGGGGCAAAAATATATACGAAGTATCTTGTATGAGTGTTATAAAATTAATAGATTTTATAAAAGATCTAAAATTAACAAAAGAACAAGAAAAAATATCTGAACAACTAATAAAAGAACTAAAATCAAGACTAGAATTCTTAAACAATGTAGGACTTGACTACCTTACTTTAAATAGAACTGCCTCAACCCTATCAGGTGGAGAATCTCAAAGAATAAGACTAGCAACACAAATAGGAACAGGTCTAACAGGTATACTATATGTATTAGATGAACCAAGTATAGGACTACACCAAAAAGATAATGACAAACTAATTGACTCAATGTTAAAAATGAGAGATTTAGGAAACACTCTAATAGTAGTAGAACATGATATAGATACCATGAAAAAAGCCGACTATTTAGTAGACATTGGTCCAGTCGCAGGTGAAAAAGGTGGCTATATAGTGTCAAAAGGAACACCAGAAGAAGTAGCAAATGACGATAATAGTGTTACCGGAAGATATTTAAGTGGCAAAAATTGTATTGAAGTACCAAAAGAAAGAAGAAAAGGAAATAAAAAATTCATCCAGATAATAGGAGCAAAGGAAAACAACTTAAAGAATATAACTGTAAAGATACCATTATCTACATTTACATGTATAACAGGAGTATCAGGAAGTGGAAAATCAACATTAATAAATGAAATTTTATACAAAAGTTTAATGCAAAAAATATATAAATCAAAAGTAAAACCAGGAAAATGTAAAGAAATAAAAGGACTAGAAGAAGTAGATAAAGTAGTATTTATATCACAAGATCCAATTGGTAGAACACCAAGAAGTAATCCTGCAACATATACAGGAGTATTTGATGACATCAGAGAACTATTCGCAACAACAAAAGAAGCTAAAGCCCTTGGTTATGATAAAAGTAGATTTTCATTTAATGTAAAAGGTGGTAGATGCGAAGCTTGTCATGGTGATGGTGTAAAAAGAATCGAAATGCATTTCTTACCTGACGTATATGTACCATGTGAAGTTTGTCATGGTGCTAGGTATAATAGTGAAAGTTTAAAAATAAAATTTAAAGAAAAGAATATAACAGAAGTATTAGATCTAAGAGTATCAGAAGCATTAGAATTCTTCGATAGTATTCCTAAAATCAAAAACAAATTAAAAGTAATAGAAGAAGTAGGCTTAGGATACATAAAATTAGGACAACCAGCCCCAACCTTATCCGGTGGCGAAGCATCACGAGTAAAACTTGCAAAAGAGCTACAAAAAAAACCAACAGGCAAAACAGTCTTTATAATGGATGAACCTACTACTGGTCTACACTCAGAAGATATCAAAAAGTTACTTGATATAATTAAAAAAATAGTAGATAATAAAGATAGTGTAATAGTAATAGAACATAATCTTGATATGATCAAAGTAGCAGACTACATAATAGATCTAGGACCAGATGGTGGAGAAAAAGGTGGAACAATTATAGCAAAAGGAACACCAGAAGAAGTAGCTAAAGTAAAAGAATCATACACAGGTCAATACTTAAAACACTATTTATAGGAGGTTTTTATGAATCAAATTGCAATAGACTTAGGAATAGTTAAAATATATTGGTATTCAATAACCATGTTTTTTGCAATGCTAACTGGAGGATTAATCTTTTATAGTCAAGCAAAAAAAGCAAAAATAAAAGAAGATACAATCATAAATTATATCTTTTATACAATAATATTTTCAATACTTGGAGCAAGAATATACTACGTACTATTCAATTTGAAATACTACTTAAAAAATCCTATAGAAATAATAGAAATATGGAATGGTGGTCTAGCCATTCATGGCGGTATAATTGCAGGAGGAATATTTTTAATATACTACTCAAAGAAAAATAAAATTAATTATCTAAAAATATTTGATATGACCGCATTAGGACTCATAATAGCGCAAGTAATAGGAAGATGGGGAAACTTTTTTAATCAAGAAGCTCATGGTCCTATTACTACCTTACAAACCCTAAAAAATCTTCATATACCAGCATTTATAATAAAAGGTATGAATATAAACGGAAAATATTATCATCCTACTTTCCTATATGAAGGAGTATGGAATTTTATAGGATTTATACTTATGTTAACCATAAAAAAGAAAAAAGATTTAAAACCTGGTCAATTAACAGGTATATATATGATTTGGTATTCAATAGGTAGATTTATAATAGAGCAATTTAGGACTGATAGTCTAATGTTAGGCAAACTAAAAATAGCTCAATTAATATCAGTAATATTATTACTAACAGGAATATATCTTTCTATAAGAAAAAAACCAAAAACAAGAGTTAACATAAATAAAGAGAGGATTAATAATTATGAAAACTGATTATGATGTAACAATAATAGGAGCAGGTCCAGCTGGAATAACTGCAGCAATATATTTACAAAGATCAAATTTAAATTGTTGTATAATAGAAAAATCTGCTCCAGGAGGTCTAGTTAATAAAACTTCAATAGTAGAAAACTATCCAGGTTTCACTAAAATAACAGGACCAGATTTAGCATACAAATTGTATGAACAATTAAATAACTCAAAAATAAAACAAATATTTGAAGAAGTTATTGAAATAACTGATATGAAAGAATACAAACTAGTAAAAACACCAAACAATGAAATAAAAACAAAAGCTGTAATACTAGCAATAGGAAGAACTCCTAAAAAATTAGAAAAAACTAACGAAAGATCATTAGAAGGAAAAGGAATAAGCTTTTGTTCCCTTTGCGATGGTGCTTTATATAAAAACGAAGAAGTTGCAATTGTTGGAGGAGGCAATAGTGCTTTAGAAGAATCACTATATTTATCAAAAATATGTAAAAAAGTATATATAATAAATAGAAGTGAAAACCTAAAAGGCGATGAAATATTAAAAAAACAAATACTAGAATCAGACAATATTGAAGTAATATATAACTCACAAGTAGTAAAATTTAATGGAGAAAATGATATATTAGAATCAATAGATATAAATAAAAACAACAAAATAGAAAACTTAAAAATAAAAGCATGTTTTATATTCATAGGATATGAACCTGCAACAAAATTTATAAAAAACCTTGATATTTTAGATGAAAAAGGTTATATTATTGTTGATGAAAACGGCAGAACCAAAATAAAAGGTATATATGCCGCTGGAGATATAATAAAAAAAGACTTATATCAAATAATAACAGCTTCATCAGATGGCGCAAAAGCCGCTGTTTCATGTATAAAAGATCTAGAAATTAAGGAGGAGTAGCATGAAACTAAATGAAAAAGGTTGGGGATTGTTACTGTTTTTAGTTCTTTTGATGTTAATAATGATATTAGCATTTGTAGCAGTAGCAGAAATACAAGCATTTTAAAAGTAACGAAAAAGAGGAGTAAATTATTAATAATTGTAGAGAGTTAGTGTTTGGTGCAAACTAATATTAAAAATAATTGAAGGTAGCTTTGGAACTGATTATTTGAATCAAGTAGGATAATCCGTATATATGCGTTAAATATTCAAGATAGTATTTATACTATAAAATAAGGTGGTACCACGAACAATTCGTCCTTTGGATGAGTTGTTTTTTATTATAAGGAGGAATAGAAATGTTAGATAAGAAGTATAATCATCAAGAAGTAGAAAAAAACAAATATGAATTTTGGCTAAAAAAAGATTTATTCAAGTCAGGAGATAGGAATAAAAAACCATTTTGTATAGTTTTACCCCCTCCTAATGTAACAGGCAAATTACATTTAGGTCACGCTTGGGATACAACTTTGCAGGATATTATAATTAGATACAAAAAATTAAAAGGATATGATGTTCTTTGGTTGCCAGGCATGGATCATGCAGCTATTGCGACTGAAGCAAAAGTAGTAGAAAGATTAAAAAGTCAAGGAATAAACAAATACGAATTAGGAAGAGAAGGCTTTTTATCGCATGCATGGGCTTGGAAGGAAGAATATGCTCAAAATATAAGACAACAATGGGCAAAATTGGGATTATCACTAGATTATTCAAAAGAGAGATTTACCCTTGACGATGGAATGGAAAAAGCAGTTGTACATGTTTTTAAAACATTATATGAAAAAGGATACATCTATAGAGGAGAAAAAATAATCAACTGGGATCCAGAAGCAAAAACAGCATTAAGTAATGAAGAAGTTATATATAAAGATATAGAAGGAGCATTTTACCATATTAAATATTTTATTGAAGATAGTGAAGAATATTTAGAAGTAGCAACAACAAGACCTGAAACATTGTTTGGAGACACAGCTGTAGCGGTAAATCCAAAAGATGAAAGATATAAACATTTAATAGGAAAAAATGTTATTTTACCAATAGTAAATAGGAAAATTCCTATAATAGCGGATGAACATGCTGATCCAGAATTTGGAACAGGTATAGTAAAAATAACACCAGCTCACGATCCTAATGATTTTGAAGTAGGAAATAGACATAATTTAGAAAGAATAGTTGTATTAAATCCCGATGGTACAATGAATGAAAATGCTGGTATATATAATAAATTAGATCGTTTTGAATGTAGAAAAAAGCTTATCGAAGATTTAAAAAATAAAGATTTATTAATAAAAATAAACAAAATAACACACAGTGTAGGTCATTCAGAAAGAACAGGAGTAATGGTAGAGCCATATCTATCAAAACAATGGTTTGTTGATATGAGCACTTTATCAAAACAAGTATTAGAAAATCAAAAAAACAAAGAATCAAAAGTAAATTTTGTTCCTGAAAGATTCGAAAAAATATTTAATAACTGGATGGAAGACTGTCATGACTGGTGTATATCTCGTCAATTATGGTGGGGTCATAGGATTCCTGCCTGGTATAAAGATGATAAAATATACGTAGGAGAATCAGCACCTAAAGAAGAAGGCTGGGTACAAGATCAAGACGTTCTTGATACATGGTTTTCATCAGCATTATGGCCATTTGCAACATTAGGATGGCCAGAAAAAACAGACCTTCTAGAAAGATATTATCCTAATGATATTCTAGTAACAGGCTATGACATAATTTTCTTCTGGGTTGCAAGAATGGTATTCCAAGGACTAGAATTCATGAAAGAAAGACCATTTAAAGAATGCTTAATGCATGGACTTATACGCGACAAAGAAGGAAGAAAAATGTCAAAATCATTAGGAAATGGTGTTGATCCAATGGAAGTGATAGAATCTTATGGAGCAGATTCATTAAGATATTTTATAACAACCAACTCAGCTCCAGGACAAGATTTAAGATATGATGAAGAAAAAGTCGCATCAACTTGGAATTTTATAAATAAATTATGGAATGCATCAAGATTTGTAATTACAAATTTAGAAAATTTTAAAAAGGAAGATTATTCATTAGACAACCTTTCTATAGAAGATGAATGGATGCTAACAAAGTTAAATAAAACCATAAAAGAAGTAACAAAAAACATGGAAAAATATGAGTTTCATAATGCCGGAAATACATTATATAAATTTATTTGGGAAGATTTCTGTGACAACTATATAGAGTTATCAAAATCCTCATTAAATAACAAGACAACAAAATCAGTTTTATATAAAGTATTATTAGCAATATTAAAAATGCTACATCCTTTTATGCCATATGTAACAGAAGAAATATATCAAAATATAAATATTAAAGATCATGAAAGTATTATGGAAGAAACATATGAAGAATATAACAAGGAAGAAATATATAAAGAATCTGAAGATTTAATAGATAAAGCAATAATAGATATAACTTCTATTAGAAATTTAAAAGCAAATAATAGTATAACAAAAGAAGCATTCATAAAAATAAATAGTAATAAAAAACTATATAATACTTATAAAACAGCATTAAAAATAAATGATGGAAAAATAATAAAAGAAGACTTAAAAGAATGTGAAATGTATAACTATAAATCAAACAACATAGAAATAACATATTATGAGAAAGGAAAAAAACAGAATAAAGATATAATAGAAAAAGAAGTTGAAAGATTAAAACAATCAATTTCAAAAAGGGAAAATCTTCTTAAGAATGAAAATTATATAAATAAGGCACCTCAAAATATAGTTGAAATGGATAGAATCAAACTAAAAGAGGAAAAAGAACAATTAGCAAATTTATTAGCATCATTAGAATAAAAAAATTAAAAAGTAATATAATATTAAAGGCAAAATAAAAAAATAAATTGACAAAATAAATATATAGTGTTATATTAACAATGTTTGAATTTTAATTGGGTTTACTTTATGTAAGCCTAATTAAATTAGATAATATGATACACCTGGACATGTGTGTAGAAAGGAGTAGTTATGCCAACAATAAATCAACTTGTAAGAAAAAAAAGAACTGACAAAGTTAGAAAGAGTAAATCTCCAGTATTAGGAATAAGATTAAATACTTTAGAGAAAAAAACTACTGAGATAGGATCACCACAAAAACGTGGCGTTTGTATCAGAGTAGGAACTAAAACACCTAAGAAACCAAACTCAGCATTAAGAAAATATGCTCGTGTTCGTTTAAGTAACGGAAAAGAAGTAGATGCTTATATTCCAGGAGAAGGACACAATTTACAAGAACATAGTGTTGTTTTAATTCGTGGAGGACGTGTTAAGGATTTAATCGGAGTTCGTTATCATATCGTTCGTGGAACAATGGATACTCAAGGTGTTAAAGACCGTAAACAAGCTCGTTCTAAATACGGAACTAAAAAAGGAAAATAGAATAAAACAATAATAATAAAATATAAAGGAGGACAATATGCGTAAAAGACGTGCAGTTAAAAGAGACGTTTTACCAGATCCAATATACAAGTCAAAAGTTGTTACAAAGTTAATCAACTCAATGATGGTAGATGGAAAAAAAGGTAAAGCTCAAACAATCTTATATGATGCATTCAGCATGATTAAAGAAAAAACTGGTAAAGAACCAATTGAAGTATTTAATCAAGCTTTAGAAAATATTAAGCCAGCATTAGAAGTTAAATCTCGTCGTGTTGGTGGATCAAACTATCAAATTCCTATTGAAGTTTCTGAAGAAAGAGCTCAAGCACTAGGATTAAGATGGTTAACAAATTATGCTAGATTAAGAAATGGTCATGGAATGGCAGAAAATTTAGCAAATGAAATAATTGATGCTTCAAACGGAACAGGAGCAGCAGTTAAAAAACGTGAAGATACTCACAGAATGGCAGAAGCTAATAAAGCATTTGCACATTTCAGATGGTAGGAGGAAATTATGGCAAGACAAACCGCTTTAGAAAATACTAGAAATTTCGGTATTATGGCTCACATCGATGCCGGAAAAACAACTACAACTGAACGTATCTTATTTTTAACAAAGAAAATCCATAAAATAGGTGAAACTCATGATGGAGCCTCACAAATGGACTGGATGGAACAAGAAAAAGAAAGAGGAATAACAATCACTTCAGCTGCAACAACTGCTTTTTGGAAAGGAAATAGATTAAATATTATTGATACTCCAGGACACGTAGACTTTACTGTAGAAGTACAAAGAAGTTTAAGAGTTCTAGATGGAGCAGTAACACTAATCGACGTACAAGCAGGTGTAGAACCTCAAACTGAAACAGTATGGAGACAAGCTAGTGAATATAAAGTTCCAAGAATAATTTTCGCAAATAAAATGTGTAAAATGGGAGCAGATTTTGAATACTCATTAAAATCAATTGATTCAAGATTTGCTGTTAATGCTCAACCAATTGAATGGCCAATTGGAGCAGAAAATGACTTTATAGGTTATGTAGATTTAATTACAATGAAAGCCTATAAATTCGATGGTACAGAAGATGAAGGATTAGAAGAAATAGAAATTCCTGCTGAATTAAAAGACTTATGTGAAACAAGACGTACAGCTTTAATAGAAGCAGTAGCAGAATTTGATGATGACTTAATGGAAAAATACCTAGAAGGTGAAGAAATTTCTATTGAACAAATCAAAAAAGCAATTAGAACTGGTGTATTAAAATCTGAATTCTTCCCAGTAATGTGTGGAGACGCATTAAGTAATAAAGGTATAAAACCATTACTAGATGCAGTTATAGATTACTTACCATCACCACTTGATATACCAAGTGTTAAAGGAACAAAACTAAATGGAGATCCAGATGAAAGAAAAGTTTCAGACAACGAACCATTTAGTGCCTTAGCATTCAAAGTTATGACAGATCCTTTCGTTGGACGTTTAACATTCTTCAGAGTTTACTCTGGAAAATTAAATAGTGGATCTTATGTATTAAATAGTACAAAAGACACAAAAGAAAGAATTGGTCGTATCTTACAAATGCATGCTAATGATCGTACTGAAATATCAGAAGTATTTACAGGAGATATTGCTGCAGCAGTAGGTCTTAAAAATACTACAACTGGAGATACATTATGCGATGAAAAGAAACCAATAATTCTTGAATCAATTGAAGTACCAGAACCAGTAATTGAATTAGCAATAGAACCAAAATCAAAAGCTGATCAAGACAAAATGGCTTTAGCATTACAAAAATTAGCCGAAGAAGATCCAACATTCAGAGTAAGAACAGATGTTGAAACAGGTCAAACAATAATAGCAGGTATCGGAGAATTACACTTAGACGTATTAGTAGATCGTATGAGAAGAGAATTCAACGTAGAAGCTAATGTTGGTAAACCACAAGTTGCTTATCGTGAAACAATTACTCAAGCTGGAGACTGCGAAGGTAAATATATAAAACAATCTGGTGGACGTGGAAATTATGGACACGTATGGATCAATTTTGAACCAAACCCAGATAAAGGTTATGAATATGTAGATGCAGTAGTTGGAGGAGTTGTTCCACGTGAATATATTCCTGTTGTAGATAAAGGATTACAAGATGCTATGAAAACTGGTATCCTAGCAGGATATCCAATGATTGACATAAAAGCAACTCTACATGATGGATCTTATCATGATGTAGACTCTAACGAAATGTCATTTAAAATTGCTGCATCAATGGCTTTAAAAGAAGCAAAAAATAAATGTAAACCAGTACTTCTTGAACCAATAATGAAAGTAGACATTGTTGTACCAGAAGAATATTTTGGTAACGTAATGGGAGATATAACATCTCGTCGTGGAAAACCACTTTCTCAAGAATCACGTGGAAATGCAATAGCATTCTCAGCAATGGTTCCACTATCAGAAATGTTTGGTTATGCAACAAGTATTAGATCTAATACTCAAGGTAGAGGATCATTCCAAATGGTACCAGATCACTATGAAGAAGTACCAAAAAATATTGCCGAAGATATTATCAAAAAAAGCGGTAATTAATTAATAAATTTGTTTCAAACAGTTGAAAAAAAATCAATTGTTAGATAAAATATAATGTATAAGGAAATTAGGAGGAAAAATTATGGCAAAAGAAAAGTTTAACCGTACAAAACCACATGTTAACATTGGTACAATTGGTCACGTAGATCACGGTAAGACTACTTTAACAGCTGCTATTACAAAAGTTTTAGCAGAACAAGGTGGTGCACAATTCGTTGATTATGCAAACATCGACAAAGCACCAGAAGAAAGAGAACGTGGTATTACAATTAATACTGCACACGTAGAATATGAAACAGAAAAACGTCACTATGCACACGTTGACTGTCCAGGACATGCTGACTACGTTAAAAACATGATTACAGGAGCTGCTCAAATGGATGGAGCAATACTAGTTATTGCTGCTACAGATGGTCCAATGGCTCAAACAAGAGAACATATCTTACTTGCTCGTCAAGTTGGAGTACCAAGAATGGTTGTTTTCTTAAATAAATGTGATATGGTTGACGATCCAGAATTACTAGAATTAGTAGAAATGGAAGTTAGAGACCTACTTAATGAATATGGTTACGAAGGAGATGAAACTCCAATCATTACTGGTTCAGCATTAAAGGCTCTTGAAGGAGATCCTCAATATGTTGAAAAAATTAAAGAATTAATGAACGCTGTAGATGAATGGATTCCAACACCTGATCGTGATACAGACAAACCATTCTTAATGAGTATTGAAGATGTATTTACAATCACAGGACGTGGAACAGTTGTTACAGGACGTGTTGAACGTGGACAATTAAAACTTAACGACGAAGTTGAAATAGTAGGTATTAAACCAACTAAGAAAACAGTTGTTACAGGAATTGAAATGTTCAAGAAAACTCTTGACTATGCAGAAGCTGGAGATAATGCAGGTGTATTATTACGTGGTATTTCTCGTGAAGAAGTTGAACGTGGACAAGTATTAGCTAAACCAGGAACAGTTACTCCACACAAGAAATTTACTGCTCAAGTTTATGTATTATCAAAAGAAGAAGGTGGAAGACATACTCCATTCTTCGCAAACTACAGACCACAATTCTATTTCAGAACTACAGATATTACTGGTGTAATCGAATTACCAGAAGGTGTTGAAATGGTTATGCCTGGTGATGATGTTAACATGACAGTAGAATTAATTCACCCAATCGCTATTGAAAATGGTACTAAATTCTCAATCCGTGAAGGTGGAAGAACAGTTGGTGCTGGTGTAGTTTCATCAATAATTGACTAATTAAAATAAAAGATGGTTCATTCCATCTTTTTTTATTTTACACATCATTTACATGTAAGAATTGACTATTTAACTCAAAAATGGTAAAATATATACTTGTCACGTAAAGAAGAGGTGTATTAAATGTTTTACGATGAAAAAAACACAATAGAATCGTGTGAAGATGAACCGTCCCTGATATTCAATGTAATTACAGAAGGACATAAACAAGTTGTAGAAAAAATCATATCAAAAAAAGATTATAACTATAACATAACAGATGAAAACGGAAATAATGTATTACAAGCCTTATTAAATAAAAATTGGTATGACTTAGTATTAAAAGCATTAAAAAACAAAAATATAGATATTAATCATCAAAATAATCAAGGAAATACATTTGCTCATGTATTAGTAACAAGAAAATATTTAGACGTGATGGATATAATTAAACAATTACTAAAAAAAGAACAATTTATTCCTAATATAAGAAATAAAAAAGGTGAAACAATTTTAGATAAATCTATCAATGACAACTATATATATACAACAATAAAAATTTTAGAAGATGAAAGATTTAATAACATTGACCTTGTATCATTTAAAAACTTATATGATAATTATATAAAAAGTAATAATTATGGTATTTACTCAAAAATAAATAATTTAGAAGTTATTCTTGACAATCTTGTTGATAAAGAATTACTACCTAAAGTAAAAAGTTTAGTAAACACACTAATTAATAATTTTGAAGCAATAAAAAATGAAGTAATAAATAATGATACTAAAGAATTAGACAAAATGATAAAAACTGCAATAGCAGAAAATAAATAGATAAATTAATGTTGATTAATTTATCTTTTTCTTTTATAATCTATACGTGGAAGTGATATATATGAATATGCCTAACCTAAAAGAAGCAAGAAAAAGAACTAACAATAAAGTAGAAACTATTATTTATAATGAAAATGAAAAATATAAAAATATAGTAAAAAATAAAAAATACTTTTTAAAAACATATGGTTGTCAGATGAATGAACATGATAGTGAAAACATTAAAGCTATAATTGAATACATGGGATATAAGTATACAGATAAAATGGAAGAATCAGATTTAATAATACTAAATACATGTTCAATAAGAGAAAATGCTAATAATAAAGTTTTTGGAATGCTTGGAAGAGCCAAACATCTAAAACAAACCAAAAAGGACCTAATAGTAGGAATAATGGGATGCATGACACAAGAAGAAATTGTCACAAGTAAAATTGAAAATGATTATAAATGGATCAATTTTGTTTTAGGAACACATAAAATGGAACTTTTATCTGAAACAATATATAACTCTTTGCAAGATAAAACATTAGAAATAAATGCTCCTAGTATTGAAGGAAACATATTAGAAAACGTTCCATCAATAAGAAACAGTAAAATAAAAGCATTTGTAAACATAATGTATGGTTGTGATAAATTCTGTACTTATTGCATAGTTCCATATACAAGAGGAAAACAAAGAAGTAGAAACCCTAAAGACATACTAAATGAAATAGAAATGCTAATTAAAAACGGTTATAAAGAAGTTACCCTACTTGGACAAAATGTAAATGCATATGGAAAAGACCTAGAAATTAAATATAACATGGCCAATTTACTAGAAGATGTAGCCAAAACAGGCATACCAAGAATAAGATTTGTAACAAGTCATCCTTGGGATTTTAATGATGACATGATAGATATAATAGCAAAATATCCAAATATAATGCATAGTATCCATTTACCAGTTCAATCCGGAAATAGCGAAATTTTAAAACTAATGGGTAGAAGATATACCAAAGAAGAATATTTAAATCTATTTAATAAGTTAAAGAAAAAAATACCAGATATCTCAATAACAACTGACATAATTGTAGGATTTCCTAATGAAACAAAAGAACAATTTGAAGACACACTAGACTTAGTTAATAAATGCCAATATGATTTAGCATATACATTTATATATTCCAAAAGAGAAGGAACACCAGCAGCAAAAATGAAAGACTCAATAAGTTTAGAAGAAAAAGAAGAAAGATTACAAAAATTAAATGAATTAATAAATAAATATGCTTTAGAAAATAATTTAAAAATGGTAGGAAAAAGCTATAAAGTATTAGTAGAAGGCCCAAGTGATAAAAACAATTCATTAATGGGATACACTGAAAATAATAAATTAGTAAATATAAAAGGACCTAACAAAATAATTGGATCAATTGTAGACATAAAGATAACTTCTGCAAAAACATGGAGTTTAGATGGAGAATACAACGAATAAAAAAGGAATATAAAATATTAATAAGTTCACACTAAATAAAATTTATTTAGTATGAACTTTTTTTATCAACAAATATAGTTAATTAGCATAAATTAAATTGAGGGGTGACGATGTGGAAAAATATAGAGAAATAGTTACTAAGGCAGTAATAGGTAAAGGAAAGAAAAGCTTTACTAACCATTATTCATTAATTCCAGAACAAATACCAAGTACCATATTAGGTTGTTGGGTAATAAATCATAAGTTTAATGGAACAAAAGAAAAAGATAAAATAAGAGTTAAAGGAACTTGTGATGTTAATATCTGGTATTCATATGAAAATGATACAAAAACAATAGTAACAAAACAAACAATAGAATATGATGAATTATTATCAGTAATAAGAAAAAGAGAATCAGATATAAATTCATCAGAAGAAATAATTGTAAGAAGTTTAAAACAACCATCATGCACTAAAGTAGAAATAAACAACAACATAATAGAATACGATATAGAAAAAGAATTAGGAATAGAAATAGTAGGAGATACAAAAGTAAGAGTAGCAACAGATGACGAAGAAGATGATTGGGAAGAAATAATAGACGAAAAAGATGAAAAAAACTTAATGGATGAAATAGAAAAAGAAGTCGATGAAAACTTTATAAACGAAGAAAAATAAAAGGCAACTTTTATTTTTTTGTCAACAAAAAAAAGTTGACACATAAAACAAAATGGTGTATAGTACTATTGTATTAATGAAAGGAGTGGTATTATGGCAGTAAAAATTAGATTAACAAGAATGGGTACTAAGAAAAGACCAAGTTATAGAATCGTAGCAACTGATTCTAGATCACCAAGAGATGGAAAATATTTAGAATTAATAGGTTTTTATAACCCACTAACAAATCCAGCTGAAATCAAAATAGATGAAGAAGTAGCAATGAAATGGTTAAACAATGGTGCTATTTTAACTGATACAGCAAGAGATTTATTTTCTAAAGCAGGAATCATGAAAAAAGTTCATGAAGAAAGAAGAAATAAATAATTATGGATTTAAGAGAATTAACAAAAAACATAATTTTATCAATAGTTGAAGACAAAGAAATTGTTGAAGTAAAAGAATTTCCATCAGATGAAGAAAATGTTATACAATTAGAAGTATTAATTTCATCAACTGATATGCCAAAAGTAATTGGAAAAAATGGAAAAGTTATAAATGCTATTAGAACACTAGTACAAGCAAGTAGTTACTTAAAAGATAATAAAAAAGTAAAAATTAACATTGATAGCATTTAGTCTTGACAAACAAAAAAAAATAAGTATAATTAAATATGTTCTGTTGAACATATTCTGGGGAATTAGCTCAGTTGGCTAGAGCATCTGCCTTGCACGCAGAGGGTCAAGGGTTCGAGTCCCTCATTCTCCACCAAAAAGAAAAATCAGTCAATTCATATTTTGAATTGATTTTTTTTATGATATAATAAATAAAAAGGAGAAAAAATATGAAATATAAAAGAATATTACTCAAACTAAGTGGAGAATGCTTAGCAGGTAATAAAGGAAATGGCATAGACTTTGATAGCGTATTAGAAACATGTAGAGAAATAAAAGAAATCTCTAATGATATAGAAATAGGAATAGTAGTAGGAGGAGGAAACTTCTGGAGAGGAAGATCAAATGAATATATGGATCGTCCTACTGCTGATAACATAGGAATGTTAGCAACAGTAATGAACTCTCTAGTTTTACACGATGCTTTTCGACAAATAGGAGTAAAAAGCAAAGTACTAACAAGCATAGAAATCAATAAAATAGCAGAAATATTTAATAAAGAAAAAGCACTTGAATATTTCAAAGAAAAAAACATAGTAATATTTGGCGGAGGAACAGGCAATCCTTTCTTCTCAACTGATACAGGAGCCTCACTAAGAGCAATAGAAATAGAAGCAGATGCAATCTTAAAAGGAACTAATGTAGAAGGAATATATAATAAGGACCCAAATAAATATCAAGATGCAATAAAATATGATGAAATATCATATGAAAAAGTATTAAATCAAAAATTAAAAGTTATGGACTTAACAGCCATAAGTATGTGTATGGAAAACAATATGAAAATATTGGTATATAACATGAATAAAAAAGGAAACTTAAAAAAAGCCCTAAATGATGAAATAGGAACAATTGTAAAATAAAAAAATATCACTCATATATTTTAATATGGATGATATTAATCAAAGATTAAAAGAATTAAAAATAGAAGAATTTGTTTGGATTATATATATATTTATAATCTTTCTTTCCTTTTATGCAAATAAAATAGAAAGAAACTACTTTTTAACAAATGATACTTATAGTAAGAGAAAATATCAAAACCTAACTATTATAATATTTTCAATAGTAATCCTAGTTTATATATATTTTTTCAAAAGTAGTTATCAAGACTATAAAAATAATAAAAACAAAGAAACAGCAAATTTATCATTATTATCATTACTAGGAAGTACCCTTATTTTAATAAGTGGTTGCCTATTTTTATACATTGCTATAAAAGATGAAAATATTGATATTGAATTAGCATTCAATTAAAATTAACAAATAATATTACATTTTTTCTAAATATGTAGTATAATCTTATTACTATAGGGGTTTAAAAATAATTTAAAATTTAATAGACAAAAACAATGGAGGTAAATATGAGTTTTGACTCTATATTAAGTATAGTAATAAAAGTCATAGACGTAGCCATAGTTTGGGCTATATTTTACGCTATACTAAAAAATATAAAAAACAATGTAAAATTATCATTATTATTTAAAGGAATAGTATTAATTATAATCTTAAAACTAATAGCAGATAAAATAGGATTAGTAACAATAGGTTTATTATTAGAATATGTAATTATGTGGGGACCATTAGCATTAATAATAATATTCCAACCTGAAATTAGAACAATCCTAGAACAATTAGGAAGAACCCAACTATTAGGAAGACACAAAGTATTAACTGTAGATGAAAGAGAAAGATTAGTTTATGAACTAATAAAAGCAGTTGAATATATGAAAAAAACAAGAATAGGTTCACTAATAGTTATTGAAAGAGATGTAAGCTTACAAGATTATATAAACAAATCTGTTAACTTATATGCTGATATATCATCAGAATTGTTAATATCATTATTCTTCCCAAATAATCCACTTCATGATGGTGGTGTAATAATTCAAGGAAACAAAATAAGTTGTGCTGGAGCAGTATTTCCAACAAGCAATAGTTTAAAAATAAGTAAAAGACTTGGAACAAGACATAGAGCAGCAGTAGGCATTACAGAAGAAACAGATGCAATTTCTATAATAGTTTCAGAAGAAACAGGAAGATTATCAATAGCAGTAAAAGGTGAATTATATTACAATTTAACAGTTGATGATGCTAGAATCTTACTAATTGATGAATTAAGACCAAAACAAGATGTCTTTGAAGATGAATTCGATGAGGAGGCTGATGACAATGAGTAAACAAACCTCAAAGAAAAAAAAGAAAAACTCTTTTCTAATAAAAATAGGAAGAGCAATATATAATTTCTTATATGGAATCTATAAAGTAATTGATAGATACATTATTACTCCAATAACAAAAGTTATGTTATTCATAACAAAAATATTTAAAACAAGTAATAAACCATTTGAAAGATTATTACACAACAAATTATTTTTAATAACAATCTCATTAGTATTAGCATTACTCGCATTTTATATAAATGATAACGATGCTAATATACTAATGAACAACTCTGCAGAAGTGTTATATAATCAAAAAATAACAGCCTTATATAATAAAGAATCATATGTAATCGAAGGCTTGCCAGAAACAGTAGATATAACTTTAATAGGTAGAAGATCAGATCTTTATCTTGCAAAGCAATATCCAACTGACGAAGTAGTTATAGATTTAAGAAATTTAAAACAAGGAACTCATACAGTTCCACTAAAATATAGTGGTTCAGTATCATCTGTACAATATAAATTAGACCCATCAACAGCAACTGTTGTAGTTTATGAAAAAATATCAGAATCAAGAAGTATAGCTAAAGAAATTTTAAACGAAAATAAACTTGATTCAAAATACAATATAACAAATGTAACATTTAGTAGAGATGATGTATACGTAAAAGGAGCACAATACAAAGTAGATAAAGTAGCAGTAGTAAAAGCTCTACTTGATGTAAAGAAAATAGTTAATCCAACTACAGGTACTACAACATTAAAAGATATTCCATTAGTAGCATATGATGATGATGGAAATAAATTAGACGTAGAATTAGTACCATCAAAAATAGATGCTAAAGTAGAAATCGACTCACCAAGTAAAGTTGTTCCAATAACAGTAATACCTGATGGTAACGTAGTATTTGGAAAATCAATTGATAAAATTGAACTTAGTACTAAAGAAGTAACAATTTATGGTGAAAAAGATGCATTAGCAAAAATAAATTCTTTACCAGTTAAAGTAGACGTTGAAGGAATAGATAAAACAACAAGCTATGACTTGAATTTATCTAAACCAAGTGGCGTAAAAACTCTATCAGTACAAACAATAAATGTCAGATTAACATTAGGAGATACAAAAGAAAAGAAAATAGAATCTGTAAAAATATCTACAAAGAACCTAGGCGAAGGTTTAAAAGCTGAAGCTGCCACTAAAACAGATAGTTTCATAACTGTTATAATAAAAGGAACAGAAAACAATATAAAATCTATCACAAAAGACAATATAGCGGCATCAGTAGACTTACAAGGTTTAGGAGTAGGAACACATTCAGTTAAAGTAAGCGTCACCGGAGATGACCTAAAATTAAGCTATACACCAGCTGTTACAACAATAAAAATAAAAATTACAAAATAATAAGACTCTAATAAAAGATATTAGAGTCTTTTTTATATAAAACTAATCTTGTTTAAATAATAAACCTAAATTAATAAGACCACATATTCCTACTATAATATATACTATTCTAGCTAAAATAGTGCTATTACCAAAAATAAAAGTAACTAAATTGAAATCAAATATTCCAATTAATCCCCACACTATTGCACCAATAATAGTAAATACTAAAGCAACTTTTTGTAAAGTTTCCATATATATCCTCCTTCTATACTTATCTTTTCCAAAAAAAAGTAAAATATTCATGAATAATGAAATAAAAGAAAAATATAATTAATTGAAAATAAAAAAAGAGGTGGAAAATGAAAAAAATTTTTTTAATGTTAATAGCAGTCATACTATTATTAACAGGATGTGGAAAGGTAAATGAAAAAACAATAAAAGAAAAATTCATAAAAGATTCAACAAGCTTAAAAAGTTATCATTTAGAAGGAGAATTAGTATTAACAAATAATGATGATGTTTATAAATATAACACCAAAGTTAGTTATAAAACACCAGATAACTATAAAGTTGAATTAATAAATCAAAGCAATAGTTATCAACAAATATTGTTAAGAAATAGCGATGGAATATATGTATATACACCATCATTAAATAAAAGCTTTAAATTTCAAAGTGAATGGCCATATAACAACTCACAAGTATACATATTAAAATCACTAGCAGAAGATTTAAATAATGATCAAAACTATACATTCAAACAAGACAAAGATAATTATATATTTACAACTAAAGTAGATTATCCAAATAATCCAGATTTAGTAAAACAAAACATCTACTTAGATAAAAATCAAAACTTAGTAAAAGTAGAAGTTCTTAACAAAAATGATATACCTTTAATAACATTCACTGTTAATAGTATTGATAAAAAACCAACATTCAATGATGACTACTTCATACTAAAAGAAGAAAAAGTAACAGAAGATCAAACTAAAAATAATAATAAAAAAGAAGAAGATAAAAAAGAAAATACAACAGAAACAACATCTACAACTTTAAACAATTCATTATTTCCAATGTATTTACCTGAAAATACAAAACTAGCCAACAAAGAAACAATTGATACCGATCAAGGTCAAAGAATAATAATGACATTCTCTGGAGACAAACCATTTATCTTAGTACAAGAAACAGCATCAAAAGAAAAAGAATTAACAATAGTACCAACTTATGGACAACCATTCCTATTAATAGACACAGTAGGATCACTAACTGATATATCATACACATGGACAAGTAATAATGTAGAATACTACATAGTATCAGATGTACTAGAACAAAATGAATTATTAGAGGTAGCAAAATCAATTGGAGTAGTAGCGACAATTAATGAAAAATAAGTAATCTTCAAAACGAAGTTTACTTTTTTTATTGAAAAAACCATAAAAATAAACTAAAATATTAATAGGTGAGAAAGATGTCAAAAAGAAATATACAAAAAAATATTAAAAAAAATAAGCAAAAGAAAAAAGAAGAATATCCAGAAAAAAAAGAACTTATTACTTTATCAAAAATAATTTTTTCTATATTAATAATCGCTATATTAGCAACAATGTTATTTTATATAATTAATAAAAACTATACATTAAAAAACAATACAACTGACATTAATTATGATGAAATTATGGCTGGTCAAACATTTAATAAAAATGATAATGAATACTATGTATTATTCTATGAATTTGATAGTGATGAAGATCTAAGCGATAAAATAACAGATAAAAAATCTGCTATATATCAAGTTAACTTATTAAATAACTTTAATAAATCAGTATTGTCAGAAACATCTAATAAAGAAGCTTCTAAAGCAGAAGAATTAAAAATTACAGGTCCAACTATAATTAAAATAGAATCTGGTAAAAACGTTGAATATATAGAAGGATATGATAATATAGTAAAATATTTAGAAGGAGTTAATTAACTTCTTTTTTTTATTAAAAAAATATGATATTATTAAAATATAACAATATAATAAAATGGTGGTTGTATGAAAAGAATAATAGAAAAATTTAAAATAAAAATAAAAAACATGGATTTAGGAAAAGAAAAATTCAATTCAGCAGAAATGTTTTTAATAGTATGTATGGGAATAATATTCGGAGTATTTCTAGGAAACATATTCTTTTCTAGTAATAAAATAACATTTCAAACAGAACAAAAAAATAATGAACTAAATGAAATAGAAGAAACATATAAAAAAATAACAACAGATTATTATAAAGATATAGATGAAGAAAAATTAAAAGAAGCTGCTATAAATGGAATGCTATCTTTACTAAAAGATAAACATACATCTTATTTCAATGAAGCCAATGCTGAAAACTTTAACACCACATTAAATGGTACCTTTGAAGGTATAGGGGCAAGTATATTTAAAGATGAGGATGGTTTAGCGACAGTTGGAGTTGTTTACAAAAATTCTCCAGCAGAAAAAGCAGGAATTAAAGAAAATGATAAATTTATCAAAGTTGATGATAAAGATGTAACAAATATGGCAATTGATGAAATATCAAAATTAATTAAATCAAAAAAAGAAGAAATAACTTTAGTAATGCAAAGAGAAAAAGAAGAATATACAACAAAAATAACAACAGGAATAGTAGAAATTCCATCTGTATCATCAAAAATATATGAAGAAAATAATAAAAAAATAGGATACATATATATATCAATATTTGCTCTAAATACAGATGAGCAATTCGAAGAAGAATTAAAAAAATTAGAAAAACAAAAAATTGATAGCCTAATAATAGATCTAAGATCAAATACAGGTGGTCATTTAGATTCAACAGTGAACATTGCCAGTCAATTTTTAAATAAAAAACAAATAGTATGCCAAATAAAAAACAAAGAAAATATAAGAAAAATATATTCAAACACCAATTCAACTAGAAAATATCCAATAGTAGTTTTAGTAAATAACTCCTCAGCCTCTGGTTCTGAAGTATTAGCAGCAGCTTTGCAAGAAGAATACAAAGCAACATTAATTGGTGAAAAAACATATGGAAAAGGTACAGTTCAAACAACATATAAATTTTCAGATGGTAGTATGATAAAATATACAACAGAAAGTTGGTTAACATCAAAAGGCAACAGCATAGATGAAAAAGGTATAACACCAGATATAATAGAAAATTTAAATGAAGAATACTATAAAACAGGAGAAGACAAAGATGATAATCAATTAAAAAAGGCCATATCAGTATTAAAAGACAAATAGCAATATTTGTTTTTTTTAATGAAAAGATATATAATAAACTCAGGAAGTGATGAAATGGATGTAAAAGAAGGTGAAAGATTAGCTATACATAGTTATAAGCATAATAAAAAAATTCATAGAAGCTGGGATGAAGCTGTTTATTTAGGTAGCGCTAATGATTTTGAAATCTTTGGAAACAATAAAACACTAGTAACCGAATCAGATGGAAGAGTATGGAAGACAAAAGAACCAGCAATTATGTTTTTTTCAAAAAATAAATGGTTTAATATAATAGGACAAATAAAACAAAATGGAATATATTATTATTGTAATATTGCATCTCCATATGTAATAGAAGAAAAAACAATCAAATATATAGATTATGATTTAGATTTAAGAGTATTTCCCGATGGTTCATTTAAAATATTAGATAGGGGAGAATATCAATATCATAAAAAGATAATGAACTATTCACAAGAAATAGATACAATATTAAAAAATGAATTAACTAACTTAATAGATATAGTAAGAGAAAAAAAGTTTCCATTTAATAAAGAAGAAATTAATAAATATTATTATAAATATATAAATTTAAAAAATGAAAAAATAATGAAATAAAAGTTAAAATAATACATATACTATATAGAAATCGAAAAAGTTAAAAAAATAAATTTTTTTGTTGACAATATAATTTCGATTTGGTATGATATAAAACGTCAACTGAAAAAGAGATAAAAAATCAATAAAATTAATAAAAAAAATAAAAATTTTTATTGACAATAAATCTTTGATTTGGTATGATATAAAACGTCAACTGAGAAAGAATAGTTACTTAAAAAAATAATTTAAAAAATTTAAAAAAAGTGCTTGACTTTAATAAAACAGTTTGATACAATGTATAAGCAACCAAGAAAAAAACAACAAGATATGACAAAAGATTTGATCTTTGAAAACTGAGCAAAACGTCAATTTTGAGATAGCTAGGAAATAATAAAAAATCAAACTTTTAAATAAATTTTATTGGAGAGTTTGATCCTGGCTCAGGATGAACGCTGGCGGCATGCCTAAGACATGCAAGTCGAACGGAGCGGCCCATT
>CAKONZ010000004.1 GCA_934098525.1 uncultured Bacilli bacterium | reverse complement strand
ACATCATTAGTATCTAATTTAAGATTTCTCTTAATTCTATCAATACCCATTTTGGTAGTATGAATTTTACCTATATTGGATAATAATATTTCTTTATTCATTTATTATCAACTCCATAAATTGTAATTTATCTTTTAACTTTTTTAATAAATAGGAAGTAAACGATTATAGGTATTATTATTAAATCTGGTATAGTAAATGTTCTAACTAGTATATAATTTCCAATAATTGTTACTAAAATAAGTCCTATTGATATAAATTTGGCAAATAATCCTTCTTCTTTTGTTTTCCAAGTAAAATAAGCAAATAAAGGCGATAAACAAGAAAATATTGTCCAACCTTTGATAAAATTCCAGCTATATACTGCATTTGTTAATTCTGCTGTTACATAGTATGAAATTAGCATTCCTATACAAAATGGAAATATATTTATCATTGCTTTTTTCCTTGTATCACTATATATCGAAATCAATATTCCTAATAGTACCCATATTGGTAAATCTGAAAACATATATCCAAGTGTCATCATAAATAAATTGCCAACAAAAAGTATATCCAATAATTTGCTTATTATTCCTAAAATAGCACCTATAAAAAATAATGAAATAGGATTTAATATATATTTCTTCATAAATTATCTCACTTTCAAATTACTATTTATCTGTCGCTTCTATATATGATTATACCATTATTTTGGCAAATTTTATCACAAACTTAAAACATCCAAGAGTCATCCAATATTTCTAAACACATTCCAACTGTTGGAAATAAATTATAGTTCCATAATACCCTTAATCAAAAGGGATAAATAAAAAGTATGGTAGAGTTCTTGCATATTTTAACTCAATTTTGCAAGTGCAAAATAAAAAATGATAGCACTATAAAGTCTTTATTTATAGGACATTAAATATACTAGTGCTATCATTCTCTTTATCCTGCTTAATAATTATTATCTATTTTTTGCTAAATTTAGGGATTTTCATGGTATACTTATATCAGTTAGTAGTTTATTATTACCTATAGTTTAGATAATTAAAGGTTGTCCGACTTCAACCTTTATGGCTCCATTGAGGTTAATACTCGCACACTTAAATACTAGTGTGTGAGTTTTTTTATACTTTCCCCGTCTCTAGTTTGGCAAGTATATAGAATTCTATAAATACATAAATAAGTTCATAGTATTTGATATTATGGGCTTTTTTCATTGTAAAGGATGGATAAATTGTTATGAAAACGACCATAGAAACTTTAACTTTTCCTTGTGAAGTAATAGATAAAATAAAAATTAAAACTAGTTTTAAAAATTTAAGTATTAGATTTGTAAACGGTCATATAATTAAGTTTAATAAAACTAATTTACTATATTAGAAATTGAGGATAAATTAATACTTCAATTTTTTTAATTCAAAGAATATAAGGGGGGGGATATATAAATGAATTATTTTTTTAAATATTTACTACCACAATTAATGGAGTATTTTAATAATGATAAAGAAACTATAAAGGAATTCTTACCAAAAGTTATTAAAGAAAAACACTCTATTTTATTGTTGGAAAATGACAAAGAAATTAATAATAAAAATGAAAACATAGAATAAGAATTTAAAGCAATTTTAATATGAAAAAAGCACCTATTTTTATATAAGTGCATATCATTTTTTTCCTTATTAAATAAGTATACTAAATATAAAATGCATATCTTTTGCATATCATTATACTCATTTTCGCAAGTGCGGAAATAGATTTACACCTCTTTAAATAAGTGTTAAGCCTTATGAAGTAAGGGTTTTAACTTATTAGAGGTGCTTATCACATATCCTGTTGAAATTAAATATGAAACAAAATCAAAAGTTATAAATTAATGTTTTTATTATTCAACTCGATTTTTATCTCCTCAATTATGTGTCCTATATTACCTTCTCCAGCATATTTATTCACATCAAAAAAGTTATCGTTTATATCAACCCATTCAAGTTTATTAACTTCTTCAACTAAGCATACATCTTTATTCAATATACCATAATATACTTCAATTGATTTACCCATAGTAACATATTCAATATTCATAAAATGAATCAAGGAAATATCACCACAGTTAATATTTGTTTCTTCCCGCAATTCTCTATACGCTTCATTTAATCCATCATTTTCTTTATCAATTTTTCCACCAACTAAATTAAACATTCCTTTGTAAGGTTCTTTCGTCCTTTTACACATTAAAGTTCTATTTAAGTCTTTTTCAAAAACCACTATTACATTATATTTTTTCATTCTAACACCTCTACATTGTTTTAACACATTAACAATTAAATTTGATATTTTTTACAATTTTTTAAACATTTAGCCTATTTTCTTATCTTATAAAATAGTTCAATTTCATCTTAAGTTTCTAAAGAATCCATTAGTCTTTAATACATTTCACTAAACTCTTCATATAATCTAAACGTTGTTTCAGTTTCTTCTTTTGCAATAAAGTGATTTAGTATTAGTTAAATCTCATTGTTACATTTTGAAATAAACTCTTTAAATAATTTATTTGGAAATTCATCTTCTAACATTAGTTCTGGATGCCATTTTATTCCCATTATGAATTTTTTATTATCTAATTCGAAGCATTCAACTAAATTATCATATGATATGGCTGATACTTTAGCATACTTTTCAACATTTTCAAGAGGCGCTATCATACTGTGAATACTATTTACATAGTATTTTTCTTTGTTTATTAAATCATATAATTTTGTTCCTTTAATTATAGATATTTCATGTCTATAATCTTTGTTATATATATCATGACTTTTTGTTTTGTCTTCAATTACATCTGTTCCTAATGCTCTTAAAATATTATTAAAGCCTGCACAAATTCCAATAAGTGGTTTATCTAATTCTATAATTCTTTTTGCCATTTCTATTTCATAATTTGCACTATATAAGCCACCTTGTAATATGAATCCATCACATAAATCTATTTGTCTGTATAATTCATTTTTTTCTTCAGTGCTTAAAACTGTATTGTCTTTGATATCATTATCATTAAATTTTAAAGTTTCTTCTGTTGGTAATAACATTATGGCTATACCACCATTTTTTATAACTAAATATCTTAATTCATCAACTTCATCAATCCTATGCCAAATATCTTCTCCATATTGTGGTTGAACCTTCCCTATTATCCCAATAATTGGTTTTTTCATTTTATCAGCCTCCTGAAATTTGTTTGTATTTTTAAGTAAATTATATCATTTAATTTGAAAACTTTATATATTTTCATAGATATTTCATAAATAATATTTTTAGAAAGAAAAATTACAAATTTAGTAAAAATTTAAATTTTGTTTAGCTAATAAAATTAATAAATATGTTATATGTATAAGTATAAGTGTCAAAAAAGAGCATTTTTGCTCTTCTTTTTAATTTGTAAAAGTATGTGTAACATAGTCATCTGAATTATGGCTTATGGTTGTATGCCCTATTGTCGTGTTATGACTTGTTTTACCATCTGAATTATGACTTATTGATGAATGCCCAAATGAAGAATTACTATCATTTCTAAACATAATACTACCTCCTTACTTATTTCCTGCTTCGTTTTTACCTTCTTGTACACCTTTACTAATACTTTGAGCAATTGAACCTGCAGCATTTGCAACTGTTGGAGTTATTTTTTCTATACCTTCTTGTGCAACAGGCATAACTTGTTGGGTAGTATATGCTGTTATTTCTCTTCTATGTGCTATAAACATTACAACACCACCTGCAATTGTTAATGCAAAACCAATAAAGTTTAAAAAACCACCTAAAGCAAATAAACCAACACTACCAAACATTCCCTTTGCTGTATCTGTTGTACTATTAAAAGCATCTTTGGCTTCATTAATTACTGCATCTTGATCTATATAATTAAAATCATTAATTGCATTTGAAACACTATTACCAGCAGTCATAAATCCTATGATTATAAATATGAAGCTTATAACTAATGTAATAATTCCAATAGTTAATAGTATTTTACCAACTTTTTTTACTTTTGCATTATTTTGTTGATACTTTTCTTCACTCAATAATTTTTGATTATTCATTCTTAACATCCTTTCTAAAAAGTAAAAGATTTATCAATTACTTTTTTATTATTAATAACTTTTTTTACCTTTAACTAGGTATATAATAAATGCTCCTATTAAAGCTAAACCTGCAATTGATGCACCAATTATATAAAATATTTGATAAGACATTGGTTCAACTTTTTGGTAGTAAGCAGTATAATCATTATTTTTAATTTCCATATCTTCCATCTCTAAAGAACTCATTTTTGATTCTAATTCGCTTGATTCTCTTTGACATTTAGATTTTTTTGCAAACCAATCTGAATCTCTCATATCCATTGCATCACACTCTTGTTGTTTTTTTTCATATTGTTCTTTTAAAGGATAATATTCTTCTTCAATTTCCTTTAATCTTGCATTTGCAGCATCTATTGCAGCTTGAGATTGTTTTAATGCGGCATTAGCTCTTTCTTTATTAATTCTTTTAGAATCAATTTGTTTAAATAATCCAACACCTGCGATTACTAACCCAATTATGCATCCGATAATAATAACTTTAATTGGTAATATTATTTTTCTCTTTTGCTCCATTATATTCAACTCCTTTCTTGTAAATTATATCATATTTTTGTCGCTATGAATAGCATTTTGTCGAAATTAGAAGCAAAAATGAAATAATTTTCTTAGGTGATGATTTTGAATACTGAAAAAATTAAAAATATAAGAGAAGAATTGGAAATAACACAAAAAGATATTTCGAAAGTTTTAGGATGTACAAGAACGGCATATTCATTGTGGGAAATAAATAAAAATACAATACCACTATATTATTTAAATAAAATATCAAATGTGTATAATATAAATATTGATTATTTAGTGGATTTATCAAATGACAAATATATTGAATTTAATAAAGTAGAAATTGATAGGATTAAATTAGGTAAAAAAATAAAAGAAGCAAGAAAATCCATTAACTACACGCAGGAAAAACTTGCTTCAAAATTAAATACAACACATTCAGTTATTAGTGCTTATGAATCAGGAAAATCTACAGTATCAACATTATTTATAATAGAAATTGCAAAAATTACAAATAAATCATTAAATTGGTTATTGGATAAAATTTAATAAGATTATAAAAGTATATATTATTATATTTATTTATTGTTTTATTTAGATAGTTATTCACACTTTTGTGTGATTTTTTTATTTTTATTGATTACTCTTTTTAAAGTTTTTGGATGTTTTAAATAAAGTTGATTTATTTCGGTATTAGCTCTTTCATCTAAAGAATTATTAAATGTTTCGATATCTTCATTGGTATAATTTATAATATACCAGTCATCATTACAATAAACCTCTTTTAAATCTTTTACATCTATTACTTTAAATGACTCTAAAGTATTATTTTGTTCTGCTTTTATATATCTTAAAGCATTAACTTTCTTATTCATAGTTTCTATATAATTTTCTTTATAAGATTCATCCTCTAAATAATGCATAATATCTTTTCTTTCATCTTGGTATGTAAAATAACTTTGACCTAAATTAAATATACCATTTCCTTTGATTAAATATTGTACATCCTTTGAATCAGAATATCCAACATATTCAAGGGGTTGTGGTAAATTATCAACAAATTTTCTATTTTTTCCTAATCTATTTTTAAAATCTTTATATTCAAAATTACAAGTTTTTGATATTAAGCAAGGATATTCTTTGATACCTTTTATTTCTTTATCAAAGTTTGTAAATCCAATAGTTATATTTTTAATACAATTTTCTATTCCTTCTGATTGATATGAAGTTTTTATTAATTCATCTGCAATTTGTAGATATATATCAAAGAAATCTACTGAGTTTATCTTTTTAGAAATTTCAATATTATCTAAACATAATAAATCTCCATTTCTCCATATCCAACTATGTGCTAAAATTTCGTTATCTTTTTTTACTACTAATATTCTACCATTATTATTTGTTAAAGAATGTTTTAAACAAGAATAGCCATGACCTAATACAGTAAAGCAACAATCTGTTTTATTACCTATAATTAAGGCTTTTGTATCATCTAATCTTAATATTTCATAAGAATATTCATTTTTAGTACCTTTAATTCTTGGTATTGTTGAACTTATTCTATTTAGCATTTGATTGTGTAATAATAAGGTTTCATTCACATTTTTATTACTGCATCCAATAAATTTGAATAATCCTTCTAAACGATAATATTTAGGTGATAATGATATTTCATCACTTTTTAAGAAATCTATTATTGTTTTTAGTGATTTATCTTTGTTATTTATGACAATTGTTTTCCACTCATTAAATATTCTTGGAAAGTATTTATATAAATCATTATCTTTGTTAGATAACATTTCTTTTATTTTAGAATGTTCTTTGTCACTAAATAACAAATTCATTAACTTAGTATTTATTATTGGATTATGTTTTTCATCTAAAAAAACATTTTTAACATTAACATTACCTACTAAATGTTCTAATACAGGTAATGTATCATCTATTTCTAATAGAGATTTTGCATTATTAAAACCAACTATAAACATTAATTTTAAGATCAACTGTTTATAACTAAAATACCAATTGTTGTTTTTAAATTTCTTACATAATTGTTTATGTTGTTTAACATTATAATTTTTTAATTGTTCTACTGTAAAATCATCTACTTTAAAATTAATTTTACCTAATCTATTAAATATAGTTATTTCTTCAATACTAGATAATTGATATAATATTGCAATTGGTTTTCCCATAACAATTTTATAAAATAGTTTTTCTATTTCTTTGAAATTGTTTCCTTCAATATTATTTATAATTTTTTTGGTTTTTAAAAATAATATGAAATTAGATAAGTGTTGTTTATATCTTCTATCATTTTTTGAAATGTTATTTTCTTTAAACATTTTTTTTAGTTCACTTAAATTATCTAAATATTTTTTTGAAAAGATTGAAGTTGTTTCATCTATTTCTTTTAATACACCTTTTGGTTTTATATTATTTCTATATTTTGTTTCAATATATCCAAGTGCTGATACATCAATTTTAGACCAATTATTAAGTCTTATATCAAATATTTTTTCTATATTATCTATTTCAAAAGTATCTAATATATTTTTAAAATCATCATTAAAGGTTTTTGGTTTAGAGCAGACATTAATCCAATCATTTATAGTTAATACATCGAATATTTCTTTATTTTGATTATATAAATTTATAATTATATTGGGATTAATATTATATATTATTTTCTTTATATTTTGTTTTTTAATTTTGGTTTTTAAAAAATTAAATATTAGAATTTCTTGTTTTGTTTCATTTGTTTCACTTAGATAAACTTCTAAACTATATTCATCAATTTCACTTAAAGCCATATTTAATTTATCATAATGATTATTTACAAATTCTTTATATGTTTCTATATCTTCAATATAACTTATAAATATTAAAAGATGTCTTGGTTTGAAATTGTTAATTTTATCTATGTATTTATCTAAAAGATAATCCATAAATTCTTTATTGTAGAGTTTTTGTAATTTTAAAACATTATCTATATTATCTATATTAGTATTATCATAACAAAACCTATTATGAAAATCTAACCCATTAATAAATTCTCTATCTTCTAAATCCATTAATTCGCTATGAAACTCAGTATAAAAACTATAGTAATCTTGCTGGCTAAATCCATGAAATAGATTTTCGGGATTGTTACTTATAATTTTTTTAAATATATCAACATCAAAATTTCTTAATTCTTTTAGTACGTTATAAGAAAGAAAATATGATAAAGAGGCAGGAGAAGTCATTGTATATAAAAATATTTCTTCATCATGTTCTTTAATATATTTAAAGTTTTCTTTTAAAAATGTTATTTGTTTTTCTTCTGTTAATTTACTAATAATATAATAGATAGAAAGAGGAATCATATTATTAATATCTTTATTACCAGTTTTAATGTATTCATTGCAGTCTTTAAGTGCTTTTTCTTCATTTTCTTTACTAACATTTAATAAAATCCATGTTGAATTTTTTTTGATTTGTTCAAGTAATTGCTTGGTTTCTTCAATGGTTAATTCTGGCATGATATTATTTTCCTCCTTTGTTTTCTATTTTCTAAATTTATTGAAATCTATTTTTAATACTCTTTGTACTGGATTAGATATACTTGTATCTAGATTTTTTAAATTTGTTATTGCCTGCTTTCTTGCAAATTCATAGATTCTATCACAATATTCAAATCCTTCAATAAAGTGTTCTGCTGTAATAAATTCACTATCATAAAATCTTGCAAAGGCAAATGCTTTGTCAATAATAGATATAGCTAGATCGGGATTATTAACAACATCGTTATATATTCTATTACTTTTTTCAGTAGCGTTTAATATAATATCTATTATCATACTTTTTATATTTTCGTTTTCAAAAGATATTCTATTTTTCATATAATCTTCAATTACTTTATCGACTATTTGATATAAAATATCCTCAGTAGGTTCTTTTACAGTTACTTTTTCAAATCTTCTTTTCAAGGAATTATTACTAAAGAAATTTTGATATTCTTCATCAGTTGTTGTACCAATTACTTTTAAACTAGATCTATCTATATAATATTTTAACATAGATGCCATATCGTTATTTTGACTTTCTGTTGCACCAATACCATATATTGTATGGATTTCATCAATAAATACTATTACATCTAATTTTTTACATAATTCCATTAATTTAGTCATGTTATTTTCAAACATTCCAACATATTTACATCCTGCAACTATATCACTTGGATTAATCTCTAGAATTATTTTATCTTGTAAAAACTTAGGTACTTGTTTTGTTTTTATCCTATAGGCAAGTTCATCTACTAGTGCAGTTTTACCAACGCCTGATTCTCCCACTATTAATGGGCTTTTTTTATCTTGAGCTAAAGTAACAATAAGATTTTTTAATTCTTTTTCTCTTCCAATAGTTGGGGATGATATATAATTTTTTTTATTTAATACCGTTCCATATTTTTCAAGTTCTAAAATATATTTATCAGATAGTGTTTTATTCACGGTAACAACGGGATTTACTTGTACGTTAATTTTTTTAGGTTGATTATTTTTTAGTATATTAGAATACCTAACTTCAAATTTTTTTCTAAAACTTTCTATTTGTTTTTTAGAATATTGTTTTTGAAAAATCATAGCTTCTAATAAATTTCTTCCTTCGCAACAAACTTTAGTACTATCATAACCATTAGAACATAAGAGATCATAAATTCCTTCAATTTCATCCAAATAATCATCACTGTATATTGCAGTATGCATAATAGTATCTTTATCGCTATCAACATGGTTAATATTTAAATTATATTTTAATGCTTCATTAATAATATTTAAAATGAATTTTTCACTATATCCAGTATATAAGGCAGTTTGAATAAAATTATAATTATAATCTGCTTCTAAATTAGGACTTAAGCCTTTTTGTAATAATGATTTAATAGCAAGAAAACATTTTTCTTCATCATATTTATCATCTGCTAAAATATGTAATATAGATTGATTATCTTCATCTTTATAATCTAGACTTTTAAATACATTTTTGATCTTTTTTACATTAGAATTCATGTCATTTGTCATATTTGATAATAAGAGTTTTATATTATTTTTACTTGGCATATAGAATCCCCCTTAAATTTGAGTTTTATTATAACATATGATTTAAAAAAACACTAGAAAAGTAATAGTTTATTTTACAAGTCTTGAAAAAATGGGGATTTTGTGGTATTATATGAGCATAATTAAGGATACTAAATAGCTTTTTTAGACATTTTTTGTTGTTTTGTTTATTATTGGTTTTTTGGTTTTGATTTTAATTATTTGTATGTTATAATTTTCATTGTCGGTGATAGTATGAAGAAGTATGATTATGATAATTTAGCTAGTGATGAACATGTATTTCATATGTGGGAACCATTAGATTTTGAAATTGATGATGAATATAAGTATATAAAAAATGATTTTTTATTTAAGTTTGTTTCTAAGATTGTTTTATTTATTATTCGTCCTATTCTAGTTTTTTTAAATAAAGTGTTGTTTGGATATAAGATTGTTAATAAAGATAAAATTGTTTCTAAGATGGGAGTTGTTTCTATAAGTAATCATATTCACCCTATGGATTGTACTATGATTGGTCTTATTTATTTTCCATATAATGTTTATTACCCTACTATTGAGAGAAATTTTAAGATACCTTTTATAAAACATTTAATAAGAATTTTAGGGGCTTTTCCTATACCAAGTGATAAGGATAAAAAGAAAGAGTTTTTTTGTGAAGTTAATATGGCTTTAAAAAGTAATGAACATGTTCATATGTATCCAGAAGGTTCTATGTGGCCATATTATACTGGTATTAGAGAGTTTAAATATGGAGCTTTTAAGATGGCAGTTGATGCTGATAGTTTTGTTCAACCTATTAGATTTGTTTTTGAGGAAAGTAAGGGTTTGGTAAGGCTATTTAGAAAAAAGAATATAAGTGCTGTTATTTTAGATCCTTTGTATCCTAATAAAGAGTTAAATTATTATGATAGAATTGAGGATTTAAGAAATAGAACTTATAAAGCTATGAAGGAGGTATTATGAAAGTTTTAATATTATCGTGTTCTACTGGAGGGGGTCATAATTCTTGTGGAAGATATATTGAAGAAGAGCTTAAAAGTAATAATATAAGTTGTTGTTTTATGGATTTTTTTGATATTGTTAATGAAAAGGCTAAAGATTTATCTTCTAAAATATATTTAAAGTCTTTAGGAAAAGATGGAAAGATTTTTAAGAATATTTATAAGATGGGAGAATTATATAGTAGAACTAAGATTAAAAGTCCTGTATATTTAATAAATAAGATTCATAAGAAAAAATTATATGATTATATTAAAGATAATGATTTTGATTTAGTTATTACTACTCATTTATTTCCAGCATTGTGTCTTACTAATATAAATAATGATGAAAAGATAAAGAGAGTTAATTTTTTATTTGTTGCAACTGATTATGAACCTTGTCCTTTTATTGAAGAAGCTATTCCTGATTATTTTATTATTCAAAAGGGATTAGAGGAAAGTTTTAATAAAAGAGGTATTGATAATAATAAATTGTTATCTACTGGTATACCTGTTTCTTCTAATTTTATTAAAAATGCTAAGAATATAAAAGAAAAATTAGGTATTAAGAATGAAAAAGTTATATTGGTTATGCTTGGTAGTATGGGATTTGGTAATATTGGTGGTATACTTAATGATTTGTTACAAATAAAGGATACTAAGGTTGTTGTGGTTTGTGGTTCTAATAAGGAACTTTATGATGATTTAATGAAAATAAGTAATGATAATTTAGTAATACTAGGATTTGTTAATAATATAAATGATTTGATTTATTCTAGTGATATTGTTTTATCTAAACCAGGTGGTTTATCTTCTACTGAGATTGCTTCTTTAAGAAAACCTTTATTACATATTTTTCCTATACCTGGTATTGAAACTTATAATACTAAGTTTTTTAATGAGAGAGGTATGAATATTATTTGTAATAATAAAGATGATATTCTTAAGAATGTTAATTTGTTATTAGATGATGAAAATTTACAAAATAGTATTATTAATAATCAAAAGAAATATATAAATGATTGTTCAGCCTTTGATTTGGTTAAGTTTATAAAAAATGAATATAAGTAAAAAAAGAACCAAGTGGTTCTTTTTTAATTAAGTATTTTTATAAGTTCTGAGACACTATCTACATGATTATTTGTTATTTCTTTTAGTTCTTCAATACAATTAGACATACGATATCCATTGTATTCTTTTATCATTTCAATATCACTATATGAGTCTCCGATTGTATAGATATTTTCTTTATTATCTTCTGTTGTTAATTTTTTTATAGCATTAATTTTACTTGCTTTGTTTGATATTATTTCTATACAATTGGTTGAAATATAATATACATTTATATAGTTTTTATAGTTTTCATTTAGTTCTTTTATTACTTTTTTTATTGTTTGTTTATCTTTATATTTTATATTAATTTTACTTATATTATTATTAAATGGTAATCTACTTTCTTTTTTATTACAGCAAAAGTATTTTTCACTTTCTTTAAGTCTAAGTGTTTCTTTTAATTTTTTTAGAATAGATTTTTCTATATTAATATTTTCTATTATATTTTTATTATTATCTATTATTGTTGCACCATGATTTAATATAGCGTAATTGTAGGAAAAATTATATTTTTCTTGTTCTTTTATTAAATCATCAAAACTTCTACCAGTTGCTATGATAAACTTATTTTTATTTTTTAAGTATTCTTTTAAGTATTGTTTGTTTACTTCTATATCTTTATCATTTATATAAAATGTATTATCATAATCACTTATTAGTATTTTATTCATGTTTACCTCTTTTTTTATTTTCTTTATTAAAGATTATTATTACTATAATTATACTTATAATAGTATATATTAAGTATATAATTATTTCTTTTAGATTTAGAGGATTATTATTCATTATTCTTTTTATTATATTTAAGGCATTATAAAATGGAAGATACTTGCATATTGTGGCAAAGGTTTTACCTAATACTTCTTTTGGAAAGTATAGTTCACTTGTAAAACATAATAGTTGTATTATTATACTTGATATACCAGATGAAGCTTTTTCACTAAATAGTGTTCCTATTAATATTCCACAGTTTATAAAAAATAATGATATTATAATTGATACAGGAATTGCTAGGAGTAAGAAGCCTGTGAATTTTAGTCCTAGTAAACACGCTGAAAGTATTAATAAAATATCTTGGCAGATTATAATTGGTATTATTGATAAGGTATATCCTATTATGTATTCAGTTGGTCTCATCGGACTTACCTTTAATCTTATTAATAGTGATGTTGTTCTATCTTTTGATACTAGTAAGGATGTAAACATAGTTATAAATGATAAACTAAATATTATTATTCCAGGAGTAAAGTTTTCTAATTTGTAGGAATCACTCGGAATGTTAAATTGTTGAAATATAAATAGTAAAAATAATGGTAATAGACTTATGAATATTATACTTAGAGGATCTCTTATTATTTCTTTTAGATTTCTTTTAGCAAATGTTATTGTTCTCATTTTATTCTCCTTTTTCTATTACTTTTAAGAAGGCATCTTCAAAATTATTTGTTTTTGTTTTTTCTATTATTTTAGATGGTTTATCTACTTCTAAAAGTTTACCTTTGTTCATAATTGCTATTTTATCTGATAGTCTGTAGGATTCTTCCATATAATGAGTTGTTAAGATTATGGTTTTTTCTTTTTTTAAATTTTCTATTATATTCCATAATTCTTTCCTGGCAATTACATCTAATCCTAGAGTTGGTTCATCTAGAAATAGTATTTTAGGATTATTTATTAAAGCTAGAGCAATTGATAATTTTCTTTGCCATCCTCCTGACAAAGTACTTGCTTTTTGTTTTAAGATTTCTTTTAAGTTGAATGTTTTTATTAATTGATTGATTTTTTCTTCTTTATTTTTTATTTGATATATTCCTGCCATAAAGTATAAGTTTTCTATTACTGTTAAGTTTTGCGCTATGGCAGTTTCTTGTGGGGATATATTTATTATTTCTTTAATTTTCATTTTGTCTTTTTCTATATCCATATTAAATACTTTTATATTACCTGAGGTTTTTTCTATTAATGTTGATAGTATTTTTATAATGGTTGTTTTACCAGCACCATTGGTACCTAAAATTGAAATAAGTTTATTTTCTTCGATATTTAATGTTACATTATTTACTGCTGTTATATTTTTATATTTTTTGGTTAAATTGGTTATTTCAATAGCATTCATATTAGTTATTCTCCTTATATAGATTATCAAAATTATCTTCGATCACTTCTGATTTTACAAGTGCTATTCCTTTCTTTTTATCACATAAAACTATAAATGAGTCTCCTTTTTTTATATCAAACATATCTCTTACTTCTTTAGGAATTACAATTTGACCTTTTTCTCCTACTCTACTTATTCCTACAAATTTATTTTTATCCATAATTTCTCCTTGGTTATACTTTTCATACTAATTATACTTTTGTTCTATTATTTTTTCAATACTATTTATTATTTTTATTATAAGTGATATACTTCTAATGAGGTGATTTTATGGGTGCTTTAAGTGTATTAGTATTAATTGGAGCTTTAGTTTCTATTTATTTGTTGAATGTTGTTTTTATAGTTATAAGTATTTTTTATGTTTTAGTTAATTATTTATTTGAGTCTATATTTTTATATAAGATTTCTAAAAATAATGGTTATAAATACCCTATTACTTCTTGGATTATGTTTTATAATAAGTTAATAATGGGTAAGTTTTCTAATAAGAAAAAAGAATCTATAGCTTTATTTATAGTTAGTATTATAATTCTTATTTTATTTGTACTTAGTTTATTTATTTCAGATTATGTTGTATATTTATATTTCTTTATTTTTATATTATTAATTATTAAGTATGTTTTGGATATTTTAATTTATCATGGTGTTTATGAGAAGTTGTCTTCTAATGCTGTTTTATTTACTATAATTAATATTTTTACTTTAGGGTTTTTTAAATCAATTATTGCTTTTTTGTTAGTAATTAGCAAAAATTGATTTTTTTTATTAATTGTGATATAATATGTTCACTTTCTTAGGGGGTTATCATGAATTTGAAATATTATTTGACTTTACTTTCTTTGAAATTTGATAGAAGAAGTAAAGAGTTTAAAGATTTACAAAGACTTTATAATATATATGTTGATAAACTTGCTACTATGTTTTTGTTACTTGATATTACTGATCCAGCGATTGTTTGTAGTGTATTTTATAAGTTATTAAATATTGGAAAGTTGTCTTGCATAAGGAAATTTGATGATGTTATAAGTAAAGAAAATAACGTTTTGGATCCAATTGTTGCTGGTTCTGTTGTGGCAGCTGGTATGGGTGTTTGTAGAAATAAAGCAGGTTTTTTATGTGATGTTTTAAATGCTATGGGATATAATGCTTGTACAGTTGTTGGTAGTTATAAAAAAAATAGTGATGCTTCTCATGTAATGGTTGGTATTGTTTCTGAAGATGGTAAGTTTTCATATGATCCAAGTAATGGTATGTTTTTAAATGGTTTTGTTAATATTTACAATAATTCTTCTATTTTATATGGTAATAATAAATTATTTTTTATGGATAATGTTTTTACTAAGTATTATGCTAAAATGAATGGTAGAGTTAAAGAAACTGATAAGTTTTTTAACGAGGTAAATAGTAGATTTATTTCTGATGATAATAAAGAATTATATACTATTTTAGCAGATCAAATTATTAATAGTAATTCAAAACAAATTAATGGAAGTATTTATTTTCTTATGACTAATGATATGTTTGTTTTGGATGATTTACAAAAGAAATTTGTTAAAAAAACGAATAGATCTAGAATAAGATATTAGAATAATAATATACTTTATTATAGGAGTATATATGTTTTATTTATTAGATAATAGATATGATGATGATACAAAGGCTGTTATTAATGAACAAAATAAAGATGGTATGGCATTGATTATAATTGGCTTTCTTATTATTTTATTTATTGCAATTATTTATAAGAAAAAAAAGATTAAATTATAAATCTTTTTTTGTTTATGGACAAATTATATTTTTTGTAGTATAATTTTTTAAGGTTGATTCTTTTATAAATTTTATTTGAAAGGAGATATTAAAATGTTTAAACCAGATAAGACTTATGTCTTAGCATTAGGTGGTTTAGGAGAAGTAGGAAAAAACATGTATTGTGTTATGCATAATGATGAAATTGTTATCATTGATGCTGGTGTTATTTTTCCAGAAGAAGAACTTAGAGGTATTGATTATGTTTTACCGGATTTTCAATTTTTAAAGGAAAATGAAAGTAAGATTAAAACACTTGTTATTACTCATGGTCATGAAGATCATATTGGCGCTATACCTTTTTTGTTACAATATGTTAATATACCTACTATTTTTGCCCCTAATCAGGCATATGCTTTAATTAAGAAAAAATTAGAGGAAAGAAATATTCAATATAAAGGATTAAAACCTTATAAAAGTGATGATAAATTAAAATATAAGTATTTTGAAATTTCATTTTTTAGAACTACTCACTCTGTTCCAGATTCTCATGGTATTTATATTAAAACACCTGATGGAAATATTGTTGAGACAGGGGATTTTAAATTTGATTTAACTCCAATTGGACCTGTAACAGATTTTGCTAGAATTAGTGATATTGGAAAAGAAGGTGTTACTTTACTACTTAGTGAAAGTACTAATGTTTTAGATGAAGGATTTTCTTTATCAGAATCTAAAGTTGATGAAGCTTTAAATGAAGTATTTAATAAGCATCAAAGTAGTAGATTAATTATTGCTACTTTTGCTTCAAATATTTATAGATTAAAACATATTATCGAGACATGTAAAAAGTTTAATAGAAAGATATGTATCTTTGGTAGAAGTATGGAAAATAATATTAATATTTCTATGGAAGGTGGATATATTGACGCTAAGGGAATGTTTGTTACTCCTGAAGTTGCTAATACTATGAAACCAGGAGAAATTGCTTTATTATGTACTGGTACTCAAGGTGAACCATTAGCAGCTTTATCAAGAATTGCTGATGGAGTTCATAAACAAATTTCACTTAGACCAGATGATATAGTTATCTTTTCTTCTTCTGCTATTCCTGGTAACGCTAATGCTATTGCTAGAACTATTAATAAGTTATATTTAAATGGTGTAAAAGTTTATACTACTTATAATGATAGTGATATTCATGCTTCAGGTCATGGTATGACAGAAGAATTAAAACTTATGATACGTTTGATAAGACCAAAGTATATTATGCCTATACATGGTGAGTATAGAATGTTAAAAAGACATGCTGAGATTGCTGTTTTATGTGATATAGAAAAGGAAAATACTTTTGTTTTAGATAATGGTGATGTCTTAGAGATGGATCATGGTACTGTTAAAAATATTGGTTCTATTGAAGTTAATGAAACTTATGTTGATGGTAATAGAATCGGAGGAGTTTCTGGAGCTGTACTTAATGATAGAAAGATAATGGCTAATGATGGTATTTTAGTTATTATTGTTAATGTAAATATGGAAAGTAGAAAATTACTTGCTAGACCAATGGTTACAACAAGAGGCTTTATTTTAATTAATGAAAATGAAGAATTGATTAATAAGATTGAAAACTTAGCTAATACTATTATTACTAAGAAATTAAAAGATAAAGATATTAATTATTCTACGATTAAATTAGATTTATCTAAAGATATATCTAGCTTTATAAAAGAATCTACTGGTAGAAAGCCTATTGTTTTACCAATTTTACTTAATATTAAAAAAGATTGATGAATCAATCTTTTTTTATGTCTTTATATATTGTTAAGTAATCGTGGTTGTTTGTTTTATATTCTTTTAATTTTGAGTTTGTATTACCTATTACAAAATCTTTATATATTTTGTTGAATGTTACGTTGTTTTCTCCTTTAGTAATATCTTCTTTTATATAATTTAAATCTTTATCATATGTAACAATTATACCTGAGTTTTTAGGATTATTTTTTACATCTGTTACTGTTATTCCTACTGCAATAATTTGATTATTCACAACTTTTATATCTTCAAATCTTGTTACTTCTTCTTTTTTATATGTGATCTCATCTATTCTATTTCCATTTAAATCATATGATATTATTGATGCTTCATATTTTTTATTTTCTTTTGATTCTAACTTTGTAGCTGTTACATAGTACTTATCTTCATCTTTTGTAATTGAAGTAATACCTTTAGAATCTGTTAATCCATAGTATGAATGCCACATTTCATTACCGTCTTTATCATATTTTTTTATTACACCTGTATTTGTAGAATATACTCCCACTACTACATAACCATCTTGTTCTATTATTAAATTATTAAATTGTCCTTTTTGTGGACCACCATAGTTTACTCTTAAAGTTTCATTACCATCTTTATCGTATCTTAGAAGAATAGCTCCTCCTGTTTCATGATTTCCTATATAACCATCTGCATATAAACTCTTACCTACTACTATGTAATTATTGTTACTATCTTTTTTTACTGATATAAATTCGTTTACATCTAAAATACTTAAATTCTTTCTCCATTTAACATTTAGGTTTCTATCATATTTTACAATTATAGCTTCACTTGATTTTTCCTCATGTTGTTTTTTACTCATTTCTATAGCTCCTACTGCTATATATCCATCATTAGTTTTAATAATACTGTTGTAATAACCATTATATCCAATATCAAGTTTTTCTTCTATAATTGGTTGTTTTTTACTATTTAATTTCCATATTGTTGGTTTTATATATCCTGGTTTTTTATATTTATTTAGTTTACTATTTTTAAAATCAGACATTCCTACTGCTATATATTCTTTTCCACTTGTTACTAAATCATTTGTAATAGTATAGTGTACTGATTCATTGTTATTTTTTATTATTTTTACTACTAAAATAATTGATTCAATAATTAATAATATGAATAAAATTTTTACTGCTAAAGATAAATTTTTACTTATTTTTTTGCTAGTTTTCTTTTTCATTTTTACTCCTTCTTTCCATAAAAAAATATGATACTATACCTTTTTAATAGTATCATATTCTAAAATCTAATTCAATTATTTATTATTTTTTTTATCAGATTCTAATTTTTTTAATACTTCTTTAGTAGCTTTGATTGCAGTTTTTCTTAATTCTTCAATTGCATCTTCTACTACTGGGGTAGCTTTATCTTTTGCTAGTTTTGCTAAATCTTCAATTTTATTTTTTATGTCTTCTGATTTTGCTTTTGCAATTGCTAAAGCTTTTTCTTTATCTAAGCTTAAGATTTCTTCTTGAATGTCTTTTATTTTTGTTTCAATATCTTTTTGTACTTCTTTTACATCTATTTCTTTTACTTTTTTGAATAATTCATCAAATTTCTTTTTTAATTGTTTTCTAGTTTCCTCTCCTGTGTTTGGTGCGAATAAAACTCCTAATCCTACTCCTATTCCTACACCTGCTAATAATTTCCCTAATCCTTTTTTACTCATTTTCTAATTCCTCCTCTTTATTTTTTTTCTTTCTGAAAATTTTTTCGAAAAAGCTTAAGACTTTTGAAATAACGGCATCACTCATTGTTGATAATGCGTCAGTTACAGTATCAATTACACCAAATATACTGTTAACACTTTTCAATTTCTTTTCTACATCTGTTAATATTATGTTTAATTTGTCCGCAGTATATAACAATTTTATGCAAACAATTATTAAAAATATTACTAAAACAGAACATAGCACTAATAAAATTGTTAATAAAACATCATTATAACCTGTCATTTTATCACTCCTTACTATCGTACATCATATCGATTAAATCATATAAATTTTTTTCTTCTGCTTCTTCTGTAGGTGTTATTTCGTCATCTTCAGTTTGTTCTGGTTCTACTATTTTTGTTTTTCTTGAGCTTTTTTTCTTTATTTCTTCAGATATTTTTTCATCTTCTTTTATTTCTTCTTCGACCATTTCAGATAATTCTTTGTTTTTATTTAATCTTGTCATTTTTTCTTTGGCGTTATCTTTATAGTCGACATTATATTCTAAACCTAAATCATTAAAGTATTCTTCAGCATCTCCAATAGTTACTTTATCAATTCCTGGTTTAGTATCATCATTCATTTCGTATAGCAATGGTTCTTCTTCTTTTTCTATTTCTTTCTTTGGTTCTTCTTTTATGCCATACGCTTTTTCTCTAACACTATCTAAATCTATTTTTATTTTTTCTTCTGGATAAATTATTGTATCTTTTTCGTATTCTATAGTTTTGTCATTTGATGATATTTTGTAATTTTTTTCAAGAAGTCCATATACAGGTGATATTATTGGAGATGGTTTGAATTTTTCTTTTGATTTTTCTTCATATCCTCCATATAAACTTTTGGTTTTCTTTGTTAGCTCTTCTTTTTTGATACCATATGGTCTTGGTTTTTCTTCTTCAATTGTTGGAATTTGTTGTTCTGGTCTTTTTCTTTCTACTACAAAGTCATCATCTTCAAAAATTACAGGAGCTTTTATTTCAGGCTCTTTGTCTTCTTCTATTTCTTCTGGTTCTTCTAAGTGTTCAAATTTTTTATATCTTTTTGGTTCAACTGTTTTTTCAACATTTACCTTTTTTGCAATTTCTTCTTCTTCGCTTTCTTCAAACAAAGCATTTTTTATTTTATCTAAAAGTTTCATTTTTCCACCTCTATTGATTATCTTTTATATCAATAATATCTTCATCTGGTAATTCATTATCAACATCTTCATATATATCATTTTCTTCATATTTTAAGAAGTTATCAGTCTGTACATTTGGTCCTTCTAAATTAAATTCTTCTTCATCATAACTTAATTTATTATTACCTATTAAGCTTTCTATTACTTTATCATTGAATTTTATACTTCTAAGTATTATTAATGATTTAGTTATTGCTTTTTCATAGTTGTTTGTTATTACTTCTATTTTTCCATAGTTATACACTACTTCTACAAAGTATGATTGATCTTTTTCTGTTACTGTTATATAACCTTTTTTCTTATTATAATCTAGTTGTTTGGAATATATTGACGTATTTTGATTGTCTTCATATTCATTATTTGTTTTATTATAGTAACTTATTAAGTCAACATATAAATAATATTTTTCATTATTAGAATAAATAACATTGTTACTTTTTTTATCTTTATGAATTGTCATTGATTTTGGTAAATATATTTTATAGCCTTCCATTGCTGTGTTTGCTTTAGCAATTTTTTCATTAAATACCATGTCAATGGCATCATCTGCTGAAAGATTGTTCATATTTACACAACCTGTTATTACTAATAATAAAAGTATTATGGTTATTATTTTTTTCATACCCACCTCTATTATATCAAACTATTTGTTGATTGTATTATTTTTTTACTTTTTTATTGCTTTTAGTCTGTATATTTTACATCCTTTTTCTGAAAATTTATTTTCATATTCTGTTTTTATATTATCATTATTTTCTAAATTATGCAAATCTAATGTTATTTCATCTATGTAATATCCATATTTTGTTAATGATATTATTGATGATTCAAAGAGATTTTGATTGTCTGTTTTTTGTATAATACATTTTGTATCTTTAAATATTTTATCATATTTTTTTAGAAATTCTAAAGATGTTAATCTTCTTTTGGCATGTCTTTTTTTTGGCCATGGATCTGAAAAGTTTAAATATAAGCATTCTATTTCTTTATTAAATAGTTCATCTATTTTGTTAGCGTCATAGTTAATTAGTCTTAGATTAGGGATATATTCTTCAATATTTTTAATACCCATTGCTAAAACACTATCTATTCTTTCAATACCAATAAAATTGATGTTTTTATATTTTTTGGCCATTTCAATAATAAATTGACATTTTCCTGTACCTATTTCTAAATGAATAGGATTTTTATTATTAAATTCTTCATTCCAATTAATTTTGTTATTTATTTTTAAAACGTTTTTTGATCCGTCTAATATTTCTTTTTTGTTTTTTACATTTCTTTGTCTCATTTTACCACCTTTAGTAATTATACTATAAGAGAGACATAAAATAAATAGTTGCATATAATAATATTGAAAAAAGGGGGATTTATAATGTTTAATCAAATGCCATTTAATATGCCATACCAAGGCTTGAATCAAGGAATGATGTGTCCTGATAATATGTTTAATAATAATTCAAAATTAAGTGAATTAGAAAATAGGATTAATGATTTAGAAAAAAGAGTTAAGGTTTTGGAAAAGAAACTTAATGTTAGTAATTATGATAATAATAATTATAATGGATACCAATCAAGTATGTATATGATGTAATATGTTTATAAAAAATAATTCTAAAAATATAAATAAAAATGATTTGTTTATATGTACACATGATTCTTTTAGCGATAAACATGATTATATAAATGACGCTATTAAAAGAAAAGCTAGTGCTGTTATAATTGATAAGGATTTATATGGTTTGAGTGTTCCTGCTATTAAGGTTGGTAATACTAATGATACTTATTATCAAATTTATAATGATTTTTATAAAAAACCACTTTCTAATATTGTTTTGATTGGTATTACTGGAACTGATGGTAAAACTACTGTAGCAGAGATGGTTTATCAACTTCTTAATTGTTTTTACGATACTGCTTATATCGGCACTAATGGGTTTAAGTATAAGAATAAGGTAATTAAGACAAAGAATACTACTCCTGATTTATGTGAGTTGTTTAATTATTTTAATATTTGTAAAGAAAATAATATTAAATTTATAGTGATGGAGGCTTCAAGTGAGGGTTTATTACATAATAGGTGTCATAATATAGAATTTAATCGTAGTATATTTACTAATATTACATTAGATCATTTAAATGTTCATAAAAGTTTTAAAAATTATTTAGATTCTAAGTTAAAATTATTTAGACAAACAAAAGGAATTAGTATTTTAAATAGAGATGATAGATATTTTAATAAGTTTAGAAAGGTTTGTAGAAAATATATTACTTATGGTTTAAATAAAAATTCTAGTTATCATTTTTATGATATTAAAAGAATAGATAATTTTACTAATTTTAAATTAAAATATAAGAATAAAATATACGAAATTAAAAGTCCTTATTTAGGTATTTTTAATGTATATAATTTGGTATCTGTAATTGCTTTACTTAATACTTTGAATATTGATATTTATAAAATTATTCCTTTGATAAATGAAATGAAACCAATTGATGGAAGAATGAATCTAGTAAAGTTTGAAAAGTTTGATGTAGTAATTGATTATGCTCATACTATTAAGGCAACTTATGAAATATTGAATTTATTTTATCAAAGAAAGAGGGGAAGAATTATTACTATTGTTGGATGTGCTGGTGGTAGGGATAAAAGTAAAAGAAGTACAATAGGACAATTAGTTTGTGCATATTCTGATTATGTATATTTTACAATGGATGATCCTAGGTATGAAAATCCTTTTGATATTTATAATGATATGGTAGTGGATATTAAGAGTAATAATTATTGTTATATAAAAAACAGGAAAAAAGCAATTAAAAAGGCTTTAGATGAGGCTTTAGATAATGATATAGTTTTAATACTTGGTAAGGGAAAAGATGATTATATGTTAGTAAAGAATAAATATAAAAAATATAGTGATTATAATGTGGTTAAAAGTTATCAAAAAAGTAAAAAGTATGGTAAATAGCTCTAGTTTTGACTAGAGATTTTTTTGTATATAAAAATCTCATTTTATTTGAAAATGAGATTTTAATTATTTTTTATTTATGAACATTGTAAATTATTATATAGTTCAAACTCGTTATTATTTGTTATTTCTACTCCACAACCACATCCACCTTCATTATTAAGGTCACAGTCTTCAAATGTTGACCATTTTTTTATTTCTTCTTGTGTGTAGCTATTGCCATTTTTATTTAAATTAAATATGTCTTCTTCTGTATATCCTAAAGCTGTTAATGCTTCTTTTGATTTTAAGATTTTATCATTTTTTATATCATAATAATAATTATATCTTATTACTGATCCTGAAGCACAAAGTGTATGACCTCCTCCTCTTACATTAATATAAAGGTAATTATCTTTGATTAAATAATTATAGTATATGTTAGCAAAAGTATTTGTTTTTTCTTTTTTTGATATTTCTATATATTCATCAAAGTCTTTAAGTATTTTTTCATTTAATTTTTTAGCATTTGGTTTATCTGAATTAATTTTTGGTAATATAATATCAATACTACCACTTGTCATTGTGCCACAAGGATTTTCAGCTTCCTTGTAATCATGATAATTGTATGCATTTGATACTGTTAATTCTTTTGTATTATTATCTTTGTTATCATTTTTTACTTCGTTTGTATTATCTTTTTTGTTTGAAAGCTTATCATATGTTATATATCCTAATGATCCTACTAATAGTACTGATAATATAACTATGATGGTTAAAAATTTTTTGTTATTTTCCATAACTTTTCTCCTCCTTCTTTTTAACAATTTCATTATAATATAAACCCCCCCCCAGGTCAATTTTTTTATTAACAATTATTTTTTACTTTACGTAAATCTATAGTTTGTGTAGTAAGTAAATTATTTATTTAAAGTCACGTTTTGATTAACACGATAACTTAACTTTTAACTTTCAAAGGGATGTTATATAATAATTCCTTGTATTTTGGCTTATTTAGAAAGGATTTTTATTATGAATGCTAAAAAATACAAACATTTATCTTTTGAAGAAAGGTGTGTTATTGAAGAATATCTTAATCATGGATATTCCTTTACTCAAATATCAAATAGATTGGGTAAGCATAGAACTTCTATCTCTAAAGAGGTTTTAAAGCATAGGTTTTTACGAGGTACTGCAAGTCCTGATAGGCCTTGTTGTTTTGAATCTAAGCCTCCCTACGTTTGTAATAATTGTGACAGATTTAATCATTGTAAAAAACAAAAATATTCATATAGTTCTCATATTGCTTATAACGAATATAAACAAACTTTAATATCAGAAAGAGCTCACTTGAATATTACTAAAGATCAAATTGCTTCTATCAATGAAGTTATCGCTCCTTTAATGATTAAGAAAAATCATTCTGTTAATCAAGTTTTTATTTCTCACCCTGAACTTTTACCATTTTCTAAAACTACTTTTTATAAATATATTGATCTAGGTATTTTAAATGTTAGAAATATTGATTTACAAAGAAAAGTTAAATGGAAAGTAAAAAAAGAGTATGATTATCACAGGGATAGAATTGAAACTTCTATTAAGGTTGGCAGGTTTTATACTGATTTTAAAGATTATATAGAATATAACCCTAATGCTTCTATTGTTGAAATGGATACTGTTATTGGTACTCAAGGTGGTAAAGGTGGTAAGTGCTTTCTTACTCTTTTATTTAGACAATATAATTTTATGTTAATTTATCTACTATCATATAAAAAATCTAGGTTTGTTACTGAAATATTTGATCATTTAAAAGAACTTCTTGGAGTTGATGAATTTAAACGGTTATTTGAAGTTATTTTAACTGATAATGGTACTGAATTCTCAGACCCCGAGTCTATTGAATTTGATATGAACGCTGGAGAAAAAATATGTTCAGTATTTTATTGTGATCCTAACTGTTCTTGGCAAAAAGGATCTATTGAAAAAAATCATGAATATATCAGATATATTTTACCTAAAGGAACTTCTTTTGCTAGTCTTACTCAGGATGATTGTTATTTAATTGCCTCACATATTAATTCTACTCCAAGATTATCATTAAACAACCATTCTCCTTATGAAGCATCACTAATTTTTTTAGGTAATGATAACATAAACAAATTTAAAATAAAAAAAATAGACTATGATGACATAGATCTATCTTATAGATTATTAAGAAAATAATCTCAACAAAATACTTAAATTAAGTCAAAATACATTTTATACATAATTTAGCAAAATGCGAGACGTTACATCTAACCAAAAAAAATTTTACAACTTCTCGTTTTTTTTTGCATGTGTAAATTTAACTTAAATCGCCTATATCTTACCACTTTTTTATAAATAAAGCTAGTTTTTTATCCTTTTTTATTTTAAAAAACGTTACTTTACCAATTAAAAATAGATAATACCTCTTTTGAGACATTATCTATTAATTTAACGACGTAAATTGTAGTGGTAAGCTTAAAGTAGACAACCGAGAGGGTTAAGTAGATAATTTATATTTTTATTTATACAATTATTTTGTTATGTATACAAATGAAGGAGGTATATTTTTATGCATTACACTCGTGAACTCAAAAAGAAACTTTGTGATGGCATTTGTTTAAATGGTTGGTCAACCTTAAAAACTGCAAATGAATACAAAGTTCCAATTAAAACTTTAGAAAAATGAACTACTGCTTATAACAAAGATAATCATTGTTTTGATCCTATTATTGAAACTGTCACTGATTTTAGATTTATCAAAGATTCTGATAATTTAAATTATGTTGATTTATCAAATGATGAACTTAAAGACATAATTATGAAGAAAGATATTAATAAAAAAAGCTTATACCGTGAAAGGAGGTGGTACGGAAAAAAGGTTTACATTACTTTCTCCAAAAAGAATACGAAGTAATATTAGAGCTTTCATCCTTTTATTCCGTTAACTCTTTATGTATTTTTATGAATATTAATCGTTCAGGTTTTTATAAATGGTTAAAAAGACGTTCATCACCTTCACAAAAAGAATTAAATAGAATTTCTGCTTGCAACGAATTTAGTGAATATCACGACAAGTACCCTTCTCACGGCTATCGCTGGCTTAATGCTAAGATTAAATTAGATCGCGGTACTGTTTATTCTGATAATTTTGCTCATAAAATTTGTAAATTTCTTAATATCAAATCAGTCGCTAAGCATTATAAAAGACAAGGTAAAAAAACTAAAAGAGAGGTTAAAAACTTCCCTAATTATATTCTTGCCGAACTTAATCCACTTAGACCTTTTCAGCTTATCGTTACTGATATGACTGCTTTCTAGGCTAATAAAAAATACTATGAATTAACTTTATACATGGATTTATTCAACAATGAAATTGTTTCTTTCTTTTTATCTTTGAAAAAAGGTGACCCTAATTCTTATCACATTGGTAAATCTATTTTGATTGAAAAGAAAAATAAAAAGTACGCAGACCTTGAAATGATTCTACACTTTGATCAATGTTCTGTGTACTGCTCAAAAAGATTCAATGAATCTCTTTCTCTTTATAATATCATGCATTCTACTTCTAAGCCAGGTGCTCCTACTGAAAATGGTGCTATGGATTGTAGAGTTACAATTGATGTGAGACCTTTTATATATAAAAAATGCGATAAGTCTAGTAAAATGTAATTATCAACAAACATTTTAATAAGAAAGGACTTATCGCTATGAATACTATATCACATTATCCTCATTCTTTAAATACTAAATATCATGCTGTTTTACTCTATAGAAATGGGAACCCTATATCTTTTGTTTGTAGAAGGTACAAATGTTCTAAAGCTTCTCTAATGCGTTGGAACAAAAAATTTGATGGCTCTAAGGATTCTCTATTAAATAAATCCCATAGGCCATTATCTCCTCATCCTAATGCTCATACTGATGAAGAACTATATTGGATTAAAAATTATATAAGAAGAAATCCAAACATATCTCTTTGTGAGTTATATGGTAAATTAAGAGTTGAAAAAGGTTATTCTAGACATGCCTGTTCATTATTTAGAATTGTTAGAAAATTAAAATACCCTATAAATACTGAACATCACGAAAAATACACTCCTAAAAAGTATGATACACCTACTAACATTGGAATCAAATGGCAAATGGACGTTAAAGTCATTCCTAAAAAATGTTATACCGGAAAATTACCTGACAAATTTTATCAATACACTATTATTGATGAAGCCTCACGAGAAAGATTTATATATCCATATAAAGAACAATCTTCCTACTTAACAGTAGATTTTGTAAAAAGAGCCATTACTTACTTCGGCTATAAACCTGAAATAATTCAAACCGACAATGGACAAGAATTTACATATATTAAAAAGACTGATAAAATTCATCCACTAGATAATCTGTTAAATAATTTAAATATAAACCATAAACTTATTAAGCCAAGAACTCCTCGACACAATGGAAAAGTTGAACGAAGTCACAGAAATGATCAACAAAAATTTTATTCTTATCTCAGATTTTACTCATATGATGATTTATTATTACAGATGAAGTCTTATCTAAAACGTTCAAATAATATTCCAATGCAATCACTAAAATGGCTTTCACCTTTAGAAATGAGACAAAAAATTATAGAAAAAAACAATATTCAATAATTACAAATTAACTATATCATATTGCTTTTAAATTTTTATAAATTTTGTCTCACATCATTTACAATTATACATAAATTGCATTATACCTTTAAATATCAATATTTTTGTAAAAATTGCATTTAACTATTTAACTAACCTTTTTATCCTTTTTTATTTTAAAAAACGTTACTTTACCAATTAAAGATAGATAATACCTCTTTTGAGACATTTTCTATTAATTTAACGCATATTAACCTTACTATATATATCTTTCTATTTCTTTGGAAACAAGTTCTACCATATTTTCACTATTACTTGTATACTTCTTAGGCTTAAATTTTTTTACTTTCTTAAGTATTACATCTAATTTATCAAAATCATCTAAACTTAATATATATCCATCCTTACTAAATTTTTCTATTATTTGTAACTGATGATCATTTGTATGTTCGCCATATTTTTTTAATCTAGCAGCTGCTATAACAACTTTATTATTTTTTAAACCAGATATTATTGAACCTACACCACCATGTGTTATTAATAAATCACATTTATTTATATAATCATCAAACTCATCAACAGGAATTAAATCAAAAATTTTCATTTTATCAGATTTATAATCCTTTGAATATCCTGCTTGTACAACCACTTCTTCATTAATATTTCCAAGCTCTATTTGCTTTTCAATCGCATCTAGTAATCTATCAAATTTTTTATCTTGGGTTCCTAAAGTAACTAATATCAATATATCCACCCCCCATATATAGCTTTTGGATATAATTTAAGCATAGATTCCCATTGCACTATAAATGTATCAGCAATTGGATAAATAAGTTTACCTGATAAGGTTTTAGTTTCACTGTTAGCAAAAGTTTCAATAAATATTATCTTAGTTCCAAAAAGTTTACCAATATAACAAATCGGAACAGCAGTATGTGTACCTGTTGTGACAATAACTTTAGGTCTTATTTTTATATATAAAATGATACTTTTTATACAATTGTACAAAAATTTAAATATGTATGACAATTTATGATCCTTTGTACCATATACTAAGAAATGTACATCATTATATTTATCTTTTAATGATAAATTAGATTTAGTTTTCTCTGTTATTAACGAATAATCATATTTCTTAAATAATGGCTTTAATTGCATCAATTCATTTAAGTGACCACCTGTACTTGAAATAAATAATACTTTTTTATTATTACTATTAAGGACATTTCGATTTTGCATAAATGTATTATTCATGACTAGTGTAACAACTATAATTACGTAATAACATATATCCTTCATGTAAAAAATACTTTCTGTCCAACAAGATAATATTAAAAAGATCAGAATCAATCCTAAAAACAAGTTTTTATTTTTAATAGCTGTATAAAGCACACTGCCAAAATATAATATAATAAATATAACGAGACCTATTATACCTATTTCGGACCCAAGCTGTAAATACATATTATGTGGATATAAATATTTAGATGTTGTATCAAATTTATGATTTATATATTTATTCGCATTTTGGTTATCATAAACAAAGTTATAAGAACCTATTCCAATGCCATGTACTGGATTACTAATCATAATATTGTAAGCTACATTTCTAAAATACCTACGGCTTCCAATAGAATAATCATTTTTATTTGTTAATTGATCGTCTATATCTTCATCTTTATTTTTACCATCATACACATGCTCATAATCTATCATTATAAAGTTTAAAAATTTATCATATGTATCAGAAATGATTTTTGTATTAGTTTTTTCACATATAGTAGTTAATGTTTGACCAACATATATAAATATTGAATTAAATAAATATATTTGACCAGGAATTGATATTATTAAAATAATAGATAAAACTATATCTAATATATACATTTTTAGCTTATTCTTTATAAAATATATAAGTAGAATTGCATATGAAATTATTAAAATTATAATACCAGTTCTAGAAAAAGTAACAGCAAGTGCTATACTAAGAATTAAAATACAAAAAGTTAATAATTTATTAATAGATTCACTAGCAGACTTTACTTTAAAATAGAAAAATATAATTATATTTAGTACTAAAAATTTATCTAATAATGTTGATATATATAGTGTTGAAGATGCCCTTCCCTTTGCTCTAATATATTTTTCTACACCATTTGGACTCAACTGAAATCCAAATATATATTGAATAATAGCAAATGCAGAAATAATCATTGTAATGGTTATTATAGAAAATGCCAGTTTTTTATTATCACTGTCACTAAAATCTATAGAACTAATAAGAAATGATAGTAACGGAAAAATTATAAACTTTAATAAATTACTTATTGTATAGACTTTATACGATATTGAAAATATCAGTGAAATAGCCAGTGATATTAGAAACAATATATATAGTATAAATTGTATATTTATTTTAAACTTTGACTTTGATTTTAACAAATCAATTCCTAAAAATACAACTGTAATAACTGGTAATATATAACATAATAATGTTGTTATAGAATTGTTTAATAAATTTTCATTGCCAAATAGCGGTAATAACGTTAACGTTAAAATAATCATAATTAAGCTTTTGTTTGTTATTTTGTATTTCATTCTTGTACACTCCTTGTTCTAATTATAACATAATTTGAATATATAACTCATTTATTATCTAATAATTTATTAATTTCATCTTTTATATTCTTATTATAAACATTAAAATCAAATCTAGTATTATTATGTTTTTTATTATCAATTATTTTTTTTATTTCTTCATACATATTATCACTATTTACAATTAATGATTTATCTTTTAGAAGAATTTCACAAATATCTTTTGCACCAGAATTAGATGTAGTAAGAAAAGGAACATTAAGTGCTACAGATTCTAGTAATATATTTCCAAAACTTTCATACTTAGACATACTAACAAGTAAATCTGCTTGTTTTAGTATATTATATGGGTTAAGCTTCTTTCCAAGTAAAATTACACTATTATTTAAACCATAATTATTTATCATGTATTGTAAATTGTCTTTTTCTTCTCCTAGTTTCTGCCATTGATAATGTTTTCCGGTAGATCTTATATTCTCATATTTACAACATAAATGAACATGATTATTACTAAAAACTATTCCATATTTATTTCTGATAAAGGCATTAATCCATCTATAACCATGCGATGGATGTTTATCATAAATTTCTTTAATCAACTTAATATTGGAATGCCTAACTAATTCTTTTTTGCTTGGATTTTCAATTTCTAATCTCATTATTTTTAATTTAAGGTTTTCTTCGATTGTTTTTCATTTTTTCAAACCTAAACCTTTATTTCCGCCTGTTGATTTTCCAGCATTTGATTTTAGCCTTTTTAATCCATCTTTGTCATATTTGCTTCTCCAACTACTCAAAGTTCTAGTAGAAATATTACATTTTCTACAAACTTCATTTCTACCGATTTTACCAGAATAAAATTCTTTTAAAATTTTTTCTTTTTCTTTTGGAGTTTTCATATTATTTTTTCTCATATTTTATTATCCTCCTATTGCAATTTTAACATATAAAAAGCAGACTATCAGTTTTGCCACCCCTCACATTTTTGATTAACAATAAAACATATCTTACAATTATCCTCTTTTTTCTTTTTTTCAATATAAAAAAGGATAGACTATAATGATATAGACCTATCCTATAGATTATTAAAAAAATAATCTCAACAAAATACTTAATTTAAGTCAAAATACATTTTATACATAATTTAGCAAAATGCGAGACGTTACATCTAACCAAAAAAAATTTTACAACTTCTCGTTTTTTTTTGCATGTGTAAATTTAACTTAAATCGCCTATATCTTACCACTTTTTTATAAATAAAGCTAGTTTTTTATCCTTTTTTATTTTAAAAAACGTTACTTTACCAATTAAAAATAGATAATACCTCTTTTGAGACATTATCTATTAATTTAACGTATAGTTTGTGTAGTAAGACAATAGAATATATTTAGTAATAAAAAAAGTTAAGATTTTTTCTTAACTTTGTCTTATATATTTATTTTTATGTTTTCTTTTTTTGAGTCTTCAAGTTTGAATAGTTCTTGTTTTTCAAAAGCAAATATTTTAGCAATTATATTAGATGGTACTGATTCTACTAGATTGTTATATGAAGTTACAGCATTGTTGTAGTTTGTTCTTGCATATACTAATTTATCTTCTATATCTTGAAGAGTATCTTGAAGACTTAGGAATTCAGAGTTTGCTTTTAAGTCTGGGTAGGATTCTGCAAGCATCATTATATTATTGAATTTTTTATCTATATTTTCTGTTTCTTCAATACTAAAACCATGATTATTATATGAAGATCTTAATTTGGTTAAATCTTCTAAAGTTTTAGATTCATGTTTTGTATATCCTTTTACTGTTTCAACGATGTTTGGTATTAAATCAAATCTTTGATTAAGTAATACGTCTATTCCTGAAGTAGCTTCTTTTACTTTGTTTCCTTTTTTTATAAATTTATTATAAGTTTTTATCATACTTCCTGTTATTATTATTACTACTATTAAACATATATTTATCAACATATTATACCTCCTATTTTGTTTCTATAGTTACTTTATTTACGTAACCATTATTATCATAATCTAATGATATTTCATATTTTTGAAGCTCAAATCCATTAAAAGTTTTTAAGCTATTTTTTATTTTTCTTATATTTTCAGCATCTGTTCCATAAGATGTGCCATCAAAAATTACTTCGATTAAATGGGAAGCATTTTTCTTATTGTTTTCTACTACTCTATCAATTTCCAATCCTGTTCCAAAATCACTTTGTGTTCCTTGACGTGTTTCAAATTCAGAATTAAAACTTTCTTTTTCTTGTTCTGCTTCTTCTTTTTCTTGTTCTGCTTTTTCTTTTTCTTGTTGTTTTTTTATTTCTTCTTTTGTGTCTGCTATTTTGGTTTTTATAGTTGTTCCAATTCTATAAGTTAGAGTAACTAAAGATCCTATAAAGATTATTATTGCAATTATTAAGATTATTTTTCTATTTCCTGTGTTCTTTTTTGTGTTAGTAACATTATTTGGTTTTTCTAAGAATATTTCATCATTAGTTAGAGTTTCTAAATCTACTGCAAATAATTTACTTATTTCTTTTAGTTTGTCCATATCAGGTTTTGATTGATCTAGTTCCCATTTTGATATAGTTTGTCTTGTTACGTTAAGACGCTCTGCTAATTGTTCTTGAGATAGCATAGCTTTTTTTCTTAATATTATTAGTTTTTCACAAAATTTCATATATAACCTCTCCTTTTTCTTGTGATATTTTATCATTTCTAATATAGTAAGTCTAGCAATTAGAGTTGGAATTTTAGCAATTTTTGTTTGCATTTTCGCAACTATTTTTTTATTTTAACTTTTTTTCTATAGTTCTTCTACTTCATCTTGTTTATTATCTGCTTTTTTATAGTTTAAATCAGATTTATCTATTACTTCTTGATTTTTGTTATCTATGTATTTGTTGAATGATTGATCAAATACTTGATCATCTATTGGTTTAAAGTCATCTTCTTCTAGTTTTATTCCTTCATTTGCTTTTTGTACTGATTGATCTATTTTGTTACTTATAAAATTTACTATTATATTTATAATTAAGACAAATATCCATATTGTGAATATACTCATACTTGCTTGGATTAAGATTGTTAGTGATGTGTTGCTATACATTGATATTTTTTTACTTATATCAATATTATTTTTTATTATTGTGTCTATTATTAGAATTGAAAAGAATGTTAATAATGTAAACATACATGCATTACAGAATCTAAATATTTTTGATATTTTTTTATAGAATATTGATATTAACATTAAAATTAAAGTAATGGCTAACATAGAAATATATGCAGTTATACTTGGAAAATAAATTGCCGTAAATAATTGGTCTATTATACTATCTCCAGCTTTTAGTATATATGTACCATATTTTATAAATATGAATATTGTTAATCCTATATATATTAATGCTAGAATTATTTTGAATATTGTTTTTTTAAATTTTTGATTTAGTACTAATAAAATTATTGTTAATATTGTTATTGATAATAATGCAATAAAGAATGGTGATGATTTTATTAAACTAAATATTGATTTTATTCTTTCTATAAGTGTTAAATCTTTCACTTTTTCCTCCTAATATTTTTCTGTTTTTTCTAATTCTAATATATATACTGTTTGGCTTGTTTTATCATTTTTGGTACAGGTAATTAATGTCATTGTTGTTTTATTATGATCTCTATATATTTTTAGTTTTCCTGTTTTGGGTTGATAATATATATCAACAATATTATAAGTATATTTTTTATGATTATAATATACATATGCTTTATCATTTATTTCTAATTGATATAGATCTTTAAAAAAACTATTCCAACCATTACCAGAGTGTCCTGCTATGATAAAGTTTCCTTTTGATACATTTGGATAGTCAGATTGTTCTAGTATTTCTATATTATAGTCAACATTATTAGCTGATGTATTTTTTTCTACGAAACCTTTGTTAAATGATATTTTTGGTATTTCTAATGTTCCTATATATTTATAGGTTACATTAGGTTGATCATCTTTTTGGTCATTATTTGGTTCTTCGGGTTGTGTTGGTTGATTTGTATCTTCAGTATTATCATCTTCAATATATGTTGGTAGTTTGGATAATGCTAAATTTATTGTTTCATATGCTTTGTATTTTTTTGATTTTAAGTAATCACTTGTAATTAGTAATGTACCTATAAGCATAAGAATTATTCCTATTAAGACATATTTTTTGGTATTACTTTTTTCTTTCATATGCAACACTTCCTATTTTTACATATAAATTATAACAATTATTATATAAAAAAGCAATTCATTGAATTGCCTATTTATTATTTTATAACTATGTTTACTATTTTTTGTTTTATTATAATTATTTTTACTATTTCTTTTGATTCAAGATATTTTTTGATATTTTCGTTCGCTAAAGCTTTTTGTTTTATTTCTTCTTCGGTATTATCTTTATCAATTGTAATAGTTCCTCTTACTTTACCATTAACTTGTACTGCTATGGTAAGGGTGTTTTCTGTTATTTTGCTTTCGTCATATGTTGGCCATTTTTCATAAGTAATTGTATTATTATGCCCTAACATTTGCCATAATTCTTCTCCTAGATGTGGACAAAGTGGACTTATTATTTTTACAAAGCCTTCAGCATATTCAAGTGGAAGGTATTCTTCTTTATATACAGCATTTATAAAGATCATCATTTGACTAATAGCAGTATTAAAGTTTAGTGTTTCATAGTCATTTGTTACTTTTTTTATTGTTTGGTTATATATTTTTTCAATATTTTTATTTTCTTTGTCTCTTATTTTGTTTTCTTCAAATATTCTATAAATTCTTTCTATGAATTTTTTAGCGGCATCTATACCTTTTTTGCTCCATGGTTTATCTGCTTCTAGAGGTCCCATAAACATTTCATATAGTCTTAATGAATCTGCTCCATGTGATTCTACTATATCTGAAGGATTTACAACATATTCAGGATATCTTTTACCCATTTTTATGTTGTTTTCTCCAAGTATCATTCCTTGATGTACTAATTTTTTAAATGGTTCTTCTACTGATGAGATTTTTTTATCATATAAATAGTTACACCACATTCTTGAGTATAGTAGATGTCCTACGGCATGTTCAGGTCCACCAACATATAGATCTACTGGCATCCAGTGTTTTATTAATTCATAATCTGCTATTTCATCGTTGTTTTTAGGATCTATATATCTTAAATAATACCAACTTGAACCAGCTGCTCCTGGCATTGTTGATGTTTCTCTTATTCCTTTTTTGCCATCTATAACAACGTTTTTCCATTCTTCAGCATTTTCAAGAGGCGCTAAACCATTTCTACCTTTATAGTCTTTCATTACTGGTAATTCTAATGGTAACTTTTCATCTGGTACTAGTTTTATTGTTCCATCTTCCATATGAATTACTGGTACTGGTTCTCCCCAATATCTTTGACGGGCAAAAATCCATTCTCTTATTTTATAATTTACTTTTTTAGTACCTATTTTATTTTCTTCTAGATATTCAATCATTTTATTTATGGCGTCTTCTTTGTTTAATCCGTTTAGAAAACCACTGTTAATATGAAGACCATCTTTTGTGTAAGCTTCTTCTGTTACATCTTTACCATCGATTACAGGGATGATTTCTAGATTGAATTTTTTGGCAAATTCATAGTCTCTTTCATCATGAGCTGGTACTGCCATTATTGCTCCATTAGCATAGTTTGCTAAAACATAATCACTTATCCAGATTGGTATTTCTTTATTATTTACAGGGTTTATAGCGTATGCTCCTGTAAATACTCCGGTTTTTTCTTTACTAGCATTAGTTCTTTCAAGTTCTGATTTAGATGCAGCAAGTTTTATATATTCTTCAACTTCTTTTTCGTGATCTTTAGTTGTTATTTCTTTTACTAGATTGTGTTCTGGTGCAAGTACACAATAAGTTGCTCCGAATAAAGTATCACATCTTGTTGTAAATACAGTGAATTGTTTGTCTGTTTTAGCTATTTTAAATGTTATATTTGCTCCATAGCTTTTTCCTATCCAGTTTCTTTGAATTTCTTTTGTAGATTCTGGCCAATCTAGGTTATCTAGATTATTTAATAGTCTATCGGCAAATTTTGGTATATCCATAGCCCATTGTTTCATGTTTTTTCTAACTACTGGATATCCTCCTCTTTCACTTTTTCCGTCTATAACTTCATCGTTTGATAATACGGTTCCTAATTCTTCGCACCAGTTTACTGGCATGTCTATATATTTAGCATATCCATCCATATATAGTCTTTTAAATATCCATTGTGTCCATTTATAATATGATGGATCAGCAGTTGATATTTCTCTATCCCAATCATATGAAAATCCTAATTCTTTTAATTGTTTTTTGAATATTTTTATATTATCTTCTGTAAAACCACTTGGATGATTTCCTGTTTTTACTGCGTATTGCTCAGCAGGTAATCCAAAGGCATCCCATCCCATTGGATGTAGAACATTGTATCCTTGCATTCTTTTCATACGTGATACTATATCAGTTGCAGTGTATCCTTCTGGATGTCCTACGTGTAGCCCTACTCCTGATGGATAAGGAAACATATCTAAGGCATAATATTTTGGTTTTGTAAAATCTCTTATATCTGTTTTAAAAGTTTTGTTTTCTTCCCAGTATTTTTGCCATTTTTCTTCTATTTTCTTAAAATCATACATTTTTTGTCATTCCTTTCTTTCTATATACAAACGCTACTATTTGGTAACTCATATATGTGAATAAAACTATTCCAATTATAATTATTAATATTTTTAATAAGATGTTTTTTGTTATTTCTGTACATAAGAGCACTAGTGATACATTAAAAGCATTTGTTAACATTAATATGTTAGATAGTTTTTTTATATCTACTAAATCTGTATTTATTTTAAACATTTTTATAAAAATATTTACTTCTGCTATGGGTTTATTCTTTTTAATATTGGGATCTATTTTTTCTGCTATTAATTTATAGTATAAGATGACTAAAGTAAATGCCATTACAAATTCTATTACATATTCAAATATTGGTTGCATATAAACACCTCTTTTTTTAGTTTCTATGCTGTTATTATAAGGCATTTATTGTAATTATTCAATGTTTTAGTTTTATTTTATCTTATTTTGTTGTATTATATTCTTGATTTAGGTGATTGATGTGAAAAATAATTTTAAATATTCAGATAGTAATAAAAGATATTATACTTTGGATTATTATTATAAGCATAAGTATAATTGTAAAATATCTAAGATAAGTCTTAATTTAGGTTTAAGTTGCCCTAATATTGATGGTGTTAAGGGTTATGGTGGTTGTATTTATTGTAAAGGAGGATCTGGTGATTTTGCTGGCAATAAAAATGATCCTATTAAAGTACAATTTGATAATATTAGAAAAATAATGGATAGAAAATGGAAAAGCGCTAAGTATATAGCGTACTTCCAAGCTAATTCTAATACTTATGCTCCTCTTGATTTTTTAAAGAAAAATTTTGAAGAGGTTTTAACTTATGATAATGTTGTTGGTATTAATATTGCAACAAGATGTGATGCTATTAGTGATGAAGTATTAGATTATTTGATTGATTTAAATAATAGATGTGATTTGGTTATAGAACTTGGTCTTCAAACTATTCATGAGAAGACTGCTATTTTAATTAATAGAGGACATACTTTGGAAGAGTTTAATAAAATGGTTAAAAGATTACAGGATAACAATATTAAAGTTGTTGTTCATATTATTAATGGTCTTCCTTATGAGACTAAGAAGGATATGTTAGAGACTGTGAGGTATGTTAATAGTTTGAATGTTTTTGGTATTAAGATTCATATGTTACATGTTTTAAAAAATACTAAATTAGAAGATTTATATTATAAAGAGAAGTTTCATATTTTGACTAAAGATGAGTATGTTGATATTGTATGTGATCAATTAGAGTTACTTAATGAAGATATTGTTATTAATAGGATTACAGGGGATCCAAATGTTAATGATTTAATTGAACCTACTTGGTTATTAAAAAAGTTTTGTGTTTTAAACGACATTGATAAGGAAATGGTAAGAAGAGATTCTTATCAAGGTATTAAAAAAGGGTTAATTTTTTAACCCTTTATTCATTACATGATGTACACATACTATCATTTATTTTATTTATATATTTTGATAATTCTTTTTTTGTTGTTTCTTCTTTGTCTTTTGTCCAATATTGTTCTGGAGTTATATCTTCTGTTATCATAGATGTTTCATTAGTATGATAAATTATATCTCCATTATATACAAATGAAACGTCTGGTACATATATTCTTTTGTTTCCTTCTTTATCATAGTCTAAGTTATCATTTAGTAATGAGACTATTTCTTTGTATGTTTCATTGTTTTTTTCACGATCTTTTTTGATATTGTAATAGTATATTACTTTTATACCCTCTTCATGAGATAAGTCATCTAGTATTTTTGCATAATGTTGACACCAAGGACATTCTGGAAATCCTAAAAATATTATTCCTGTTCCATTCTTTAATATTTTTATTATTTCTTCACTTGATTTTTCTTCAAATACATTATCTTTACTTACTAAAGTATATTCTTTATTGAAATTTGTTTTTTGATTTGATTTTACTATATAAAAACAACCAATTAATAGAATTATTAATATTATTGATAGAAAAATGATTTTTATTATTTTATTTTTTTTCATTTTTTACACCTCTTTTTTATTATAGCATTTTTTAAATATAAAGAATATATTTTATTTTTTAGGAAATAATATTTTTAGAAATTAGGTGAAGTTATGTTTAATAAAGATATAAATAAAACTATTATGTATTTAAAAGATCAATATAAAGATTCGACTGATATTTCTTTTAGAAAATTAAAGTTTAGAAAGAATGAAATATTGCTTGTATATAATCAAAGTATTACTAATAGTAATTTTATTAATTTTTTTATAGTTAATCCTATTGTTAGTTATAATAAGAAATCTTTAAAGAGTGATTTTTCATTAGTATGTGATATTATTTCTGCTAATAATATTAAAAATATTAATAATGAGGATGACGTTTTTAAATATTTAGGTAATGGTTTTTCTATTTTATTTATCGGTGATAAAGGAATTGCTATTGAGTCTAAAGAGGATTTATCTAGGGGTGTTAGTGAACCTCTTATAGAGCAGACTATAAGTGGTCCAAAGGATGCTTTTTGTGAGAATTATATGACTAATATTGGTTTGGTTAGAAAAAGAATTAAGTCAAATCATTTAATAGTTAGTGAAACTACTGTTGGTAAACAGACTAAGACTAAAGTTAGTGTTTTATATATGGATAATATTGCTGAAAAAGAGATTGTTGATAATGTTATTAATAAAATTAATAGTATTGATATAGATGGTTTGTTTGATAGTACTTATATTAAACAAATAATTGAGGATAATAATTCTTGTTTTTCTACTATTGAGACTACAGAAAGACCTGATCTTACTTCTATGTTTTTATTAGAGGGAAAAGTATGTGTTATTATGGAGAATAGTCCTTATGCTTTAATTATTCCTACTTTTTTTATAGATTTATTTCATACTCCTGAGGATTATTATCAGAAACCTAAGAATGTTTCTTTTACTAGAATCATTAGGATTATGTCTTTTTTCATAGCTATTATTTTACCTGCTTTTTATATTGCTATTACTACTTTTAATCATGAGACAATTCCTATTACTTTGATTGTTAATTTTGCTTCTCAAAGTTATGGAGTTCCTTTTCCCACTATTGTTGAGGCTATTGGTATGTCTTTGGTTTTTGAGATTCTTAGAGAAAGCGATATAAGGATGCCTAATTTATCTGGTTCTGCTATAAGTATATTGGGTGCTATTGTATTAGGAGATGCTGCTGTTACAGCTGGTATTGTTTCTCCTATTATGGTTATTGTAATTGCTGTTAGTTCTATATGTAGTTTGATGTTTTCATATGTTTCTATGGTTAATGCTATTAGATTATGGAAACTTATTTTTATGTTATTAGCGGCTTTTTTGGGACTTTTTGGAGTGTTTTTAGGAATTTTACTTTTATCAATAGATTTATCTAGTTTAAAGTCTTTTGGTAAGCCTTTCTTATATCCTATTGTTCCTTTAAATACTAATTATTTAGGAGATACATTTATACTTAAAAATATAAAGAAGAGAAATAAGAGAAATCCAATGTTAACAAATACTAATAAAATAAGGAGTCGATTATGAAAAAGTTATTTATTTTATGTTTGTTTTGTTTTTTAATTTGTGGTTGTAGTTATAGAGAGTTAAATGAAATGGCTATTGCTAATTCAATAGGAATTGATTATGAAGATGGTAAGTATACGGTTACAGCTCAGGTAATGAAAATTAATAAAAGTGAAGATACTTCTACTTCTTATACTACTATTTTGTATGAAGGAGAGGGAGATACTATTGTTGATGCTGTTAGGAGTATTTCTTTACAATATCCTGATTATTTATATTTAGGTCATTTAGAGTTACTTATAGTGGGAAAAGGAGCAGTTTCTAATGGAATTGATAAGTGTTTTGATTATTTTTTGAGAAGTCCAGAGGCTAGAAATGATATTTTGTTACTAGTAAGTTTAGAAAATGATGCTAAAGATATTTTAAATCCTAAAGAAGAAGGAAAAGAGGATTTTCCTACTAAGGATATTATTACTACTATAGAAAATAGTATGAAAATAAATGGACAATCTGTTAATGTAAATTTAGAAGAATTTATTGCTAATTATTTAAATAAAGGAATTGATTCGGTTGTTTCTAGTATTGCTATAAATGATAATAATAATGATTTTAAAAATACTAGGTTAAGTAATATTGCTGTTTTTAAAAATAATAAGTATATAGCTAATTTAAAGAAAGAGGATGCTATTATTTTTAATGTTTTGAATAATAAAATTGAGGATGTTTTGGTAAATTTAAAATATAAAGATAAGGTTGTTAGTGTTGTTATTACTGAAACTAATTGTGATACTTATTTAAAGATTAAAAATAATAAAGTATATGTTGATATTAATATGGATTTAAAAGGATTGATTTTATCAACTGAAGAAACTGGTAATATTGCAGATGAGAAACATTTAAAAAAAATAGAGTCTATAGCTAATGAGGAAATTAAAAATTATGTTAATTCTTTGATTCAATTTAATAAAGATAATGATACTGATATTTTAGGATTAAAAAGTATGATATATAAGCATTATAATAAAGATTACAATAAATATAAGGATTTAAATATTTATGATATTGCTAATATTGATATTAATAGTAAGATTGATATTTATAGATATGGACATATATATAGAGGTATTGTAGGAGGATATAATGAGTAAGATTGATATTTATAGATATGGACATATATATAGAGGTATTGTAGGAGGATATAATGAGTAAGATTGGTAATAATGCTTTTTTTTCAATTTGTTATTCTTTATGTGTTGCTTTGTTTCCTTGTTTAGGAACAGCTTTAATTATTAATAGTGGTAAAAATTCTTCTTTGATTGCTGCTCCAATTGGATTTTTATTAGGTTTTTTAGTTTTATTAATGGTACTTTATGTATATAAATATAATAACAATATGAATATTTTTGAGGCTAATAAAAAGAGGTTTGGTTTTTTTGGAAAAATAATAAATGTTTTATATATTTTAGGAGTTTTATTTGTTGGTTGTATTATTTCTTGGGGAATTGTTAATTTTATTATTACTCATTTATTAATAAGAAGTAATGATTATGTTATTTGTTTATTACTTTTTTCTATTATAGCAATAGCTGCTATTAAAGGGAAAGAGGTTATATCTGGTAGTAATTTAATTCTTACTTTTATTATTTTTGTATCACTTATTATTTCATTTTTATTTTTATCTACTGATGTAGATATTGAAAATATATATCCTTTATTTGATGTTAATAGAGGTAAGTTTATTTATACTTGTTTAATAGTTCCTAGTTTTTGTGCTTATCCTTATATAACAATATTGTCTTTAAAAAAAGAGGAAGTAGTTTTAGAAAAGAATACTAATAAAGCAGTTATCTTGTCATATATTTTAGGATGTTTGTCATTTTATTTGTTCTTATTCTACGCTATTAGTATTTATGGAGTTAATTTTGCTAGTGATTTTGCTTATCCTGAGTATTATATTTTTAAAAAGATAGATGCTTTTAATTTTATTCAAAGAGTTGAAAATGTTTTAGCTTTGGTTATATTTTTTGCTGTATATGGTTTAATATGTTTTTTGATACGTTTTGTTAAAAAGTATATTGTTTTTAAATTTAAAATGAATGATAAGAAAAAAATAGGTATTATGACCTATTTTCTAACTGTTTCTTTACCACTTATTAGTACTTATATATTTATTAATTATAAACCTTACTTTTTACTTAGATTATTTCCTTTTATATCTAGTATTTTACTTGTTGGTTTATTTATTAATTTTATATTTTTATTATTTAAGCGAAAGAAAGATGTTTAGTACTGGATACCCCATACTACTAAATGTTTAGCTTCTTTACCACAAACTACACATTTTCCATCTATTAATTTGTGATCTTCTAGGATGCATCTAGATTTTGTACCTTTTATTTCTTTCATCTTTAGTTCACATTCTTCATTACCACACCAGTCTGCTTTGATGAATCCTGGTTGTGTATCCATTATTTTTTTTACTTCTTCTAAAGAATGGGCTTCATATGTCATAGATTCCATTCTTTTTTTTGCTTTTTCATATAAGTTATTTTGGATTAATAAGAATAATTCATTTACTTTTTCTATAATATTTTCATTCTTATTTACTTTTATTTTTTCTTTTGTATCTCTTCTTACTAAAGTTATAAAGTTTTCTTTTAAGTCTCTTTCTCCTATTTCAATTCTTACTGGAATACCGTTTACTTCAGCTTCTGCAAATTTAAATCCTGGGGAATTAGGAGTTAAGTCTGTATAGTATGAAATACTTTTTTCATTTAATTTATTTTCTATATCTTTGGTTAGATCTTTTACTTCTTGTGATTCTCCGATTGGAATGATTGCAACTTTTGTTGGTGCAATGTTTGGTGGTAATACTAAGCCATCATCATCACTATGAACCATTATTAAGGCTCCGATCATTCTTGATGATACTCCCCATGATGTTTGGTAGGCATATTCTGTTTCATTATTTTTATTAACAAATGATATATCATATGCTTTAGAGAATCTTTGTCCAAAATAATGTGATGTTCCTGATTGTAAGCTTACACCATTATACATTAAAGCTTCAATTGTTAATGTATAATCTGCTCCGGCAAATTTTTCTTTTTCAGTTTTTTTACCAGTGATAGCAGGAATTGCTAAATATTCGTGGAAAAACTTTTTGTATACTTCTTCCATGATATATTTTGTTTCATGTTCTGCTTCTTCTCTTGTTTCGTGAATTGTGTGACCTTCTTGCCACCAGAATTCTCTACTTCTTAAGAATGGTCTTGTTTCTTTTTCCCATCTTAATACTGTACACCATTGATTGTATTTTATTGGTAAGTCACGATATGATCTTACTAAAGTACTATAATAATCACTAAATAGAGTTTCACTAGTTGGACGGATACACATTCTTTCATCAAGTTTGTTTGAACCACCTTCTGTAACCCATGCTACTTCTGGTGCAAAACCATTTACTAATTCTTTTTCTTTATTCATTAAATTTTCTGGTATTAGTAGTGGCATTGCTACATTTTTATGTCCTGATTTTTTGAACATGTTATCTAGAGTTTCTTTCATTTTTTCCCAAATTGCATATCCATTTGGTTCTAAAATAATGCATCCTTTTACATTTGAATAACTTGCTAAACGGGCTGCTTTTACAACATCTGTATACCATTTTGCAAAGTCAACATCTCTTTTTGTTATTTTGTTATTTGCCATAATTATCCCTCTTTCTAAATAAAAAAGAATGGTCCTACAGGAGTGCTTTGCACGGTACCATCCTTTGTTTTCTTAATTTTATAACGGTTTGAACCGGAAATGTTTGCATTTCACTGAAAGGTAGGAACAAAATAATATCATAACTTGTTTTCACTATACCAAGCTCACTAATATGATTTTTTTATTTTGTATTCCTTTGTCTTCGCTTTACGGGTTTAATATATCAAAAATATATTTTTTTGTCAATCTTTTAATTATTTATTAGTATATTTATTAATAAAGTCTTCTTTGTATTCTTTGAATTTATCTTCTTTTATTGCTATTCTTATCTCTTCTACTAATTTTATTAGAAATCTTATGTTATGTATAGAAAGTAATCTTTGTCCAAAGGTTTCATCTACTGTTATTAAGTGTCTTATATAAGCTTTAGTATAATTTTTACAAGCATAACAATCACATGTTTCATCTACTTTTGTAAAGTCTTCTTTGTATTTAGCATTTTTTATGTTTATTTTTCCGTGTCTTGTGAAAGCATTTCCATGTCTTGCTATTCTTGTTGGTAATACACAATCAAAGATATCTACTCCTCTTTCTACACCTTCTAGTATATCAAGGGGATCTCCTACTCCCATTAAGTATCTTATTTTTTCTGTTGGTAAATAATCTATACAATTATCTATCATTTCATACATTGTCTTTTTGTCTTCTCCTACTGATGTTCCTCCAATTGAATAACCATCAAAGTTCATTTTAACTGTTTCTTCTGCACTATATTTTCTTAAATCTTTAAAGGCTCCACCTTGGACTATTCCAAATAACATTTGATCTTCATTTTTATGAACTTCTTTTCCTCTTTTAGCCCATCTTAATGTTCTTTCTACACTGTTTTTCATGTAATCATAGGTACATGGATAATAAGGACATTCATCAAAACTCATAATTATATCTGCTCCTAGTTTATTTTGAATTTCAATTGATTTTTCAGGTGTTAAGAATAAATTAGAACCATCAATATGAGATTTAAATTTTACACCTTCTTCTGAGATGTCTTTTTTCTTTGCTAAAGAAAAAACTTGAAATCCACCACTATCTGTTAACATTGGACGATTATAATTCATAAATTTATGTAATCCACCAGCTTTATAAACAATATCTTCTCCTGGTCTTAACCATAAATGATAGGTATTGGCTAAACATATACCAGAATTTGCTTCATATAATTCTTCTGGTGATAATGTTTTAACTGTGGCTCTTGTTCCAACTGGCATAAACATTGGAGTTTCAAAATCACCATATTTACTATGAATAATACCATATCTTGCTTTGGTATTTTTTTCGTTTTTTAATAATTCAAAATTCATTTTACTCATCTTTAAAATCTCCTATCATCATAGCATCACCAAATGAGAAGAAACGATATTTTTCTTCTACTGCTATTTTGTATGCTTTTAGTATTATATCTTTACTAGCAAAAGCACTTACTAACATGACAAGAGTTGATTTTGGAAGATGAAAATTTGTTATTTGAGTATCTACTGCTTTAAATTTGTATCCAGGATAGATAAATATATCTGTATTACCGCTTACTTCAACAAATTTGTTATATCTTGTCATTATTGTCTCTAATGTTCTAGTAGTTGTTGTACCTACACTAATTATTTTATGATTTTCTTTTTTTATTTTATTTAATTCATTTGCTACTTCTTTTGACATTGAGAAGTATTCACTATGCATTTGATGTTTGGTTACATCATCTACTTTTACAGGTCTAAATGTACCTAAACCAACATGTAATGTTATGTATAAGACTTTGACACCTTTTTTTTCTATTTGTTGTAATAATTCTTTTGTAAAATGAAGTCCTGCAGTTGGTGCTGCAGCACTTCCTGATATTTTTGCATAAACTGTTTGGTATCTATCTTGATCTTTTAATTGTTCATGAATATATGGTGGTAGTGGCATAGTACCTAATTTATCTAGTATTTCTAAAAGGATTCCTTTATATTCTAATTTAAAATGTTTTATTCCTTCATCAAATTCTTTAATGCATCTTGCTTTTAGTAGACCTTGGCCAAAAGATACTATTGTATCTATTTTTACTCTTCTAGCAGGTTTTACTAAACATTCCCATGTGTCATTTCCTAAATCTTTTAACATTAATAGTTCTATTGTAGCTTTTGTTTCTTCTTTTTCACCAATTAATCTGGCAGGTATTACTTTAGTATTATTTAGTACTAAGGCATCACCAGGTTGTAAATAATTTATTATATTTTTAAATATTTCATGTTTTATTTTACCAGTGTTTTTATCTAGTAACATTAATCTTGATGATGCTCTATCTGGTAATGGTGTTTGTGCTATTAATTCTTCTGGTAAATAGTAATCGAAATCATCTGTTTTCATAATACCTCCATTAAAAAATTACTTAACAGTAGTTAGTAACTTTAATTCGTTTGTATTATATCATAATTGGTTTTATAAGTAAATACGACTTTTTTCTTATAATATTATGATATATTTTTATTGGAGATGATTTAATGTTTGTAAAAGTATTTGATGAGGAATCAGAGGAAGATTTAGAAGAAAAGATTAATAGTTTTTTATCTGATAATGATTATGAGTTATTTGATATAAAATATCAGATTAATTCTTTTGCTTTTGGAGAAGAACAAATATATTCTTTTTCAGCTTTACTTTTATTAAAAAAATAAATATCAATTTGTAGATATTTATTTTTTTATGTTGTTGTTAAAATAATTTATGGCTTTTTCTGTAGCTATTCTACCACGTGATGTTCTTTTCATAAAACCAATTTGAATTAAATATGGCTCATACATATCTTCTATAGTTGATGTTTCTTCTCCTATTGAAGTAGCAAGAGTATCTATTCCTACTGGACCACCATTATATTTATCTATGATAGTAAGTAGTAATTCTTTATCAGTTTCATCTAGTCCCATAGGATCTATTTTTAGTCTATCAAGAGCTTTAGTTGTGATTTCTAAATCTATTGTTTCTTTGTCTTCAACTTGAGCAAAGTCTCTTACTCTTTTAAATAATTTATTAGCTATTCTTGGTGTTCCTCTACTTCTTTTGGCTAATTCTATGGCAGCTTGATTATCTATTGGAGTTGAAAGTACTTTTGAGGTTCTTTTTACTATGTCTGTTAATTCATCAATTGTATAGTATTGCATTTTATTGACAATACCAAATCTATCTCTTAATGGTGATGTTATGTCACCAGCTCTTGTTGTAGCTCCTACTAATGTAAATGGTGGTAAGTCTATTTTTATATTTCTTGTAGATCCATCATTTCCTATTATTATGTCTAGAGTGAAATCTTCCATAGCTGGATATAGTATTTCTTCAATAAATCTTGGCATACGATGTATTTCATCAATAAATAATACATCTCCTGGTTCAAGAGTAGATAGAATGGCTGCTAGATCACCTGATTTTTCAATTGATGGTCCTGAAGCTGTTTTGATATTAGTATTTAATTCATTAGCAATAATATAAGCCATTGTTGTTTTTCCAAGTCCAGGAGGACCGTATAATAATACATGATCAAGACTTTCTCCTCTTTTTTTAGCAGCTTCAATAAATACTTTCATGTTTTCTTTTACTTCACTTTGTCCTATGTATTGATCTAGTGTTTTAGGTCTTATTGTAGATTCATATTCTACTTCTTTTTCTTCTTCCATTTTTACTTTCATAACTTTTTCCCCTATCTTAATAATAGTTTTAATGATTCTTTTATTTGATCTTCTAGTTTTAATTCTTTATTTACTTTTGGTATAACTTGTTTTATTTCTTTTTCTTTATATCCTAATCCTTTTAAAACTTCTATTAAATCTTCATTTGTTTTTTCTTCTTCAATTGATTCTATATTTAATTTTCCTTTTAAATCTAAAATAATTTGTCTTGCAGCTTTTTCACCTATTTTAGGAAATTTTTTTAAATATAATATATTTTCTCTTTCTATGGCATCTGTTATTCCTTCAATACTACCTGTAGCAAGCATTGGTAAAGCCATTTTAGGTCCTATACCTTTTACACTTATTAGTTTTAAAAATAAATCTTTTTCTTCTTGAGTTTTAAAACCGTATAAAGAATTTTCATCTTCTCTTATTTGTTGATATAAATATATTTTATATTCCTTATCTAATTCAAAAGAAAATGGATTAGATACATTAATTAAATATCCTATTTTATTATTTTCTACTACTATAAAATTAGAGTATTGTTCTGTAATTTTTCCTATTATATATGAATACATATTATCACTATCCTTATGTTTTAAATATAGCACATCAAACATAAGTTTGCAATAAAAAAGACTAATATTAGTCTATAAATTTATTTAGGTCTTTTGGTACCTTATCTTCTAAAATAGTATTAATGATTTTATCTTGTTTTTCTTTTGGTACATTTTTACCTGTCATTTTACTAATTGATTCAATTACATCTCTTAAAGCATCTTCATTTTTCATGTTATCTCCTTGTAGTTTTTCTGCTAAAGATAAAATTGTATCCTTTTTTATATTTGTTTTATTTTCTACTTTTTTAAAAAAGCTATCTGTTAATCTCAAAATAAAAACCTCCTACTATAATTTATGTAAGAGGTATAAATTTGTTATAATAAATCATTTTTATTTTTAAATGTTATTTCTATTGGTGTACCTTCAAAATCAAAGTTTTCTCTTATTTTATTTTCTAAATATCTAAGGTATGAAAAATGGACTAATGTTTTGTCATTAACATTAAAGGTAAATTTAGGAGGTTTTATTCCTGATTGATGAACATAATATATTTTTAGTCTTTTTCCTTTGTATGATGGAGCAGGATTTAGTTGATATGCATCCATTATTACTTCATTTAGTACTGATGTTTTTACTTCTTTTTTTATGTTTTCTTTTACTCTTTTTACTTCTGGCATAAGAGTATGAATTCTTTTTTTAGTTAGTGCTGATAAGAATACTACTGGAGCATATGGAATAAATTTAAATTCTTCTCTTATATCTTTTGTAAAGTTTTTTATATCTTGATCTTTATTGTCTACAGTATCCCATTTGTTTACTACTATTATTAAACCTTTACCTGATTTTTCAGCATATCCTGCTATATGTTTATCGTGTTCAATGATACCTTCTTCTCTATTTATTACTAAAAGACAAATATCTGATCTATCTATAGCTCTCATACTTCTTAATAATGAATATTTTTCTATTTTTTCAAATACTTTTCCTTTTTTTCTCATTCCTGCAGTATCGATTAAAATATAATCTTCTTTATCATATTTAAAATCTATATCTACTGCATCTCTAGTTGTTCCTGCTACTGAAGAAACAATTACTCTTTCTTCATTAATTAAAGCATTTACTAAACTACTTTTTCCTACATTAGGACGTCCTATTACACATATTTTTGTTGTTTCATCTTCATCTTTTTCAACTTCTTTAAAATCTTTTGTTATTTCATCTAAAAGATCTGCTATTCCTAAATTTTGTTCTCCACTTACTTCTATATATTTATCAAATCCTAGTTCATAAAAATCATATGCATGATGTTTAGAATCTCTGTGGTCAATTTTATTAATTGCAACAATTACTTCTTTTCCTGATTTTCTAAGCATATCTCTTACTTCTAAATCATTTGCAGTTAATCCTTCTTTACCATCTACTACAAAAATTATTTTATCTGATTCTAATATACCTATTTCTACTTGAACTTTTATTTCGTCGTTAAATATTTCTTTAGATACATCTATTCCTCCTGTATCTATAAGATTAAATTTATGATTTTTATAATTTACTTCTCCATATATTCTATCTCTTGTTACTCCTGGAGTATCTTCTATAATAGATATTTTTTTTCCTACTAACTTATTAAAAATTGTGCTCTTTCCTACATTAGGACGCCCTACTATACATACTGTTGGTAAATTCATATTAATCACCTCAATCGGTATGATTATAACAAAAAAAGCTAGAAAATACTAGCCTTTTTATAAAGTTTTTGTCTTACCTCTTACAAAAGAGAATAATTTACCTACATCTAATATATTTACTTTACCATCATTATTTAAATCACATTCTTTTAATAATGATTCATCTTTTATAATAGATTTTCCTCTTACATGTGAAAATAACTTACCTACATCTAAAACATTTACTTTTCCATCATGATTGATATCTCCTTTTTTATAGGTAGGAGCATTATATTTTATTGTATATTCTTTTACTACTTCATCATTTACTTTTACTATAAGTTTATTATTACTTATCTCAATAGTACAATTAGTACAAGTTATTTTACTTTTATCAATACTTTCATTTTGATTTAAATAAATATCATCTTTACTTAAATCATATGTTGTACTTGATATTTTAGATAAAGTATATTGATCTAATATTTGATCATTTATTTTTATTAATAAATTATTATCACTTATTTCAATATTACAATTTGTACAAGTTATTTTACTTTTATCAAAATTATTAGTACCAGTATAAATATAGTCTTTACTTAAGTTATAAGTAGTACTTGATATTTTTACTAGCTTATATTCTTTTACTATATCAGTACCTACTTTTACTATAAGTTTATTATCACTTACTTCAGTTGTACATTTTGTACATGTTATTTTACTTTTATCAAAGTCACTAGTACCAGTATAAATATAGTCTTTATTTAGGTTATATGTAGTACTTGATATTTTTGCTAATTTATATTCTTTTACTATATCAGTACCTACTTTTATTATTAATTTATTATCACTTACTTCAGCTGTACAATTTGTACATGCAACTTTACTTTTATCAAAATCATTAGTACCAGTATAGATATAATCATTAGTTATAGTATACTTACTACTAGATATTTTAGATAAAGTATATTGATCTAATATTTGGTCATTTATTTTTATTAATAAATTATTATTACTTATTTCAATATTACAGTTTGTACATGTTATCTTACTTTTATCAAGATCACTAGCACCTGTATAGATATAATCTTTATTTAAATCATATGTTGTACTTGATATTTTTACTAATTTATATTCTTTTACTATTTCAGTTCCTACTTTTATTATAAGTTTATTATCATTTAATTCAGTTGTACAATTTGTACATGTTATTTTACTTTTATCAAGATCACTAGCACCTGTATAGATATAATCTTTACTTAAATCATATGTTGTACTTGATATTTTTGCTAACTTGTATTCTTTTACTACTTCAGTTCCTACTTTTACTATTAATTTATTATCACTTACTTCAGTTGTACAATTTGTACATGTTATCTTACTCTTATCAAGATCACTAGTACCTGTATAAATATAATCATTAGTTATAGTATACTTACTACTAGATATTTTAGATAAAGTATATTGATCTAATATTTGGTCATTTATTTTTATTAATAAATTATTATCACTTATTTCAATATTACAATTTGTACAAGTTATTTTACTTTTATCAAAATTATTAGTACCTGTATAGATATAGTCTTTATTTAAATCATATGTTGTACTTGATATTTTTACTAATTTATATTCTTTTACTACTTCATCGTTTGCTTTTATTATAAGTTTATTATTATTTGTCTCAATTGTACAGTTTATACAAGTTATTTTACTTTTATCAAAGTCATTAGTACCTGTATAGATGTAGTCTTTACTTAAATCATATACTTCACTTGTATAATCATATACATATATGTTTCCTGATACTTTTATGTCTTTAGCATCAGATGCTTTACTTTCTTTAACACCATTTAGTGTTGCTGTTATTTTAGAGTTTCCTGTTTTTAATCCAGTTATTTTTCCCTCTTCATAGTTTGCTATTTCAGTGTTTTCTATTTCATAACTTATTGGGAATCTAGATGGTAATTTTATATTTTTTGTTTCTTTTATTGATTCATCTTTTTTTAAGTAAACACTTCCTAATGTAAAGTTATTATTATATAAATATAAATATTTTAAATTAACATTATTACTTAAATCTATTGTACTTAGGTTATTATTATGCAAATATAATGTCTTTAATTTTGTATTGTTGCTTAAATCTATTATGGTTAGGTCATTATTATGTAAATATAATTCTGTTAAATTTACATTATTACTTAAATCTATGGTACTTAATTTATTTCCGTATAAACTTAAATATGTTAAATTTACATTATTACTTAAATCTATGGTACTTAATTTATTTCCGTATAAACTTAAATATGTTAAATTTACATTATTGCTTACATCTATTGTGCTTAAGCTATTTCCATATAAACTTAAAGATGTTAAATTTACATTATTACTAACATCTATGGTACTTAGGTTATTATTAAGTAAACCTAAAGATGTTAAATTTACGTTCTCGCTTACATCTATGGTACTTAATTTATTACCATGTAAATCTAATTCTGTTAAATTTACATTATTACTTACATCTATGGTACTTAATTTATTATTATATAAATTTAATTTTGTTAAATTTACATTGTTACTTACATCTATGGTGCTTAGGTTATTATTACTTAAATCTAATTTTGTTAAATTCACATTATTACTTAAATCTATGGTACTTAAGTTATTATTGTATAAATATAATTCTGTTAAATTTGTATTATTACTTACATCTATGGTACTTAGATTATTAAAATCTAAACCTAAAGATGTTAAATTTGTATTGTTACTTACGTCTATTGTACTTAGGTTATTACGACTTAAACTTAAAGATGTTAAATTTATATTGTTACTTACGTCTATTGTACTTAGTTTATTATATCCTAAATCTAAATATGTTAATTTTATATTTTTACTCACATCAATTGTACTTAGGTTATTTTCAGATAAATCTAAAGATGTTAAATTTACGTTCTCGCTTACATCTATGGTACTTAAGTTATTATTATATAATTTTAAATATGTTAAATTTGTATTTTTACTTATATCTATTGTAGTTAGGTTATTATACCACAAATTTAAAGATGTTAAATTAGTTAATTTTTCAATACCACTTGCATTTGTTATTTTTTCTTCTTCTTTTTTGCCAAGGCCCCAACAACTTAATTCTGTTATAGTAAGTAATTGTTCATCTGTTAGGTTTGTTGTGTATGGTAGTGATGTTTTGTTTTTTATGTTATATCTGTCTATTATACAATTATATAGGTTATCGTCTTTAAAGTTTTTGTTTGCTGGTTCTTTATATATTTTGTTTGCTATTATTTTATTTAGTGTTGTTGGGTTGTTTAGGTTATATATTGTTAGTATTGGTATTAAGCCTATTAATAGTATTGTTACTGCTATTATTATTTTTTGTTTTTTGTTTTTTATTTTTTTCATATACATCACTCTACCTTAAGGTTATTATAGTATATTTTTCTATTATTTTCTACAAAAAAAGTATAATTTCTTTTATTTTGAAATTATACTTAGTATTTTTGAAAATTCATATATTATTTCATTACTGTTGTTTACTGCGAATGATTTACCCATTGCTTTTCCTCCGATTGTTAGTGCTGATATAATACTTGTTGTTATTAGGGTTATTATTAGGGCATTTATGTTTAGTATACTTGATAGTTTTAGTGCTATGGATAGACCACAACTACCAGATATTACTCCACATATATCTCCGATTACGTCATTACAGAATGATGATACTTTGTCTTTTTTATTTATTAGTTTTATAGCTTTTTTTGATCCTTTTATTTTTTGTGATGCCATTGAGTGAAATACTTTGTTGTCTGCAGTTGTTACCGCTACTCCAATTATATCAAATATTATTCCTAGAGCTATAAATATTAATACTAGTATTATGCTTATTATGATGCTTGCATTGGGAATTATTAGTTCTGATACTAGTGATAGTAGGAATGATATTGAAAATGCTATTGTTGTTATTATTAGCACCCATTTTTGGTCTGTTTTTTTTGTTTTCTTTTGTTCTAATATTTTTAACATATATTCTCCTTAAAAAAAAAGAAATGGCTATTTCCATAGTTAACTTTACGTCTTAGGTCAAGTTGGATTTCCCTACTTCCTACTTATCGTTACCAATAAAGCAGTTCCCTTTTAAAGGAAGCAGTAGTATGTCACCATATCTACGACTTGATTACCACTTAGTACGCACTGCAATCCTATGAAATGTCACTCTAGGGGTTTTCCCCAACAATAGTAAATTATTAATACTCTTTTGCAATTAGAGTTTCATACAGCAATTCTATAGTTATTTGGCCTAATAAGTATAGATTGTTCCATAATCCCCTATAATCACTCAAGTCAAGCTACGCTATTTATAGCTTTCACCACAAATAGGTTCTATCCTGTCCCATAGATTACCATCAAGTTGTCTGTATAGGCTTTCTACAATAACAAGTCTCCACGAATAATGGGTCGGTATCATATGCCATTACGAGCGCCCATAATTCTTAACCCTCAGCATCCACCCCAAACTGGGCGTAAGAAGCAAACACCAAGGACTTCATCGATTTGCTCTTTAGTGGATTTTTAGCCCCACCTTCATAATTATTTATTGACTAGAATAGTGTGCCACTTCAAGATGTTTTTAATTATACCATACTTTTTAAAATAAATCAAATTTTTCTATATATAAGTAGTTGATCTGGTAGTAAATATATGTCTTTATTACTATATATTACTGCTTCTGGTGTTGTATTAAAATAGTTTGCTACTGATGAAATTGTATCTGTTTCTTTAGTAATATATGTACTTATATTTGGTTTTGGTACTAAAAGTGTTTGGTTTTCGTATATGTATTCATTTTCTTGTAATCCATTTATTGCTGCTAGAGTACTTGGTGTTGTTTGATACATACTTGCTATTTTATATAATGTATCTCCTTTTTTTACGGTATAATAGTTAAATATACTAAATACTCCAGTTGGTATATTTAGAGTTTGTCCTTCCATTAATAGGTATGGTGCTTGTATGTTATTAGCTTTTATTATTTCTACTGCAGGTATGTTATATAAACTTGCAATAGATTCTAATGTGTCTCCTCTTTTTACAATATATGTTTCCATTAAAAAATCCCCTTTCATTAAATTATATTGAAAAGGGAGATTTTTATTTCTATTATTTTTTGTATATTGCTATTCTATTTTCATTATTAAATTTTAATTCACTATAGTTTAAAACTTTGTATAAATTATTATCTAATAAATAAAGGGTATCATTTTTTATGAAGTATATATCATCTTTTATTAATTTGAAGTTGTCTATATCTTCATATAATAGTGTTTTTTGATTATTTGTTGTGTTGTATTTGTATAGTTTATTGTCTTTTAAATATATATAGTAGTTATCATACATATCAATTAAATCATATTCTTCTTTTAGTTTATATGTATTAGTAAATGTTATATTATTATTTTTTAATTCATATATATTTATTTTTTCTTCTTTGTTATTTTTATAAATTATACCGCCAGTTTCTTTGTTACCTATTTCTTTTATTGTTTTTGTTTTAGGATTTATTTCATATTCAATTAGGTTTTCTTTATCAAATATATATAGAATATTATTATTTATTCCTAGTATATAGGAGTCTTTTGATATTTCTTTTTTTAGATTAATTGTTTTTTGTTTGTTATTAGTTATGTCATATATATATATTTGTTTATATTCATATTTTTCATCATAGTTTGGTACTATGTAATATTTATCTACTAGGGTTCCTAGTTTATTTATGTATATATCATTTTTAAATGTTGTTATTTGTTTTAGTTTTTTATTGTTTATAGAGTAAAAGCCATCATATTTAAATAAGTATATATATGTGTCTTTTTTTATGTTATAAATGGTTGTTTGCCCTAAACGTTTTTCTTTATTACTAGGTTCTTTCCATGTGTTGTTTTTGTATCCTTTTTTTTCTAAGGATTTTACAAAGTCTTTTATTTCATCTTTTACTAAGTAGTATGAGTAATATGTGTTATCTTTTTTACATATTATGTTGGAGTTTTTATATACTGGGTATATACATAATAAGTTGTCTTTTTTAAATGTTTCTATTTTTTTTATTGTTTTTTTTGATTTATGAAATATATTTTTTTCTGTGAATTTTATTTTATCTTTGTTTATTTTTATTTCATATGAGTATATATTATCTTTTAATATTTCTTTTATTTGATATTTGTTGTTTATTTTATATGTTATTTCATGGTTATTTTTTAATATTAGATGTAATATTTGTAATACAATTAGTATTAATAATAGTATTATATATTTTTTTACTACTTTTTTCATTTTAATACTCTATTGTACTTAGTTTTATTATTAGATCAGTGTTATCATCATTAGCTTGAATATTTTTTTTAATTTTATTACATTTATTACATTTATATATTATTTTATATTTATCTTTTTTACTTTTTTCTATTCCTATTGGGATAAGTGAACCATGACATGTTTCTTTTCTATCTCCAGGATTTATGTCTACATGTTTTGAGTATAGACAATATGGACAGTGATCTCTTGCAGTGTATCCTAGAGGGTTTACTTTTTTATGGCAATTTTCACATATGAAACTTTCATCTATCATTGTAAATTTTTTATTGTTCATATAGACCTCCTGGTAATATTATAACATATATTTGATTTTTATTTGGTTTTATTATAAAATATCTATTATAAGAAGGTAGATAATATGAAGTTAAGATATGGATTTTTTTTAGTTATTTTAGTTGTTTTAGTTACTGGGTGTGGTAAGAATAGTTTAAAGTGTGTTTATGAGTCTGATAGTAATGATAGTGTTGTTAATATGAAGTTTAATAAAGATGGTATTACTTTTTTAAAAGAGAAGGATGTTCAAAAGTATTCTGATGATGATGCTTATGTTGAGATGTTTTATTATGAACAAGTAGATAAGTTTGTTGAGATAGATAATGTATCAGGAGTTAAATATGATATTAAGAAGAGAAATTCTAATGTTTATACTAATTTAAATATTGATTATAAGGCTTTAGGTGAGTATGATTCTGATATTATAATTGTTGATAAGAATAATGATTATGATAGTTCTAAGAGTATTTTTGAGGATTTAGGTTATTCTTGTAAATAAAAAAAGAAATACAAATATTTCTTTTTTTTATTGATATTTTTTTAATAATTCTTGTAATTCTTTTTGTTCTTCTTGTTGTATTTTCTTTTGATCTATTTCTTGATCAAACCATTCTGGTACTATTTGTTTTTGTTTTGTTTCTTTGTTTTTTGTTAGTTTTTTATGTTCTTTTAGACATGCTTTCATTGCTTCTTCAACTGTTTCTATTCCTAATCTTTTCCAAGTAGAGGCAATTGTTTCTACATAGGTTTTGTTTAATTTTTGGTTATTTACTCTTAAAGCATAATCTAATAAGACATTTACTACTCCTGGGGTTAGTTTTATATCCAATAATAGGCTTTCTATTAGATTTAGGTCTCTTTTTATTACTTTTCCATCTTTGTATTTACTTTTTATAAATTGATATGGTGTTGTGTTTTCAAATGTATATATCATTTTGGCTTTTTTTGATACATCTCCAGCAGGATTTTTTAAGTGTTCTGGTTGTTTTGTATTTATTATGGTTGGTAAGTTACCATTATTTTCAAATTGATAGAAGTTACGACAGTTTTTTCTTAATGTTTCTTTATCGATTGTTCCTTTTTCGTTGAGGGATGCTTTTATTAAGTTTTGCATTGTTAATACATCAATGTTATATATATAGGAAATGTTTGTTATTAAGTTTCTTATTTCTTTTGTAAATATTTTTTCTTCTATATTTAGTCCTGAAATTAGTAATTCAAAGTCTATTTCTGATTTAAATTTTAATTCATTATTGTTTTTTGATATAAGATCATCATTTTGGAAGAATGATGTTGATGGTACACTTGTGAATACTTGATCAAATCTTTGTGATATATCTTCATAGTCTTTTAGGTTTATTCTTTTTATTTTATATGATTCTACTATTTTTGAGTATTCTTTTTTTCCTAAGTTATTGTATAGTACAACGTTTAATATAGGATGATTTAAAAATTCATTAGCAGATAGTGGTGAGTATAGTATATAAATAAATTTATTTATATTGTCTTTTTTTAAATATGTTTTTAGTAACCCTACTGCTTCTAGTCTTTCTCTGGCATTTATTATTTCTTCTAGAGATATTTGCATTATACTTAATAAATGATGATGGGTATTTTCTTCAGTTTGTTGTTCTTTGTCTAAGTCATTTAGTAAGGTATAGTATAAAGAAATAGATTTATTTCCTATTATTGGTTGATATAAATCTATTAGTATTTTTTTATCTAGTTCTGTAATAATACTTTTATTAATAACTATATAACTATCTGCAGGTAAAACCATATTAATCACCAAGTTTATTATACAATAAAGATTATGTTTTGTAACTAATTTTGTCCTATTTTGATTAACTTATTTTCTATTTTTTCATATTCTTTTCCATATGTTATTTCATAGAATTCACTTAGTTTTATTATTTCTTTGTTAGTAAGGTTATCTATATCTATATAGAAGTTATTATCATAATAATATATTTCTTTAGTGTATTCTTTTATTAAGAAGAAATCTTTTATTTTTAGATATATTTTACTATCATAGTTTATTTCTACTTTTATATCTATTAGTTCTGGAAATAAATCTATTGTATCTTCTTTTTCCATTTTTATTATTAGACCATAGTTATTATTATGATATATTTTTATATTATAAAATCCTGATATTTTTTTATGATATTGTTTTTTTAAGTTTATTATAATTTCTTTTATATAGTTTTCTAAGTCTTCTTTGTTGGTGATGTCTATTTCTAGTTTTTTATATATAAAAATAACAATATTATCATCTTCAAAAATAAATTTCATATTTTCACCTAGTATTATTGTATGAAAAAAGACCTATAAGGTTTCTAAAACTAGGTCTTCTATTATTTGAATTACTTTATCTTTTCCTTCTCTAGTTAGATTTGATAACATTACAAAGTTATCATTTTTTTCTAAGTCTAAAGTTTGTAATATTAGTTTTTTGGCTTTTTCTTGTTTTGTTTTTGGTATTTTATCTGATTTTGTAGCTATTATGGTTACTGGTAAGTTGTAATATTTTAAGAATTTGTACATTAGTAAGTCATCATCAGTTGGTTTATGACGTGAGTCCACTAACATGAATGTCATTTTTAAGTTTTCTCTTTTTTCTAGGTATTCTTCTATCATTAGTCCAAATTTTTTCTGTTCTTTTTTACTTACACTTGCGTAACCGTATCCTGGAACGTCTACAAAGTAGAATTCTTTGTTGAATAGATAAAAGTTTAAGTTTCTTGTTTTACCAGGAGTGTTTGATACTCTTGCTAGTTTTTTGGTTCCTGCAATTAGGTTTATGAAACTACTTTTTCCTACATTACTTCTTCCTACTAACATGAATTCTGGTAGGTTATCTTCAGGATATTGACTTCTTCTTACAGCACTGATTATTAATTCTGCACTAGTAATTTTCATCATCATCACTACTTTCTATATATCTTTTACATACATTGTCTAAGTCTTTTACTAATAAATCAACTTCTTCAAAGGATGTTATTCTGGCACCACTTGCTAATTTGTGTCCACCACCATTATATTTTTCTGCTATTTTGTTTATTACTGGTCCTCTTGATCTTATTGATATTCTAATGTGACTATTTTTTACATCTTCAGTTGCTGATAACCATACTAATACATCTTCTATATGGTTAAATTCGTTTATAAGATTTCCTGATGAGGCACTGTCTAGATTATATTTGTTTAATACTTCATTTGTTACTTTTATGTATCCTACTCCATTATCTGTTATTTTCATATTTTGGGCCATATATCCAAGTAATTTTACTTCTTCAAGTGGTCTTCTATATAAGTTATTGTAACATTTTGTTATGTCTATTTTGTATTTTGATAATAAGTACGCTACATTTTCAAATGTTTCAGAGTTTGAGTTGTTGAACATAAATCTATTAGTGTCTGATACTATTCCACAATAAATTGTTTCTGCTATTTGTTTATTCATTTTTAATGGTGTGTGTTTTATTAATTCACAGATTATTTCAGAAGCAGAAGATTTAGTATCTTTTATTAATTCCATATCACATACTTTTTCTATAAATGGATGATGATCTATTTTTATTGAGTATGAATAGTTATCTTTTAATTCATCCATATCTATTCTTCTTTTGTCTGGTGTATCCACTACTATTAATAAAACGTTTTCAATTTGGGAATAATCAATGTTATGATCAAGTTTTCCCATATAATTGAATCTAACTGTTCCAGTTCCAATTGCATATACATTTTTTTGAGGAAATGTTAGTCTAATTGAATCTCTTAGACCAATTTGACTAGCCATTGCATCTGGATCTACACTTATGTGTCTTGCTATTACAATATTATCAAATTTTTTTATTTGTTTAAAAATTTGTTTATACATTATATCATCCAATCTATATTAGTTCAAATGTATCTCTACATATCATTATTTCTTCATCTGTTGGTAATACTTCTACTCTTATTGTTGAGTCTTCATTACTGATGATTCCTTCATGAATTTCTTTAAAGCTTGCTATTTTATCATTCATTTCTTTATTTAAAGTTAATCCTAATGGTTTTAATTGTGTTATTACTTTTTCTCTTACTTGACTACCATTTTCACCAACACCAGCAGTAAATACTATAGAGTCTACTTTTCCTTCTAATTCTATATAATATTTTGCTATGAATTCTGCTATTCTATTTGTATACATACGTAATGCTAAGGCTGCTTTTTCATTTCCTTCTGCTGCGCTTTTTTCAACATCACGGCAATCAGCAAAACCACATACTCCATAGAAACCACTATTTTTATTTAATAAGTTAGTTACTTCTTCAACTGTTTTGTTTGCTTCTTTGCATACATATTCAATGATTGATGGGTCAATTGATCCACTTCTTGTTCCCATCATTAAACCATCTAATGGTGTTATTCCCATTGTTGTGTCATAACATTTTCCATTCTTTATAGCTGAAATTGATGCTCCACTACCAATGTGACAAATAATTAAATTTACATCTTTTTTGTTTAATTTTTCTTGCATTTGTTGTGTTATGTATTTATGAGATGTTCCATGGAAACCATATTTACGTACACCATATTTTTCATACCATTCATATGGTGTTGGATAAATATAATTATAATCTGGCATTGTTTGATGGAAAGCTGTATCAAATACTGCTACCATTGGAACATTTGGTAATGCATTTTTCATTGCATTTATTCCTGCTAGATTTCCTGGATGATGAAGTGGTCCTAGTTTTGTTAAGTTTTCAATGTCTTTTATTACTTCATCTGTTATTATTACTGAATTAGAATATTTTTCTCCTCCATGTAAAACTCTATGTCCTATTCCTTTTATTTCATCTAAACTTTCTACTATTTTATTTTTAAATAATTCTTCTATTAGGACTTCTACTGCTTCTGAATGATTTTTTAAATATCTTTCACTTTTAATTTTTTGACCATTTACTTTTACATTCCAAAAACAATCTTCTAATCCTATTTTTTCAATGTATCCACTAATTAATACTTTTTCTTCTGGCATTTCATATACTTGAAATTTAAGTGATGAACTACCTGCATTTACACATAATATTTTCATATTATTATTCCTCCTAACTACTGATATAATAACATAAAAATTAGTTTTTTTCTATAAAAATATTTTTTAAATAAAAAAGATGAATAATATTTAACAATTATTCATCTTCTTAATTATATTATTTGTTATTTATTTGAGTAATTTCCACCTAATTGAGACATTCCTCTTTCAACTAAACGTTTAGTGATTTCTCCACCTACTGATCCGTTAGCTCTTGAAGTAGCATCTGGTCCTAGAGTAACACCAAATTCTCTAGCTATTTCATATTTCATAGATTCGATAGCTTGTTTAGCTCCTGGAACTACTAACTTATTACTTTTGTTGTTCATTGTGTTTTCACCTCCTATACATTTATAGAATGTGAATTTTTAACAAAAACATACATTTTTTGCTATGGTAATTTCTACCTGTTGTTTTTTTTATAAAAAAATAAATAATGTATATAATATATTAATACATTATTTATTTTGTATATTTTTTTAATTTTTATAATTTTAATATTTTTTTTGTTTTTTAGTTGTTATTATAAATGCTATTGAACCAATAAATATTAATATACAGCATATTATTATTATTTTATTTTTTTTATTTTCTTCAGTTTTATCTTCTTCTAGTTTCATTTTAAATTTTATGCCTTTTGATTTAAAGTTATTTCTATCTATAGTCCATGTATAAGTATTACCTGTTACATTGTCAGCATTACTTGATAAAACTTCTTTATCAGTAGTAATATTTATTTTTAGTCTATCAACTGTTTTATATGTATTAAAGAATGAGAAATTTCCTACTTGGATATTATATTCATCTTCTGATATATCAACTTCAAACATTCCAACGTAGTTTGGTATTTCGTTTGCTTCTTTATATTCTTTAAGATTATAAGTGTAGTCTGCTGATAATTGGCTGTTGGTATTGTTGTTTAAATATTTTAAAGTATAATATCCTACTCCATCAATACCAGGTGTAATGTTACCTTGGGTATCGTAGATGTCTTTATGATCTTTATTTAACGCTACTCGTGCTGTGTTTGATGCAGAACTATATATTCTTGAAAGATTATTATTGTTAAAAACTTCATTGTTGTTATTTGAAGACATATTGATGTTTTCTTTTATTTTGTCTTCTTTAATTACTAAGTTATATTCAACACTACAACCACTTAAAAATATACATAATATCATTAAACCGATTATTTTTACTTTTTTCATATTTCCTCCAATTATCTTAATCTACTCATAACGTTGTCTGAATTATAATTGTCGTAGTCGTTTATATTTCTTCCATATATTTTTACATTATAGTCACCTGTTACAAATACTTCAAATTCTGCTTTTCTTCTTGATTTGTGACCTGCTTCTGCATTTGTTCCGAAATTTACTTTTCCTTTCATACAACTCCAAAGTCCTTCATATTGGTTACTATAACCATTAGCACTATAATTTTTATATGCATTTAGACATTCTGGTATTACACTTGGTCCAAAGTTATAACTTAATGATGATATCATATTTACTTGGTAATCTTGTAATGTTATTCCTAGATTTGCAGATTCTTTTGTAATTTGGTCTTTTGAACTTTTTAGTACTGCTGTCATAATTTCATTAATAATATTTTTAGGAACACATTCGCCGCTTTTCATAAGATATTTTCCAGTTGATAATTTGGTAAAGTATTGTGTTGCATTATTATTGATAATTATATTTTGATATGATTCTATAGCATAGTTAGTAACACCTGGTCCTGCTGTTACTGTACCATCGCCAAGATTTTTAGCAGTATATCCTTCTTTTCCATCAGAAGTTGTACAGTTTCCAGGATTTCCTTCTGCTTGTGTTAGAAAACTCATAAAGTCTCCTGCTACTTCTGAATCACATTTATATTCATTAAGTATTGTTTTAAAATCTACTTTTGATGCTAATCTGTCATCTTCATCACAGTTACCATTAGTTGTTTTGTTTGGATCTATACAATGTTCAAATCCTATATCTGATATACCGAAGAATGGGTCTGGACTTATGTAAGTATTATCTTTTTGAATTCTGAAATCAAGATGGGGTCCAGTACTATCTCCAGTGCTTCCTATATGACCAATTATTGTACCTTTTGCAACTTTATCTTTTACTTGTAGACCAGACACTATGTCATTTAAATGCATATATTCTGTTATATAATTTCCATCATGTTTTATTTTTATCCAATTACCTGCACTTTGATGATTATAACTTATTGATATAACTTCTCCATCTTGAGCAGCATATACTGGTTTTCCCATTACTGTACCTGTTATATCTATTCCTCTATGGAAAACATTATTACCATAAATAGGATGAGTTCTCCATCCAAATGGAGATGAAATAGTGTATGCTATTTCTCCAACAGGATTAGCCATATTTGATAAAAATGACATGGTTTCATCATTTGCTGCAGAGTAGTTGTAAGAGCATGTTCCACCACTAGTATAATCATTAAGATTTTTAGAAGAACCTTCTCCTACTACTAATAGTATTATTAAAATTAAGAAAAATATTAATATTATTGCCGCTATTACTGCTATAATTATTATTTTCCAATCTGGTGGTAAAGCTGCCCATATTTTTTTTATTCCTTCTTTGGCAACTTTTCCAAGTTTTTTTGCTCCGTCTTTAACAGCTTTTGCAGCTTTTTCTTTACCTTTTTTGGCTCCTTCTTTGGCTTTTGATCCTATATTACCAAGTTTATTTGATTCATTTGATCTACCAAGTTTTTCATTAATAGTTTTTTTACCTTTATCTATACCTCTTTTAATAGGATTGTCTTCTTCAGATTTTCCAAATTTATCTTGTTGTCTTTTTCTACTTTCTGATAATTTGTTTGATAGTCCATCATTTGGTTTTTCATTTTTAGGTAAATTATTATTTTTTCTTTCTCCTGAAGGATCATTATTTCCTTTTCTTAGTTGATCATTATTTTTATTTTTAGCATCTTCTATAGCTTTACTATCGGGATCGTCTTTTTTATTTTCTAGTGGTTTTTGCTCTTGATTGTTATTTTGTTCTTGAGAATTGTTTGGTTCTTTATCTTTTTCTTTTTCCTCTTTTTCCTTTTCCTCTTCTTCAGCTTTTTTTTGTTTATAGTTATCTCTATTAGATTTCATTTCGTCATATTTATCTTTTAAGGATTGTGACGAGCTATCTTTACCATCCTCTGATTCTGTTTCTTCATCTAGGCCTTCAATATCTTCATCATCGTACATTTTTACCACCACCTACGAATATTCTTTATTTTATATTATGGTTTTACTATAACATATTTTTTGACAAAAAAAAAGTATAAATGTTTTATAATAAATCTTTATACTCTTCTTCATTTTTTATTTTTATTACTAAAATATTTTCCATTATTTCTTCTATTAATTGTTCATAGTCAATTTTTTGTTCCATTTCTATACATTTTGATAGTTTTGGATTGATAACAGGATGGCGAGGTACAAATATTGTACAACAATCTTCATATGGTAATATACTGGTTTCGTATGTGTTTATTTTTTTTGCTATATCTATTATTTCTAGCTTATCAAGACACGCTACGGGTCTTATTACAGGAAGTTTTACTACTTCATTAATAACACTCATACTAGTTAGAGTTTGTGAGGCTACTTGACCTATACTTTCACCATTTATTAATACTAAGCCTTTGTATTTTTTAGCTACTTTTTCTGATATACGATACATCATTCTTCTTAGAATTGTTATTATATATTCTTGATCTACTTTTTTATATATTTCTTCTTGTAGTTTTGTTATTGGTATGACATATAGATTAAAGTCATTTGAGTATTTTAATAGTTCTTTGGCTAGACTTATTACTTTTTCTCTAGCATTTAAGCTTGTATGTGGTATGGCTTCAAAATATATGGCATCTATTTTGATACCTCTTTTTAAGGCTAAATATCCCGCTACTGGAGAGTCTATTCCTCCAGATAACATTAATAATCCTTTTTTTTGTACTCCTACTGGATATCCTCCTAAGCCTTTTATGTCATTAAAGTATATATAAGTATCTTCTTTGTTTATTTCAATATTTACATATATATCAGGATTTTTTACATCTACTTTGATATTTTTTATATTTCTTAGTATGTGTCCCCCAATTACATTATTAAATTCCATACTTGGAATAGGAAAGGATTTTTCTCTTCTATTGGTTACTACTTTAAAGGTATTAAAGTTTGTTTCTTTTAGTAGTTCTAAAACTTTATCTTTTATATCTTCTTCCTTAGAATTTGTTTTATATGCTAGATTAAAAGCATGTATTCCAAAGGTATTGTGCAATATTTCTAATATTTGTTTTTGATATGTTTCATCAAATTCAATATACATTCTGGAATATTCTTTTATTATTTTGGCATCATATTCTTTTATTTTATTGTGTAAGTTGTTATAAAGAATGTTTATAAATTCTTTTCTGTTGTCTTTTTTTGTTGTTAATTCTCCATATTTTATTAATATTAAGTTTTTCATATTATCCCTCAATTCATTCTCTAATTATAACTTATTATGTAAATTAAAAAAAGTCAAAATTGACTTTTTTAGTTATTTTCTTTTAAGAAATCTAATGTTTTTTTAGCTTCAAGTTCATATTTCATCATGTTTTCATTGCCATACATTTTTTTAACTTCTTCTTTAGTTGTATTATATTGTTTAGCAATTTTTTCAAATTCTTCTTCTATTTCTTTTTCTTCTACTTTAATATTTTCTTTATTTTTGATTTCATCTAAGATAAATCTATATAAAATGTGTTTATTTGCTTCTTCTTTCATTTGATTTCTTAGATCTTGTTCAGTAGATTTAGTTATTTGATAGTATAAATCAAGTGTAATTCCTTGCATTTTCATTTGTTCTTCAAATCTTTTTATCATGTGTGATATTTCATCTTCTATTAATTCTTCAGGAATTTCAACTTTTGTATTTTTTCCTATTTCTTTTAATAATTCATCGATGTAAGCATCTTCTGCTTCTCTTTCTTTATTAACTTTTATGTTTTCTTTGATTTCTTTTTCTAAATCTTCTTTAGTTTTTATTCCTTCCATTCCTAGATCTTCAAAGAACTCATCATCTAATTGTCTTTTTACTTTTGTTTTTATTTCATTTACTTTAACTTTGAATGTTGCTTCTTTTCCTTTTAATTCAGATGATTGGTAATCTTCTGGAAATGTTACTTTAATTTCTTTTTCTTCTTTTTCTTTCATACCAATTAATTGTTCTTCGAATCCTGGTATAAATGTATGAGATCCTATTTCTAATGAGTAGTTTTCTCCTTTACCACCTTCGAATGCTTTGTTATCTTTAAATCCTTCAAAGTCAATTACTGCTATATCATGATCTTCAACTGTTTTATTTTCTTTTAATTCTATTTCACTATATTTTTCAAGTAAATCTTCTATTTGATGATTTATTTCTTCTTTAGTTACTTTTACTGTTGGTTTTTTAACTCCTAAGTCTTTGTATTTTGTTATTTTTACTTCTGGTTTTGTTGTAATAGTGAAAACAAATTCTACACCATTTTCACTTATTTCTTTTAAGTCTACTTTAGGATCTAAAATTGGTTCATATTTACCATCTTTGAATACTCTATCATATGCTTCTGGTAATAATACATCTATAGCATCCATGTATAATGATTCTTTACCAGCTTTTTTCATATATAAGTCTTTTGGTACTTTTCCTTCTCTAAAGCCATCCATTTTTATTGTTTTTTTCTTTTTTTCGAACGCTTTATCTATTGCATTATCAAATTCTTCTTTTGTAAATTTTACGCTTTCTTCAAATACGTTTTTTTTCTTTTCCATAACTCTCTCCTTTTGATCACTAATATTATATATTATTTATTTTATTTATTCAAGAAATTTTTTTATTAAAAAAGCAAACGTTTGAGTTTACTTTATTTTATTTCTATAACTTTTACTTCATAGCTACCATTTGGACTTTCAACTGACACTACGTCTCCAACTTTATGTCCCATTAGGGCTTTAGCTATTGGTGATTCATTTGATATTTTACTTTCAAATGGATCTGCTTCTTGACTTCCTACTATTTTGTATTGGTCAACGTCTTCTTCATCATCAACATAAGAAATTTTTACTGTATTTCCTACTCCAACTTTATCTGTACTTATTTCATCTATAATAGTTACATTATCTATAACTGCTTGAAGTTTTTTGATTTTAGCTTCAAGTTCAGCTTGATCATTTCTTGCAGCATCATAATCGGCATTTTCAGATAAATCTCCAAGAGCTCTTGCTTCTTTGATGGCTGTAATGTTTTCTGGTCTTGCTACATTTATTAGATAATCTAATTCATTTTTTATTTCTTCATATCCTTCTTTAGTTAAAAAAATTGGTTTTTTTTCTGCCATTTTTTCATCACCTCTTAAAAAATTTAACTACTTAAGGATACTATTTTTTTTGACTTTTGTCAAGCGTTTTACCTATTATTAAATTTTTCTAAGCATAGAATCCTTAACTACTTCTTTTTCTATTTTCATCTTTATTATTTGTTTAGGATGACAAGCTTTTTCTAACTCATTGAATTCACTATCATATATTTTATATATATCATAATCAAAATCTATGTTATTGGGTCCAAAGATATTAATTCTTTCTCCTGGTTCGAAGTAATTTCTTTGTTCTATTGTTGCTATTTTAGTTTTTTTATTATAGTCAATTACTACTCCTAGAAAATCTTGATTGGATATTTCTTGTCTACCATTATAGTATAGATCTGTCTCATCAGCTTGGTGCATAAAATATTGAGAAGTTGACTCTCTATTTGCCACTCTTGATAAGAGTTTTATTTCTTTTTCTAATAGTTTTTCATTAAAACTATTATTATAATATGCATCAATAAGTTTTCTATAACAACTATTAACTGTTGCTAAATAATATGTACTTCTCATTCGTCCTTCTATTTTTAGTGATTTTACTCCTATTTGAATAAGATCAGGTATATATTTGGCTAAATTTAAGTCTTTTGTTGCTACCGCGTATTCTGTTGGTCTTTTTTTATCTAGATCAAAATTGAATCTACATACTTGAGCACAACCACCACGATTTGAGTCTCTATTAGTAAAATAGTTTGATAATACACATCTACCTGATATACATGTACACATTGCACCATGTAAGAATACTTCTAGTTCAGCTTTGGTTTCATCATATATTTTTTTTATATCTTCTTTTGTTACTTCTCTGGAAAGAACAATTCTATCTACTCCTTGTTCTAACCAATATTTTACAGCCATTATATTAGTAGTAGAATTTTGGGTACTTATAAATATTTTTAATTTTGGATATTTTTCTTTTATTAAAGATATTACAAGTGGATCACTTATAATTAAACCATCTACTTCAAATTCTTCTAGTTTTTTTAAATATTCTTCTAAACCTTTGATATCTTCATTATGAAAAACAATATTTACTGTTACATATAATTTTTTATTTAGTTTGTGAGCATATTTTGTTGCTTTTTCTATTTCCTCAAGAGAAAAATTAGTGGCATTAGCTCTTAAACTAAAGTCTTTTCCACCAATATAACAAGCATCAGCACCATATAAATATGCTATTTTTAATTTTTCTAAATCTCCTGCTGGGGATAAAAGTTCTATTTTTTCCATTATTTCACCTTATATATTGTTTTTTTATCAAAGAATCCTGTAGATAAGTTTTTGTATAAATGTTGTAATTTATCTGGATTATTTTTTTCTTTTAATATGTTTATTGTTTGATTGAATTTAAAGTGATTTATCATAAATTCATTTGCTATTAAATAATCTATATTTTTAAGTTTTTCTATTTTACTATATCCATTTAATATATAATCAGAAATAAACATTGTACCTGATGTATTTTCTTTTATTAGGTATTTCTTGTTTCTTTCTATTATATAGTTGTTTTTTTTCAAATTTTTTTTGTTTATATATGAAAAATAGTTAGTTATAAGTTTTCTGTTAGAAAAAGCCATTAATTGATATCCAAAGATATCTACAAATGTTGTTAATTTTGTTTTTTCTGATATTTCAATTATTTCATCGGTTGTTAAGACTGAGGAGATTTTTATACCTTTGACATTTTGTTTTTCATAAAAATCACATGTTTTATAATTTGTAGTTAAAAAATCTTGATTCCATATTAAGGGAATGTTTAGTTTTAGTTTTTCTACTAGGTATAAAACTGCTAAATCATAAAAGAATAATCCTTTTATATTTAATTTTGATATTGCTATTAATGATTGTTTTAATAGTTCTAAGTCTTCATTAAAGATGTTTTTATCTATTGATACAAATATTTCTTTGTCTTTATACTTATTAACAATTTTTGTTAATTTTTCAATACTTATTTCTTTGGTTTGGAATGATGATAATTTTTTTATACCAAAAAGGAATGCATCAGCATTCTTGTATAATTTTAAATATGAATATTTTGGTTTTATTAATATTTTCACTATTTAACACTTCTTTCACTAATTGATAAGCCATCTCCTATGTCAAAAAACTTTGTTTTGTATTCATTGTTTTCTTCTAAGAATGTAATATAATTTCTTATTTTTTTTACTAATGCTCTTATGTTTCTACTTTCTATGTCTTTTAAGTCTTTGTCTACATAGCCATGAAATTTTAAATTATCTGTTATTATTGATCCGTTTAATTCTAGATTCTTTTCATAATACTTGAAAAATTCCATGTTTTTACTTTTAGCTGCATCAATTAAGATCATATCATATCTACCTTTTATTTTTGTTTCTAGGGCATCACTATAAATTAATGTTATTCTTTCTTCTAAATTAAATTGTTTTACATTTTTTAGAGCTTCTAAATATCTTTCTTTATCTTTTTCAATTGTAACAACATGAATATCAGGAGATGATAAGGCCATCATTATAGAAGAATATCCAATGGCTGTACCTATTTCTAAGATATTTTTGATTTGTTTTTTTTCTATATATGCAGTTATAAATTCTATGCTATCATCTACCATAATTGGTACTTTGTTTTCTATAGCATATTTTTTCATTTTTGCTATTCTTTTATATACGTCCTCTACCACTCTAACCACAATCCTTCATTTTGTAATTTTCTTATTATTTTATCATGTTCTTCATCTGTTTTTGAAAAATATAATTTATTATTTATATCAGAAACAAAAAAGTAATAATTTGTTTTTATTGGATTAAACACAGCATCTAATGCATCTTTACCAGGATTACTTACTGGCCCTATTGGTAATAATGTAGGAGTACCATCTTTATATGTATTATATTTGTTAACATTATCTAGGTCTTTTTTATATAACTCCTCATTCATATCTTTTTTCATTCCATAATATGCTGTTACACAACTTTCTAATTTATTGCCATTTTTCAATCTATTATAAAAGACACTAGCAACATTTTTAAAATCGTTATTGTTGTAACTTTCAGCTTGAGTTATTGACGCTAATGTTAATAACTCATGTAAAGAATAGTTTGATTCACTTATTTGTTTTTTATAGGAATTTAATATTAATTCTTCTTGTTTTAACATTGTATCAAATATTTCTTTTACGGTTACATCTTTTGATGCAAAGTTATATGTTTCTGGAAATAGATATCCTTCTAATGAGTAATATATATCTTTATTTTTGATTTCATCTGTTATAAACCAATATTTTTCTATTAATTCATCTAAATATGATTGATCTTTTAGTAAATTAAAAACATCTTCTTCTGTATTATTAGTATTTTCACTGATAATTTTGGCTACTTTACGCATGTTTATTCCTTCATTAAATGTAATTGTTAATTCAGATGTGTTATAGCCACCATCTTTTAAAGCTTTTATTATTTCTTTTAATGACATTGATTCTTTTAGTTTATATGTAGCTGCATATATGTTATCTAATTTATATATTTTTACATAATAATCAAACATTTTTTTACTTCTTATTAAGTTATTTTCTTTTAATAAGTTTCCTATATCATCATGAGATGATCCTTCTTTAATAACAACTATTTTTTCTTTATCATTGTCGCTTACTGGAGATGTGTTATATATTAACATTCCTACAACGAATGCATTAAAAAGCAATAATACTAATAGTATCATTAGTATTAATCTTTTTGCTTTCTTTTTAATTTTTCTCAACTTCTTCACCTTGTAGCACTTTTAATGCCATTTCGATTACTTTCCATTCTTTTTCAGTTGTTATTGGTTCTAATTTTGTACGACCATCTTCTTCAACTATTATTGAACCATATGCTTTTAAATTCCCGTTTTCATCTTTTTCATTATCTGTATAGGCTAAGTAATGTTTACCAGTTTCTTTGGAATCAAATTCTAATAGTTTGTAAAATACTTTTTGTTCTCCAGCTTCATTGAACCCTATAAACATATCATCTTTTAATTCTTGTTTTTCCATATTATTTGTCCTTTCTATCTAAATAAGATTGGAGAATAACAACTGCGGATAAACCATCTATTACTTTTTTTCTTTTTTTTCTTGATAAATCTGCTTCTATTAAAACTGATTCAGCTAATTTTGTTGTTAATCTTTCATCTTCTAAAATTACTTCTTTATTACTTTTTTCTTCTAAAAGTTGTTTGAATTTTATTGTTTCTTCTGCTCTTTCTCCAATTGAATTATTCATATTTTTAGGAAATCCTAGGACTATTTTTTCAACTTTTTCTTTTTCTATTATTTCAAGAAGTTCTACAAATAGCTTATCTAAATCAGTATAATGAATATTTTTATAAAATGAGGCAACTATGCCAGTTTTATCTGATAAGGCTATTCCTAATGATCTTGTTCCTAAGTCAAGGCCTAAGTATCTCATTTGACATCCTTTAAATAGTTTTTTAAAAGAGCTTCTACTATTTTTTCTCTATCTATTTTTTGAATTTTATTTCTTGATTTTTTATAATTTGATATATATGCTAAATCACCGCTTACTAGATATCCTACTATTTGATTTATACCATTATAACCTTTTTCATCTAATGCATCTCTTACATTTTTTAAGGTTTCTGTAATCATATAATTTTCTAGATCATTAACATCGTAAACAATGGTTTCTTCATTTTCCATAATTAGTCACCTCAATACATTTTAATTTTATCATTTTTATTAATTATTATCAATATGTAGTTTGTTATAAAATGTTACCTGTTATTATTAAATTTATAAATTGTAGTTTGCAAAATATTATATTTTTATTATATATTCTTTTGAATAAAAAAGAACTTTAGTGAATAAAGTTCATATAAATTAAAAATATAATATATAATATTGTAATTATAATACCATTGATTTGACTAGAATTTTTTTCTTCATTAGAAATTCCTAAGGCACTTGAGATAAGAATACCTCCGACTAGTCCTCCTATATGAGCAAAATTATCTATTCCTGAAACTATGAAGCCTATTACTAGGTTTAGTATTACTACTGGTAATATACTTTTCATTACATAGTTTCCTAGATATGCTCTATAGTTATAACCGAAATATAATATTGCTCCAAGTAAACCAAATATTACTCCACTTGCTCCAACACTTGCAACATTAACATTTAAAAGCATTGATAAAAGACTTCCAGTTAGGCCACTTATTAAATATATAATTAAGTATTTTACTTTTCCAAATAAAGTTTCAACTTGATTTCCTATTACTGCTAGAGCATACATATTGCAGGCAAGATGAAATATATTAACATGCAAAAATTGACTTGTTAATAACCTATAATATTCTCCTGCTTTTACTGCTGGACCATATAGTGAAAATCTTTCTAATAGAGTGTCTCCCATTAGTATTTCTAATAAAAATACTAATATATTTATTGCTATTAATATATATGTAAATATTGGTTTTTTTGGTTTAAATATTTTATCTATTTTTTCAGCTTTCTTTTTATTGTTTTCGTTTATTTCATTTGTTATTTTTAGAAATAAATTCATTCCTTGTTCTGTAAATGTTAATTTTTTATCCATATTGGGATATATTTCTAATAAGAATTGATAATTTTTTACATCTTTTTCATTTCTTATATATACACAATCAATGTTTTTTTCGTTTCTTAAGTTAACATTTTCTCCAAGATCTAGAAATATACTTAGTACTTCCATATTAAGATTTAAAGTTTTTCTTTTAATGTCTTTGGCTATTCTTTTGGTTCTATATAAATCTGTTTCTAATTGTTCATCGTTATGAATATAATTTGATACAATTCTTACTATTTTATAGTTTTCATGCATGTTTTCTAACCATATTTCGTCTTTTGCTCCATGTAATACAATAGGGTTGTAGTTTTCTTCTATTATAAAGAAATGTAATAGTTTCATGACCATTGTATCTCTATCATTAAATTCTAAATCCATATTCATAGCAACACCTCTTTTTTTGATATATTATATTATAATACAATTTATTTGTATTTAAAAGAAGAAAAGATTAACTTTTTTGTTAATCTTCGAATGTATTTAAAATATCTAAAAATTCTTTTGGGGGTTCTTTAGTAAATTCTAATAATTCTTTTGTTATTGGATGAATTAGTTTTATGCTTTTGGAATGTAACATTTGTCCAAAATCATTTATTTTTTTCTTTTTACAATATACTACATCATTTACTATTGGATGTCCTATGTAATTCATATGTACTCTTATTTGATGAGTTCTTCCTGTTTCTAGAATGCATTCTATTAAAGTTACTTCTTTATATCTTTTTACTACTTTAAAGTGAGTAATAGAATCTTTACTGTTAATATCTGTTACTGTGTATTTTTGACGATCATTTATGTCTCTTCCTATTGGAGCATCTATTGTTCCTTTATCATGTTTTAATACTCCCCATACAAGTGCTAAATATTTTCTTTCTATTTTTTTCTTTCTTATCATATTAGATAGTTTTTCATGAGTTTTATCATCTTTTGCTACTATCATAAGACCACTTGTATCTTTATCTAATCTATGAACTATTCCTGGTCTTATAGTTTCTTTATTTGATATGTTATTAAAATGATATAATAAACCATTAACTAATGTATGGTTATAGTTTCCTATTGCAGGATGCACTACTAAACCACTTTTTTTATTTATTATAGCTAAGTATTCATCTTCATAAACAATATCTAAATCCATTTTTTCAGGGGTGTTTTCTATTATTTTTTCTTCATTGTCATTTATTATAATTTCATCATTTAATTTTATATTATAATTAGCAGATATTTTTTTGTTGTTTACTAAAATATTGCCATCTTTTATTAATTTTTGAATTTTACTTCTAGAATAGTCTGTTTTTTCTACTAAATATTTATCTATTCTAATATTTCCTTCTTCTACTACTAACTTCATTTTTTTCTCCTTTTATTATTAATATTATACTTATAAAAGCTCCTACACATATAAATACATCAGCTAGATTAAATACAGGAAAGTAATAATTAAATATTTTTATACTTATAAAATCTATTACTTCATGATAAATTATCCTATCATATAAGTTTCCTATTATTCCACCTTGAATCATAGCTAATAAAATAATTTCTTTATTGGTTTTTACATTTTTAATTATTTTTATATTTATGTAAAGTAATGCTATTATTGATATTAAAATTATTAATATTTGTTGTCCTTTTAATAATGAAAAAGCTACTCCATCATTTTTTAATAAATAAAAGGATAAAAAATTAGGAATTATTGTTAAATTTTTAATATATTTCATTACAAATAACTTTGTTATTAAGTCTATAGCAAAAAAAATAGTTGTAAAAATATAAAACTTTTTCTTCATTAAATTCACCCTTCTAATTATATCATATCTTTACTAAAATTACATCTTCTCCTATTTTTTCAATACTTTCCCATTTTATTTCTGATTCTTTTTCTTTATTAAGTTTAAATATTTTTTTGTTATTTTCTAATATTAGTGTTGTTAGTTTTCCTGAATTATCTAATATTACATCTATTATATTTCCTATTTTTTTACCATTTAAGTCCACTATGTCTTTATGTTGTAATTCAGATAAGCGCATTTATATCACCTAATTAATTTTATTAAATTATATTTTTATTATGATTATCTATAGTTGTTTTCTTACTCTTGTTAAAGCATCTTTTTCAAGTCTTGATATTTGGGCTTGTGATATACCAAGAGATTCTGCTATTTCCATTTGAGTTTTACCAATTATAAATCTTTGATCTATTATAAATTGTTCTCTTGGAGTTAGTTTTGATATTGCTCTTTCGACTGCTATAGAAAGATCTAAGTCTTTATTATTTGATTTATCTGATACTTGATCACATAAGTATATTGTGTCTCCTCCATCATTATAAATTGGTTCAAATAAACTTACTGGTGGTCTTAATGATTCTAAGGCTAGAGAAATATCTGTTTCTTCTATTTCTAATAAATCTGCTAATTCTTTATTGGTTGGTTCTTTTCCATTTTTTACTGTTAATTCATCTTTTAATTTTAGAACTTTATATGCTATATCTTTTATACTTCTAGATATTCTAATACTGTTGTTATCTCTTAAATATCTTCTTATTTCTCCTAAGACCATAGGTACACAATAAGTTGAAAATTTAACATTATATGATAAGTCAAAATTATCAATTGCTTTTAGTAAGCCAACGCATCCTATTTGAAATAAATCATCCATGTTTTCATCCTTGTTAGAAAACTTTTTAAGGATACTTAAAACAAGTTTTAAATTACCTTCTGCTAATTCTTGTCTAGCATTTTTATCTCCTTCTTTTAGTTTTATGAATAAAGCTTCCATTTCTTTTTGTGATAATACTTTTATTTGTGATGTATTTACTCCTGTTATATTTACTTTATTTTTCATATTCTTCCTTTCAACTTTATATTGTTGAGTTTTAAGAATATTTATTCATTATTTTTAAATAATAAACAAAAAAACTTCACTTTTGTGAAGTAATTAACTTTTTATACATTACAATGATTATTATTAAACTTCAACCATTGAAAGAGAATTTAGATATATAATTATTTCTTTTTTTAATTCAATATTATTTATTTCCATCCAATTATTCTTCCTATTATTTAACTTTTCTAAATATTTTTTATTTGACAAAATATTTTCTATTAAATTTATAAGTTCATTTATGCTAGATATATTATTAATTCCTATATTAAATATTTTATCATTCATTATTTTTATAACTTTATTTCTATCCAAATTTCCATTTTTAATTAACCAATATAGGTCATAGTAATCTTTATATCTTGTTGATAAACTACCGAATTTTATTATTGGAATAATTTTTTCCACAAAAATTTGTTCTTTACTATTAACAAATAAAGTAATATTTTCATCATCAACACAAGTATTAAAACAAAATTCATCTTGATCTATATTATATTCTGTATGAACTCCAACATCTATTTTACATTTATTTCATTGTTAAACGTATCTCTTATAGTAATCGGAATTCTTTTACCTTTATAATCTTGATGCTTTAAGTTTGTAATTTCATTTGCATTCACATATAAATCTATTCCTTTTATTTTATATGAAGTAAATATTTTATATAGGTTATCATCCGCTAAATATATTCTTATTAAATCTAAATCTATATCAATAGTAGCACGTCTTTTATCATTCGTTAGATTATACATTACTACTCCACCTTTGATTGTAATGTTATTTCTATATTCAGATTTAAATAAGTAGCTTAATATAATATCTTGAGCAACTTTTGCATTTGCATAAATTTCATTGTATCCATCTTCTATATATTTATTAACTAATTCTATTAAATTTATCATAAAACCTCCTCTTGTATTATTTTTAAGTATTTTTCACCATCGTTAAAATATTTTAAATATTTTTGCAATTTTAACATATTAAGAGAATCTATTATATCTCTATAATTATTAATTATTTCTTTATACATATCATACGATATTTTATTTTTATTTCTAACAAGTTCTATTAACATTCTTTCTTTATCATATATTCTGATTTTTACATTATTATAATAAATAAAAGAGTCTCCAATATTAAAATATTTTTCTTCAATAAATGATTGTACTATATTGCTATCATTAATTTTTCTTGATTTTCTACCGCTAGCCAAATGATATTTTAATGGAATATTATCAGTTAAGCCATGATAGAAGAAGGCACTATCTGAGTTAAAAATTAAATTATTATATTTTTTTGAAATAATTTCTAATTTGGAATTATTTTTTTTGTCTGAATACAACCCATATTCTATTTTAAATAATTTTTCTTTAGAAAGTGCTTCTTTTATTTTTTTATCATTTTTATACATTTGGTTTTTCATTAATTCTTTATATCTATATATCATTTTTATCACCAATAGCATTATATAGTAAATGTCGGCTATTGTCAACAATTGAGCCGACATTTACTATATAATATAATTTTATTTAAAACAAAAAAACTTCACTTTTGTGAAGTAATTAACTTTTTGGTGACCAGTATGGGATTTGAACCCATGAATCCCGCCGTGAAAGGGCGGTGTGTTCAACCGCTTCACCAACTGGCCAAAATTAATGGCGCCCCAACTAGGACTTGAACCTAGGACCCCTTGATTAACAGTCAAGTGCTCTAACCAACTGAGCTATTGGGGCATAAATGGTGGGCCTGAATGGACTTGAACCATCGACCTCACGCTTATCAGGCGTGCGCTCTAACCAGCTGAGCTACAAGCCCATTTGCAAACTCATGTAAGCAATATAAATATTACTATAAATTTTTGGGTTTGGCAAGATATTTTTTGCTTTTTTTTAATTTTTTTACTATTTTTCTAGTTTTTCGCTTGATTTTGCATTCAATTCGAGAGTAGAGAACTCTTTGTTTTGGTACATAAAATATCCTGCTGCTGCTATCATTGTTGCGTTGTCTGTACAATATTTTATGCTAGGATAAGAAAAGTTGAACCCTTCTTTTTTAGATAATTCTGTAAATTTTTCTCTTATTCCACTATTAGCTGCTACACCACCTGCTAAGACTAGGTTTTTAACATTATATTCTTTCAATGCTTTAATTGTCTTTTCAGTCAAAGATTTTACTACTACATCTTGAAATGATGCACATAAATCTTCTTTGTTTATTTCTTTATTTTTTTGATGTTCATTGTGAACTAAATTAATTACAGCACTTTTTAATCCACTAAAACTGAAATTATAAGAATCATCATTTAGTGGGATTGGTAAATTATATGTCTTATTACCAATTTTAGATAGTTTATCCACAACTGGTCCTCCTGGATATCCTATTCCAACAACTCTGGCTATTTTATCATAGCATTCTCCTACTGCATCATCTAAAGTTCCACCAATTTTTTTGAATGAAAAATGGTCTTTCATATAAATTAAATCTGTATGACCACCACTTATTACTAATGCAATTAATGGAAATTCCATTTTCTTTTCAATATTATTGGCATATATATGACCTGCAATATGATGTACACCTATTAGTGGTTTGTTATTAACAAACGCTAATGTTTTAGCAGCTTCTAAACCTACTAATAATGATCCTATTAATCCTGGACCATATGTTACTGCAATAGCTGTTATATCTTCAATTGTCATATTGGCATCTTTTAAACATTTATCAATTACAAATACTATGTCTTTTACATGGTTTCTACTAGCTATTTCTGGAACAACACCCCCATATAATGTATGAATATCAATTTGACTTAATATTACTGTACTTATTTCTTCACAACCATTTTTAACTATTGAAGCACTTGTTTCATCACAACTTGATTCTATTCCTAAAATATATATATCTTTCATAACTTCAACTCCATAAGAATACCATCTTCTTTATTGTTATAATAACATTTTCTGATTGCAACTTCTTTAAAATTAAATTTTTTATATAATTTTATAGCATTTTTATTGTTACAATTAACTTCTAAGGTTATATTAATGATATTATCTTCTTTTGCTTTTTCTATTAGGTATTGTAACATATTTGTTCCTATTTTTCTATTACGATATTTTTCTTCTACAAATATGTTTACTATATCAATTTTATCATATAACAAATTATAAACTAAATACCCTAATAAATTATTGTTTTCAAAATAACCTATATAATTTATAAAGGGATTGTTTTCTTCTTTTATATTTAGTTTTAATAATAATTCATCATTTATTTGTTGTATCATTGTTTAGTTTTTCCTCTGCTTCTGTTTTCTTTAAGTAATTAGGAATAAATGTATATGGGTCTGCCTCTTCTTTTTTAATATATTTAAAAGTATTGTTTAAATTTGGAATATATTTTTGAGTTTGAAAATCAAAATCATCTAGTGTTACATATGTGTATTGTCCTTCTAGATTTTCTACTATATTTTTTAAAATTTCTAATGATATATATTGATCTTTTAAAACTTGATTATAGTCTTTATCATATATTCCTGCAAAAACATAACCTCTTCTTGCATCTATTAATGGTATTATATAGTCATTATTAATAGATGTAGCCATTGTATATAAACTTGATACTTTATATAGTTTTTTATTTAAACTCCAAGCATAAACTTTAGCTATAGTTATGCCTACTCTTAAACCAGTAAAAGAACCAGGTCCATCTACACAGTAGATTTCATCTATATCGTTTGGTTTTAATTGTGTTTCTTTAAATAATTTTTCTATTTCAAATAGCGCTAAGGCAGATAGATCTTTTTCTAGTTCTAAATTTTTTTCATTTATAACTTTATTATCTTTTAATATTGCTATGTTTAGATAACGTGATGATGTATTTAAAAAAAGACTTATCATAATACAGCCTCACATAAGTCTTCATATTTTTTACCAATTGGTTTTATAACTAATATTCTTGTATTTTCCCCTGTGATTTTTATATTTATTTCTAATCTTTGTTTAGGTAGTCTATCTTCTATCATGTCAGCCCATTCTATTATTGTTACACCTTTTTTATGGAAATATTCATCGAAGTCTATTTCAACATTACCTTCATCTAAACGATAAACATCCATATGATATAATGGAAGTTCTCCGTTTGGATATTCTTTTACTATATTAAATGTTGGAGATGTAATTGTTTCTTCAATTCCTAAAGCATTGGCAAATCCTTTTACAAATACTGTTTTTCCACTACCTAAATCACCATTTAGACAGATTACCATATTAGGAAATTTTTCTGATTCTATATTTTCTGCTAATTCTATTGTCTCTTCTTCGTCAAGAGTTGTTATTTTATATTCCATTCTTATCACCAAATTAATTTTAGCATAAAAAAAAGTAGTATTACAACTTTTTTATACAACTTTTTTCTACTTTACTTTTACACTGTAATCTTTTTTATCTTTTATACTATTTATTATATTTGCTATTCCTATTATTACTATTAAAACTCCTAGTAAATAACCTGTAAATATTGTTGCTATAATTGGTGTTGTTAGGATAATTAGTCCTAAAATTAATTTTATTATACATATTACTAAGTTTCTATGACTTATAGTATTTTTCTTTAGACTTAATACTTCATATAAATCAGCAGATGATTTAATTATAAACCATATTCCTATAAATATTGAAACAACTCTTACTGTTAAATTAGGATTTCCTACTAATATTAAACCAAATACTATATTTATTATTCCTTCTACTAATGATATAGATGTTACTTCTTTATTTTTGGCTAAATAAAGAATACATTTTATTATTCCTTCTACTAACAATATTATTCCTACAGCATATACTACTGTTTCAAAACTTTTTACAGGTTTAAATATTAAATAAATTCCTAGTATTATACATAAAATTGATATAATATAATTCCATATTTTTTTACTCATAATTACCTCTTTTCATTATAGTTAATATCCGGATCTTCTTCCCAGATTTTTTCTTTATATTTAGAATTATATACCTTATAATCAAAAGTATTGTCATTATTTGGCATAAAGACTGTATAAACTGTTAATGTTTTGTCTTTTGATAATGGTATTATTGTGTCTCCAATTGGAGTATATGTAATTTTACATTTGAATATATATCTTTTATATTTATCTTTTTCTATAAATTCACAAGTTCTATCTTTTATTTCTTTTATATTTTCTTTTTCTTTTCTTGTTGTTCCTAGATCATCTTTATTATTTACATAAGAAAACCAAGCATCTATAGTTTGTTCTCCAAATGATGGATTTTCATAATAATCCATGGTACATCCAGTAATTAATAATACAATTATTGTAATAAAAAATAATTTTATTTTCATATCATTACCTCTTAATAATGATATCATAAATAAAATTATCTATCAATCATTCTAAAACATCTTTTGCTTTTTTTGATGACTTATAATATAGATTTAACTGATTGTTATCATCTAGTGTTCCCAATAAAATATCTTTTATTTGTGATTTCTTTTCTAATAGTTTTTTATTTAACCAAGTTTCATCTTTACCCATATTTTTTAAATTTTGATGCATTATTTTTCCATCAATTATTACATTAGCACATATTCCTTGATATTTTTTTTCTATCTTTAAATCACTTACAGTTACTAAAGACTCTTCTTTTTTTGGTAAAATACTTATTTTTCCATCAGCTTCCATTATTGCATACTCTATTTTTGATATATCAAAATATCCTTGTTCTCTACATTGCTCTAATAAATCATTTACATCAAACTTAATCTTTTTTAAACCTGTTTCTAGTAAGACTCCTTTGTCTATTAATACAGTTGGTATTCCCATAAAAAATCTTCTTAAAACAATACTTTTCATAGTTACTATAGATATTAAATACGCTATTATTCCAAATACAATTACCGCTACTGTTCCATGTAAATAGTGAGAATCTAGATTAATTGTCATTTCTGCTGCAAAATTACCTATAGATATTCCTATTACATAATCAAATAAACTTAACTCTGATACTTGTTTCTTTCCTATTATCTTTGTAACAAAAAATAATGTAAATAAAGATATTAATGCTCTTAAAATTATTCTTATTATATCATGCATAAAAAATCACCATTATTAGTATTAACCAATAATAGTGATTTTATTACTTAAGATATTTTTTTACCATTGTAGTATACTGGTAATTCTGAAAAATAATATTGTTCGCTTCCACCGTTAATATAATAGAACCAAATTGTCATTTTTTTAGTTATTCTTTGATCCTCGAGATCTTTTCCGCTTCCATCAAGCTTATATCCTCCGTTTATTGTATAGTAATCATGTGTTGTGAAACGATAATAATAATATGATCCTCCATCATTATTAATCATTGCTTTCTTTTTGTATGATGATCTTTCATATACATCTGCATATATTCTATTAGAATTACTTCTTATTTCAACATTAGCAGCACAACAAGTTTGATTACCATTGCATTTTTGACAATCTTTTGAGTTTGTTGCTGGAGTTATAACTATTTTTATCCAAACAGCTTCAGCCCTTACTGCAGCATTGCTATCAGCTGATCCACTATAACCACCATTATATATAGAATATGTAGATGGATTTCCATATGTTTGAGCACCACCCTTACAGTGTTTGCCAGTAGTTGAACAGCCAAAGTATCCATAGTTTTTAGCATATATTTTCCAACCTATTTGTTTATATCCATAAAGACTTGTAGTATTTTTTGATGGCAAATTATATCCACTTGTTATTTTTTGGCATGGTTTTGCACCAGCTACATATCCTTCAGCTTTACCCATATCAAAACATAAATATCCATCTTTTAATGTTGACCAAATGCTTCCATCACTAGTTGGCTTATTTCCGCCACCGTTACCTGAACCATTACCGCCGCCATTACCACCACCATTACCAGAACCACTAGAACTTTTTGCATTTAATTTTACTGATATTGATTGTGTACATATATAGTTAGAAGCACTTCCTCCACTTTGATTTAAACAAGCTTTTACTTGTACTGTTCTTGCTGTACTTTGTCTATCAAAGTTTATTATTTTGTAGTTTATTTCACTTTTACCTATATCTATTAGTCTATTTATACCGTATTTTGTATCTGATTGTATTGCCCAATTTCCGTTTTTATCTGTCGCATAGATGTCCCAATATGTTCCACCTTTTATGTTTCCTGCTACTGATATTTTTCCTGATATGTCACATCTTTGTGATGTACAGTTTGTTGCAGCTCCTGATATTTTTGCCCATTGTGCATACATGTTAACTGTTTCTCCAGGATTAGCTGTTTGTGATACTGATACTTTATTTCGATATACCCAGTATAATTTTAATTTTGATTGTTCTTGCCATCCTGTTGATTTATTTGTGTCAGTTGATGTATATCCTAGATATGATTTATATTGTGGTCTATATGCTACCCAACCTAAGAATGTATAAGAACCATTACTGAAAGCGTTGGCTGTTAAATTAGTATCTACTCCGTATTCAATGTATTGTTCTTTCATTGAACCACTGCCACCATTTTTATCATATATTATTTTATAAATTGTATTTGGTATTGTTTGTTTTTGTACTGTTGTACATACATCTGGTATTTGGTGTAAACATGCTCTTATGTATACTGTTCTATCTTTTTCAGTTCTATTTATCTCAAATGAACCGCTTTTGTCTTTATCACTTGTGTTGTTTTTAATTATTTCTTTTACCATTTCTCTATATGTTTTTCCGTCTGTTGAGTATTGCATTGACCATGCTGTTTTTTGTTCTGGTGATAAAGTGTATTTTATAGTACATTTACTACTTGTACAGCTTGTACTTACATTATATAGTTTTACCCAAGCTGCTGTAAAGTTAACTGTTTTTCCAGGTTGTGTTGTTTTTTGTACTGATGTTCCATCTTTATAAACATTATATGATGTTACGTCATTTAAATTTTGGTAACCATCATAACTAGCAGTTGAAGTTGTACAAACTTTATTACCTTTACAACCATAATATCCATTGTCACCTTTTACTACCCAACCAACAAAATCATAACCATTTCTTTTGATTTTACCACCATTTTTTGTAAGGTTTGTTGGTTTTCCATAAGTTATTGTTTGGTTAGCCATTGATCCAGTACCTAGACCTTTATCATATTTTATTGTAAATGTTGTGGCCTTTACTGGTTGTTGTTTAGCTTTAATTGTTACGTATGAACCATCTGTTGTTTTTGTTACTTTTACACCTGTATTGCCTGCGGCATCTTTGTAGTTATATATTTCAAATGGTACTGTTTTATCACTTGTTCCTTGTGATGATACTTTATATGTTGCTTTGAAACTTTTATTACTTCCTGTAACTGTTACAGCACTACCATTAATATTTATTGATGGTTTTGTTCCTAAGTTTTCATTGAAAGTTACTTCTAGTTTAATTGTGTTACCCGCTACTGCTATTTTGTTATTAGCGTTGTTACTATATATTTTTGCAGTTGATATTACTGGGGCAGTTTTATCTACAACTGGTCTTGCTTTTACTGTTATTGCTGCAGTTGATGTTTTGTGGTTTTCAGTTTTTACTATAATTGTTGTATTACCAGCTTTAATTCCTTTTACTACTCCATTTGATACTGTTGCTACGCTTGTATTACTTGATGCCCATGTTACATTTTGATCTGTAGCATCACTTGGTTTTATTACTTCTTTTAGAGTAATTGTATCTCCAACATATATTTCTCCTCTTGAAGGAGTTATTGAAACACTTTCTACTGGTGTTTGTTTTTTTACAACGTTAACTATTATTGTTGCTTTTTTGTTATTTTTAGATGTAGCTGTTATAGTTGTTCTTCCTGCTGATTTAGCTTTTACTACTCCACTTGCTGATACTGTTGCTATATTTGTATTACTTGATTTGTATGTTATGCTTTTATTTGTTGCATTACTTGGATTTATTGTTACAGCCAAGTCTTCTGTATCTCCTGTTAATATGCTTGTTGTCTTTTTACCGAACGAAATGCTTTTTATTGGGATGTTTTTGTTGTCATTGTCTTTATCGTCTTTAGTACTTGTACTAGTACTACTATTTACTGTAACTGTTATTTCTTGTTGGAATTCTCCTTCAGCTGTTGTAACTGTTATTATTGCTTGTCCTTTTCCTACTCCAGTTATATTACCATTGTTATCTACTGCTGCGATGGAATCATTTGAACTTGTCCATTTAACTAGTTTATTTGTAGCATTTTGTGGTAATACGTTTGCTTTTATTGTTTTTGTTTCTTTTGTTTGTAGGGTTAATTTATTATTATTTACTGTTATACCTGTTACTGCTACTTTTTTACTTGATTCTATAACTTTTACTTCTAGTTCTATTTTTTCTTTATCTTGATATATTGTTAGTTTTGTTTGTCCTGATTTTAATCCTGAAATGTTTCCTTCTTTGTCTACTGTTGCTATGGAGTCGTCTTCAATACTATATACTATGTTTTCATAACATTCTTTATCTTTACCTAAGAAAAGACTTGTTTTTGTTTTATATCCTGCTACTACTAAGACACTTTTTCTTTGGATTGCATCTTGATTGAATTTTTTACATATTACTACTTCTTGTTGAATTTGATCTATTTTTTGATCTTTTAATTCAGCTTTTACATATAAAAGGAATCTACCTGTTGTGATAGGAATAAGTTTGTTATTTACTTTTTTACCTGTTTTTCCTGCTTTTGATTCTATTTCAACTATACTTCTATTTGAGGTATCAAAATGAAATAGTGTTTTTGATAGATTTCCACTTCCTTTTGCTACGGCACTTATATCTTGTTTTTCTCCTAGGTATATTATTTTTGGAGAATTGATGTTAATTGATTTTAACTTACCTGTTGAGGAAGAGTATATGCTTACTATTATTACTATTAATAATAGTAGTAATAGGATTGCTATAGTTGGTATAAAAAATTTACTTGATCTAAATTGATTTATATATTTTTTAAAGCCTGTTTCATTGTATGCATCTTGATAATTGTTATTATTGTTATTATTTATGTTTTGATTATACTCTTGGTTAACGTTTTGATAATTTTCGTTTGTATCGAAGCTATTTTGGTATTCTTCGTTTGTATTAAAATCATTATCCATATTTACAACTCCTATCTTCTATTATTCTCTTTAATTATAAGTTATTTATTAAAAATAAGCAATAATATTTTTGAAAAACATATTTTTTAGTATGGATGATAATTATGAAAAAAAGTTATTAAATATGCAAATTATAGGTACATGTATTTTTATTGTTTCTTCTTTTGTTTCAATTATACTTACTTATAATGATAAAAAGGATTTAGATAATAATGCTTTTATTGATAAAAATAGTTCAAATACTATTAATAGAGGTAATCGTGTTGTATCTTTTTTACTTGTGTGTTGGTTTTTTTATATTAATTATCAGTTTTATGATTTAGGTAAAAAAAGAAAGAAGAATTTAAAACCTTTAGAGTTACAAATTTCTTCTTCCACTTTATTGTTAATTGCTTCAATTATTTCTTTATATATTGCTTTTGCTGATACAAGTGATATTGCTAATATTGAAAATCCTATTGTTTAATTATTGTAGTTCTTGAGCATTATCAAACCAATCCCAATTTTCTTGAACTGTGTATGGGTCATCTTTTAGACCTGTACCTGATAGGATTGTATCATTTTTTAGATACATTACTGGTCTATAGTGTGCTCCATAGTATCTTGTTTTTGATAATATCTGATTACCATAGTCAAGTACCCAGAAGTCATTGTCTGTTGCAGTGGCTCTTTTTGAGTTAAGTGTCCATTCTTGACTTGTTGATGATAGATAACTATTTTTCTTGAAGCTTATTTGATGAAGTTGTGATGCTCTTATACTATATATATTTGATTGATCATTGTTTGCTTTAATATAATCAGATACATTAGGGAATGCAAAGTATGATTCAAAGCCCGCTGTGTATGATGTTAAAGTATTACTTAATTCTTTATTAGATGTTCTTTCTAACACTAGTAATTTTTTAATTGATTCAACGCTTTCTCTATCAAATCTTCCAGCATAGAATGTAGCTTTTCTAATATGATTAAGGTCTGTTTCTGTATAGGATACTCTATCTGCTTCATCAGTGTAGATATAACTACCATTTAACCATTTAACAGTCCAGTCTCCATATTTATCGGAATCGTATATGTATCTTGTATCCCAGTCTGTAGTTTTTCCTGATTTTGGCGCAATGATTTTTACATCGTCATTTACTGCTATATTTAATACTTGCATTTCTAATCCTAAAAATGAAAGATAGTTATTAACAGTACTTCCTGAGTAATAATATTTACTTGAGTATGGTAGAGTTGTATCTAATCCTGTTTCATCGTTGTCTTTATATAGTCCTGTTTTAGTTGTGTCTGTTGCTTTTCCTTCACCCATTATGTAGTTAGCAAGTTCTGATTGTTTTAATATATATTTTCCTCCGGTTGGCCATCTTACTAGTATTTGACCTTCTATTTCGGATTTGTTTCCTACTTTGTCTTGAGCATAATAAGTTATTTTGTATCTTCCTACATTTTCAAAGTAACTTGAGTTTTCTATTGTGTTTTCTAGTCTTGTTACTTTTATTGTTCTTTCGTCTACTCCTGAACCTTCACCATCATCTATTATTAGATTATCTTTGATTTGATTTGATTCTCCTAGTGTAACAATAAAAGGATTAGCTTTTAGCGCTAATCCTGGACTTGTGCTATCTATCATAGTTACTGTAATAGTACAACTACCAACATTTCCAGCTCTATCTTTTACATAAGCTGTATAATTACCATTGTTTTCTATTGTATATGGTAAATTATCTGTAAAGGTTGTATTATCCCAAGAATAGCCTTGTTCTAGTATATCTAAAGATGAGGTTGTTATTTTTAAGATTTTTTTTCTTGAATATATTCCATCTGGTGTTGCTGTTATTTGACAAATAGGTGCTGTTTTATCAATGTTATTTATTGTAAGTGTATATGGATCACTTATGTTACCTGAGTTATCTTTAACCCATATATAATAAGTACCATTATCATATTTTTCAGTTGTTGTTATTTTATTATCTGTTGTTTCGATCCAATTAGTATCACTTAAGTCTGGTTTGTCATTTGTGGTTTTTACTATGTATCCTGATATTCCAGTACCTTCATCGTTATCTTTGGCGAATATAATTATATTTTTATTTTGGTTACTCCATTCATCTGATGTGTATGCTTCTACAATTGTTGGTGCTATGTTATCAGTATAAACTTCATTAGCGTTCATGTATAATCCTATTACTTGATATTTATTGGTTATACTTCCTGTTCCTGTTAAAATTGCATCGCTGTTTAAATTTATTACTGGAACAATTACTGCTGTGTCGGTATTTTTTATAGCATCGATTGTATTTTCTTTTATTACACCTTGATATAGTGTATTGTCATTATACATAGGACTTATTGTCCAGAAATTATAGTCTCTATTTAAATAATTATTTGTTGATTTTGTTTGATATTTATATCCTGCTAGAGCTGCTTCGTCTATTGTGATAAGTCCTATATTAAGATATTTTTTATCACTATCATTACAATTTAAACTTGGATTTTTTCCTGTTACATTTCTTGTATATGGTGCATAGTGAGTTTGATTGTTTGAAGTGATTGATTGTTTGTCTTCACAATACCATGTATTTTTTATGTATTCTTTTTTATCACTTAAGTTTGTTTCATACCAATTATTTAGTATGCTTGTAATTTCTTCTTGATTATACGCTACATTTTCTTTTATCAGGTCGTTTAATATTAATTTTAGACTTCCATCTTCATTTATACCTATAATTCTAAATATTATATCGTCGCCCTTATTATGAGTGATTGTTTTTGCTGTATTACTTGAATCAGTATAAGTAATACTTGTATTCTCTTTATATTGTCCTAGTACTATATAGTTATTTTCAACGTTTCCTCTGAAATAATATGTGTTTTTATCATATTTAAACATACCATTTGTTTGAGTAAATGTTTTCTTTTCATCTGTAAATGGCGCTACGTAGTTATAGTTTGGATTTTGATCTGTTGTTGCATTTAAGGCGTTATTTTTAAATACTACATATCCTGCTGTACTTGTGTTAAATGTTGGCCCCTCTTCAGCTTTAGCATTGATGATTATTTTTCCTTCAACTGCACCAGTAAAGTCTGTAACATCATGATCTATCCACATTCTAAATAAGAAATTTTTTTCTTGATTTGGTTCTAAGTAACCTTTGTCTAAGAATAATGATTTTAGTATATTATTTTTATTTTCATACATTGTTGCATTTTGTAATTGTGAAAGCATTGTTGGTTGTACATATGAATCACCATTTAAAGAAACTTTTGTTTTTGATAAGTTATCTATATTTGATGTATCTAGAATACTAAATACTGATTCATAGTACGCAACTAAGTTACATTCATTTTTTATAGTATAAGTATATGGTTTCGTTTCTAATCCAACGGGATCACTCATTGGTATAGCATTATCTAAGTTTATATTATTTGAGTCTGATATTGATATTTTTAAGCATCCAGCTTCTATTAAATTAGTTTTATTTGATTCAACTTTAAAATTTATTCTGGCATACGAAAAACCTACTACTATGGCTAGTAGTATTAATACAGAAATAAAAATTTTCACTATTCTTTTTTTCTGCATGAAATATGCCTCCAGTTAGTATACTATCTTAACATATATCATTGTAGCATATTAATTTTAATTCTTCAACTTTTTTGTTTACTTTTTTATAACATTTTTATTCTTTTTTTACTCTTTTCTATTTCGTTTTCATTTAGTATATTTTCTAATATTTCATCAAAATAAATTAATTCTTTTACTTGAAATATTTCTTCTAAGTATTCTATTAGTATTTTAGGAAGACAATGTTTTAGGAGGTTTAAAAGTTGCTCTAAGTCTTCACATTCCATATATAGGCTTTCAAAGTTATAGTTATAAATTAGTGATAAACAATTTATGATTGTTTTTATATTATCAGTCTGCTTAGTTTCTTTTATAATATATGGTGTATTTTCATCTTTTTTAATACAGTATAGGCTTTTAAATTTATATTCATTTCCAGGTAATACTATTTCATCTAAGTCTATTATATGTCCTCTATTATTGGCTATCATATTATCTAAATGAATATCTTTTATTACTATTGACATTTTATGTATTTCTTTTAATTGATTTATAACATCTTGTATTATTGTTTTTTTTAAGTCTAAATCTATTTGTTTTTCTATTAGTTCATAGAAACTATTACAGTTTTTGAATAGATCTAATGTATATCCAATAAATTGTTTTTCTTTATTATATATTTTTTCTAAGGGATAGCCACTTAGTTCTATTTTTTTATTTTTTAAAAAGTAATCTATATTATCTTCTTTTTCTTTTAAAAATAAATCATCATTAAATATTTTATATAGTATATTATTTTTTTGGTATAGAGTAGATGATGTGTTATATCCGGTTGTTTTAAAGTTTTCTAATTTTTCCATTTCTTTTTTTGTTAATTTCATAATATCACCGTGTTTGATATATTAACATTTTATTGTGAAAATTGCAATAAAAAAAACTCTATACGAGTATTTAATAATGGCGGAGTGGGAGGGATTTGAACCCTCGCACCAGTTACCCGATCTACACCCTTAGCAGGGGCGCCTCTTCAGCCTCTTGAGTACCACTCCAAGGACGTTTTTCTTAAAACGTACTTATATTATAAATTATTTTTTTGTTAATTTCAATATTATCTTTTATTTTTTTGTAGTTTATAGCATTTTAATACATTATTAACAAGCATTGTAACAGTCATTGGTCCAACTCCTCCTGGAACTGGTGTTATTAATTTGGCTTTTTCTTTGACATTTTCTTTTACGTCACCATATATTTTGTTGTCTACTCTATTGATGCCAACATCTATTATTATAGCATTTTCTTTTATCATATCTTTTTTTACTAAGTCTTTACATCCTGCTGCTGATATTATAATGTCTGCTGTTTTTGTTTTTTCTTTTAATTTTTTAGTTTTTGAATGACATACTGTTACTGTAGCATTTTCTTTTAACATTAATCCTACTAATGGTAATCCTACTAATTTACTTCTACCTATTATTGTTATGTCTTTTCCTTCTAGTTTTATTTTTTTTGTTTTTAACATTTCTAGTACTCCTAAGGCTGTACATGGAATTATTCCATCTTCTTCTGCAAATAATTTACCTATGTTTTTAGTAGTTAATCCATCTACATCTTTTAGGGGATCTATTTTGTTTATTATACTTTTTTCATCTAATTCTTTTGGTAAGGGTAGTTGAACTAATATACTTGTTATTTTTTTATCTTTGTTTAGTTTTTCTATTTCTTTTTCTAATTCTTTTTGACTTATTGTTTCATATTTTTTTAATATAAAATTGATACCAATTCTTTCACATAGTTTTTTCTTGTTATTTACATATATTGTACTTGCAGGATTATTTCCTACTTGTATTACCGCTAGGGATAGTTTGTCTTTTATTTGTTCTAATTCTTTTTTTATTTGTTCTTGTTTTTCTTTTGCTATTTTTTTTCCATCTATTAAGTTAGTCATGTTATCACTTCCTCTTATATTTTATCATACCTTATTTTTTTATAAAATATTTATTTCTTTTAAAATATTTTCTATTTCTTCTTTAGTTTCATTTAATAAGTCTATTCTAAAGTTGTTTATGTTTAATTCTTGATATTTTTTGATATTTTTTATAAGATTAATATTTTTGTAATTCATGAGTGTTGTTAAACAATTTTTGTGAATAAGTTGATATTTTTCTTTATTTCTATCTTCTAAATAATAGTTGTTTTGTTTACATAAATTACATGTTTTATTGTTTTCATTTAGTAGTTTATTTATTGGACAATATTTCATTATCATTAATTCTATTTTACCATATATTAATATTTCTAGATTAGGAGTTTTATTACTTTTTTTGTATTCATTCATTATGATTTCTATGTCTTTTTCTTCTAGTTCTGTTGATAGTCCTATTTTATTTACATTATTTTTTATTAATAGGTTTATACTATTGATATTTTTAATGTTTAGGTATATGTCTGAAATTATATTGTTATTGTCTTTATATTTATTTATTGCTCCAAGTTCACTACATAGTATGTTTTCATTTGATAGATTAATATAGTTGTTATTTACTCTTGGTGTTTTATAGTATATATTATTATTTTTATATTTTTTATATAATAAGTATTCTTCTGTATATATGTTAACATTTTTTGTTAATAGTGTTTTTAATTGTTCTTCGTTTCTAACTAGAAAGTTTATACTTTTGGTTAACTTTTGGTTAACTTTTTCTTCTTTTGCTTTTTTAATTATTATTGGTTTTGGTGTTGTTAATTTTTCTATTAGGGCGTTTATTAATTCTCTTTTTATATTGTTTATTTCTTTTAAGGGAATAAATATATTGTTATCCATGTTTATTGTTATTTCTTTTACTTTAAATGGAGTATTATTTGTTTTATTTAGTTTTTCTTTTATTTCTTCTTTGGTTGTTGGTTTATTTATTGCTTTATTTATTGTGTTTGTTTCTTTTGATATGTTTATATTTTTATATTTTATTTCTACTTTTAGCTTTTCATTTAGTTTTGCTTTTACATTAAATGATATATCTTGTTGTTTTTCTTCTATGTTATTTATTTCTTTTATTAGTTTAATATCTGTTGTTTTTTGTACAGAGGTTTTTTTGGTTAATCCTATTTTGTTGTCTAGGTATATTATTTGATCTTTTTTACCTTGATTTATCAAGAGGTTTTTTTCGTTATATATAAAGTTCGCTATCATACCTTTGTCTTCAGTAAATTTTATACCGTCATTTTGGTTTAATTCTTTGGTTAGTTTTATTTTTATTTTGTTATTTTTTATGTCTATTACTTTTCCAATTGTTATTCCTTGATGACTTGGGGATTTTATGTTTGATATATTTTGATTTGTTTCGTTATTCAAATATCCTTTTGTAAATTCTCTATTATAAAGTTTGTATATATTTTCTTGTTCTGTTTCTGTTAGGTGTTTGTTTTCTTTATCTATTAGGTTACGATATATTTTTGTTATATATCCAACGTATTCTGGAGATTTCATTCGCCCTTCTATTTTTAATGATTTTATGTCTGTTGATAGTATTTGTTTTATATATTCAGTTGTATTTAGTTCTTTTAGGCTTAATAGGTATTTTTTTTCTTTGGTTAGTTTTTCATTTTCTTTGTATAAGTCAAATGGTAAACGACATATACCAGCACATTCTCCTTTGTTACCACTTCTGTTTAGTATCATTGATGACGCTAAACATTGTCCTGAGTATGATACACATAATGCTCCATGAATGAATACTTCTTTTTCTATATCAGTTTTAATACTTTTTATTTGCTCTATTGTCATTTCTCTTGCTAATACTACACGACTTACTCCAAGGGATTTTAAGAATTTTATTGTTTCTTCATTATGACAGTGAGTTTGAGTGGAAGCATGTATTTCTAAATTAGGAAATATTTCATGGATTAGTTTTATCATACCTATATCTTGCATTATTACTGCATCTACGTTGTTTTCATGAATATATTTTACATAGTTTATAAAATCTTCTGTTTCACTTTCTTCTATTAGTGTATTTATAGTAATGTATATTTTTACTTGGTAAATATGAGCGTATTTGATTGCTTCTTTTATTTCTTCTTTAGTAAAGTTTTCAGCGTATTTTCTAGCTCCAAAGTTTTTTCCTGATATGTATACAGCATCTGCACCATTAGCAATGGCATATTTTAAACATTTCATATTTCCTGCTGGCGATAAGAGTTCAACTTTTTTCATTTTTCCACTTCCTTGTTTTTGTATTATAACATAAAAATGAGAAGATTACTCTTCCCATTTAAAGTTTTCTATTTCATCTAGATCTTTTCCATATTCTTTTATGTAATCATTATGCTTTTTTAACATATCATTACAGTATTTTATTACTTTTTCTTTTGTTTTATCATATTTGTTAATATATTTTAAAGCATCTATAACTAAGTTAAATCTATCTAATTTGTTTTGTACTCGCATATCAAATGGTGTTGTTATAGTTCCTTCTTCTTGATAGCCATGGACATGTAGATTTTTATTTTCTCTTTTGTATGTTAATTGATGGATTAGGTTTGGATATCCATGGAATGCAAATATAATTGGTTTATCTTTTGTGAATAGATTATTATATTCTTCGTTGGTTAGACCATGAGGATGTTCTTCATTTGATTGTAATTTCATTAAGTCTACAACACATATTACTCTTATTTTTAAGTTTTTAAAGTTTTCTTTTAGTATTTTAGATGCCGCTAGTATTTCTAATGTTGGTGTGTCTCCACAACACGCTAGTACTATGTCTGGTTCTTTGTTATTATCAGTTGAGGCAAAGTCTAGTTTTTCTATGCCTTTTTCGCATAACTTAGTTGCTTCTTCTTGATTAAACCATTGTAGACGAGGATGTTTTGATGCTATGATTACGTTTATATAGTTTTTGGTTTTTGTGCAATGTGAAAAACACGATAGTAAGCAATTTGTATCAGGAGGTAAATACATTCTGACAATACTTGCTTTTTTGGTTGCTAAATGGTTTAAAAAGCCAGGATCTTGATGAGTATATCCATTATGATCTTGTTGCCATATATGTGATGTTAATACATAATTTAGTGATGATATTTCTTTTCTCCATGGTAATTCTTTTGATACTTTCAACCATTTAGCATGTTGAGATGCCATTGAGTCTACAATTCTAATGAAGGCTTCATATGAGTGGATGAAACCATGTCTTCCTGTTAGAATATAGCCTTCTAACATTCCTTGACAAACGTGTTCAGAAAGGATTGAGTCTATTACTCTTCCGTTTGGGGATAAGAATTCATCTTTTGATAATATTTTCCCATTCCATTTTCTATTTGTTATTTCAAAGACATGATTTAGTCTATTTGATAAAGCTTCATCAGGTCCAAATATGTGATAATTATTAGGATTGTTTTTTATTATATCTTTAATAAATCTTCCTAGTTCTAACATATCTTGAGCATATATTGTGCCTGGTTTTTCTATTTTTAGAGTATATTTTTTATAATCTGGTATTTTTAGTTCTTTTAATAATAATCCGCCATTAGCATTAGGATTTTGACTCATTCTTAGTGTTTCTTTTGGTAAGATTTCTAAAACTTCTTTTTTTATTGTTCCATCTTGATTAAAGATTCTTTCTGGATGATAACTTTTTAACCATTTTTCTAGTATTTTTAAGTTTTTTTGATTGTTTGTGTCTACTTGTAGGGGTATTTGGTGGGATCTGAATGAGTTTTCTATTTGTTTATTGTCTACTAGTTTTGGTCCTGTCCAACCTTTTTTGGTTTTTAAAATTATTATTGGCCATTTTATTTCTTTTTTTGGGTGTTTTTTTATGTATAGTATATCTTCGATGGCTTGGTCTAAGATTTTCATCATGTTTTCGTGCATGAATTCTCTTGATGAGCCTTCTAGGTAGTATGGTTTGTACCCTAAACTAGAAAAAAAGTTTTCTATATTTTCTTTTGTCATTCTTCCAAAGATGGTAGGATTAGCTATTTTGTAACTATTTAAGTGCAAAATTGGTAAGACTGTTCCATCTATTTTAGGATCTATTAGTTTATTAATATTCCAACTTGCTGAAAGAGGACCAGTTTCTGATTCACCATCCCCTATTACACACGCTACTATTAGGTCTTTATTGTCTAGTACTGCTCCATATGCATGTGATAATGAGTATCCTAATTCTCCACCTTCATTAATTGAACCAGGTGTTTCTGGAGCAACATGTGATGATATTCCTTTAGGAAATGAAAATTGTTTGAATAGTTTTTTTAATCCTTGTTCATCTTGAGTAATATTAGGATATATTTTAGAGTAAACTCCTTCAAGATATGAATTGGCAACCATAGCCTGACCACCATGGCCTGGTCCTGAGATATACATCATGTTTAGGTTGTATTTTTTTATTACACGATTTAAGTGAGTGTATATAAAGTTTTGTCCTGGTGCGGTTCCCCAATGTCCTACTAATTTATTTTTTATATCTGATAATTGCAATGGTCTTTTTAGTAAAGGGTTATCTTGTAAGTATAATTGTCCTACTGATAAATAATTTAAGGCATCCCAATATAAATCTAATTGTTTTATTTCTTCTTTCATATTTTCCCTCTATTCTTTTTATTATCTTGGTCTTGTTTTAGAATCTACCATAAATTTATATGGATCATATGCTCCTATAGAGTTTATTATTATTGATTTTACTTGATCTGGTGTAAACATTTTTATTAGTGTGGTTCTTGCCTGGTTATCATTTGTAAAGTAACTAGGGTTTCCATTTTCTACATATTCTCTTATGGCTTTGATTCCTTGTTTTATTCCATATTTATATATTGTTGTATCTACTATATTTATTAATGTGTTATATCCACTATTAAGATTTGTTGTTTGATTTATGTTTTCTGATGGATTTATTTTTCTTTTTATTGCATTTTCTTGTTCTTTTCTGTAATTTGGTTGAGATATTTTTGCAAAATGTTGATATAAAGTATTTTCATTAGCATTTAGTTTTCCTGATTCCATTATCATTTCTATTACATTCTTAGTATTGGCCATTGATGCAGCAATATTACTTTTGTCTTTTCCTGGATGAATGGTATTAAATAAGTCTTCTATGTTGCTATTTTCATTTTTATAATAGAAGTTATAAAGTTTTTCTATGTAGTTATAGAATGTTTGATAGTGATTTTGAAATTCTATATTTTGATTTTTATATTCATTAACATAAAGAGATATTAGGCTTGATAAAACTGTATTTGATGAAAGTAGACCATCTGATGCTAGGGCTACGTTTTTATCATTAACAAAGAAAGGATTTGGCTTATACAATCCTTCTTTTATATAGTTATTTTGATTTATAAAGTTTTCTACCTTTTTAGCATCTTCTATGTTAAATACTCTTACTACAACACTATCAAATCTAAAGTCTTTACCTATTTTTGATACATGTTTTATATTGTTTGATGCTAAGTAATCAAATAATTGATTTGATCCATTATAAATATGGTTTCTATCTAGTGGAACATAGATTTTTATTTGTTCTGTATTTATTATTTCTTCTTTGTTTTTATAGTTATCAAATTGACAAAAGTATGACCAATTTTGATCATTATGAACATTTATGTTTGGTGTGTTTTTGAATCTTTCAATCCAATGAGGGAAGTAGTATGCTATTTCTTTTTCTGTTGATGGTTCACAGTTCATATATATTAGGTTGGAATAGATAGAGTTGCTATTAATAGGAAAATCAGGATTTTGTTTAGCTAGTTTTGTTATATAATCAAGAAAGGTATTTATTTGATTATATCTTTCAATTTGATTCATCTGCTATTTTTATTTCCTTTGTTTTTTCTAATTCTTCTGTTTCTTTTTTTTCCTGATAATTTTCTTCTATTTCATCTTGTTCTATTTCATATGGCACTATTAATTTTTGATTATCTATTGTTACCTCTTTGAATTTCATATTCCACCTCTATTATTATTAATTATAACAGAAAATAAGATAGTTGTAACTACCTTATTTTTTTATCTTTGTTATTTTTAAAATATATCGTTGTATCATTTTTTGATAATTTGTAAAGTATGTTTGTATTTTCATTGAATCTTTCTTGGTAAATTGCCTTTATTTGATTATCTTGAAATAATATATCTAATAATATTTTTACTTTTTCTTTTTCTCTTATTTTTTTGTTACTTAAATCTTCTATTTTTTCATTATATGTATGCGCTAATTGTTTTGATCTTTGTACTAATGTTGTATATAGCAAGATATTGTAAAATAGTTCATTATACTCTATTTCTCCATTTGGAACTCGAAATTCTATTGTTTGTTTACTATTATACATATTTTTTAAGTTTATACTATAATTTCTTGATATTTGAGTATCCACTATAAATGATATAAATGTTTTTATATTTTCTATTTCTATGTTTTCATTTCTTTTTATTGTTTGTTTTATTTTTGGTGCTAGAGGGGCTGCAAATGAGAATGTGTTTTGTCTTGGCTTAGTGCTTTTTCTATTGGAGATTTTTTTAAATATTTCTTCACAATTTAGATATATATAATATAACATTTCTAATTCTTTTTCTTCTTTTAAATAGTCTCCACCAATATGGATGTGACCACCACAATTTATAGTTGTTGTGTATTTAAGTGATTTTAAATATTCACATATAAATTTTAATTCTTTGAAGTCTTTTTCTGTATATCTTAGTATTGGGGATGCTATTTCTATTCCTTCTTTTATACTATCATCTTGTTTTATTATCCAAGTTTTTAGAAGTTTTTTTAGGTTTTTTAATGGATTATCTTCTTTTTTTACTGCTTCTAGTTCAATCCCAATGGTTATGTCTTGATCTATTAAATCTTTTTGGTAATTGATATTTATATCTTTTAATAGTTCTTCTTTTAAGTTTTCTTCGTTACTTATAAGTGCTAATTTATATTTTTTACTATTATAGTTTTTTAACATATATCTTTTTAATTCTTTGTCTTTAGTGTTATCTATTAATAATAGAAAAAATACGTCATTAGTTTTGTTTTTTATTGCTTCATTAAATTCTTTTTTTACAAAGTCTTTATCAGTTATTAGGGATAGTATTAGACCTTTATATTTTGAATATTCTTTATTATAGTATAATTGTTTTAGGGATTCATTGTCTTTTATTGTTTTTAAAACGTATGTAAAGTATGCTTCTTTTATCCAATTGATATATTTTATTTTTTGTTTATCATCTTTTAATGTTGATATTAGAATATGAGTATAACCTTTACAATAACCTTTTTCTATGGCTTTTATTTTTATGGCTTCATTTTCTGATTTTTTTATGGCTTCTGTAAAGTAATATTGATCATCAAATTCATAAGCATATTTTAGTTTTTTATTGTCATCTTTAAAGCTTTCTAAGATTTCTTTTTTTAATTTATCATCTTTTATTGTTTTTAATATTTCACCTTTTATATCATCATTATCTATATATTTTGTTAATTTTGTTTTTTCTTTTTCATCTTTTATTTTTAATATATAGTTTTGTTTTTCTAGATCATTTAAGTTTTTAAAGGTTTTATTTTGGTTTTCTTCTTTTGTCATTTTATCACCTTTTTTAATTATATATTTCTTCTAGGGTTTTATCAAGAATTGAGTATAGGTATGTTTTTACATTTTTATTGGTTTTGGTTTTTATATATTCTTTATACCCTGAGATTTGTTTTATGTAGTTTTCATCTTTTATGTTTTTTAATTTATAGTCTATTATATATATATTTTGCTTATCTTCTATCATTAAGTCAATAATACCATGGTATTTTGTATTGTCTTTTGTATATATAAATTCATGTTCTTTATATATTTTAGTATTTGTTAAATCTATTTTTTTATTTATTTCATTAAATACTTCTTCTACGTTTGTTTCTTCTAGTAATTGATGTATTTCTGTACCATATTTAAGTTCATTATATTCTTTTTTTGTTATTAGTTTGTTTACTTTTTTTGAGTAGTTTGTTTCTTCTTCAATGCTTTCATCTTTTTTATTTTCTTTTATGATTAGTTTTTCTTGAATTGTATTTTGAGTGTTTTTATAATTTATTTCTTTTGAGAAGTTATAAGCTTTTGTTAGATTTAGTTTTTCTATATCTATATTTTCTATATATTTATCTAATGATGTAGTTATAGAGTTTAATATATCTAAGAATGATTTGTATGATAATCTTTTTTCATCTTCCACTAAGGACATGGTATTTGTTTTATTATCATTTAGAGATGTTACTATTATCATTTGTTCTTTACATCTTGTTAGCGCTACATAGAATAGTCTTATTTTTTCTGATATTTCTTCTTTATTATATTTTTCTTTTAGTAGTTTTTTTAATATAGTTTCTTCTAAGGAGGCATTATTATAAAAAGGAATTATTATGCCATATTTTTCATCATATATTATTTTGTTTTCAACGTCTTTAGTGTTAAATTTTTTATGTAATCCTGAGTAATAACATATAGGAAATTCTAATCCTTTTGATTTATGAATGTTCATTATTTTTACACTATTGGTGTTAGTTTGTTTAATTGTGTATTTTATATCTTGGTTACTATTTATCATATGATTTATGTAATCAAAGAATTGTTGTTTGGTATATCCTAAATCTGTTAGGTTATCTGATATATTTAAGATGTTGTCTAATCTTATTATACATTTTTCTATATTACCTATTGTTATTAGTTTTTCATATATATTAAATTCTTCTATTATTTTTTCTAATAGTTGTCTATTGGTTAGGTATTCTATATTTTCTATTATTTTTTGGCATTTTATATATATTTCATCTTTATAAAATGTATTTTCTTTAAATATTTTAAATATTTCTTCATCTTTATAGTTAAATAGATAACTTCTTGCTATACTTATAAAAAAATGTTTAAATTCTTTATCATACTTTTTATCTTTTATTTTTAATATTAAACCTATTATATTTTTTAAGACATATATATCGTCTTCATTTGTTAATTTTTCATCTTGATATATTGATAATGGGATTGATAAGTATTCAAATATTTTTTTGTATTTATCAAATTCACTTCCTCTGTCCATTATGATACAAAAGTCATTGTAGTTTATATTTCTTAATGTATTAGTTTTTTTATCTAATACTTGATATTTATTATTAATTTTATTTTTTATGTCATTTGCTATAGTAAATATTTCTATTTCTTCTTTAGAATATTTCTTATCTTCATAATAATAGTTTAGTATTTTTAAATTGTAGTCTTGTTTTTCTATTTTATTTTCATCATATGTTTGGTTACCAAATATCATTTGATGAGTTTTTACATAGTCTGCTCCTCCTATGTTTTCATCCATTATTAGTTTAAATATTTCATTTATGTTGTCTAGGACTTCTTTTCTTGATCTAAAGTTTTTTAATAAATCTATTTTTACTCCTTTATTACCATTTGAGTAATTTTTATATTTATTTTTAAATATATCGGGGTTAGCATTTCTAAAACGATATATTGATTGTTTTATGTCTCCGACCATATAAGTATTATTATTGTTTATTAAAGAGATAAATTCTTCTTGAATATCACTGGTATCTTGGTATTCATCGATCATTATTTCTTTAAATGAAGATGATATTTCTTCTTTTATTTCTGGGTTTTCTTTTACTATTTTTATGGCCATTTTTGCTATATCATTAAATGAGTAAGCTTCATTTTTATTTTTGTATTCTAACCATTTTTGATCTAGTTCTTTTATTATATCAATGATTGGTTTTATGAAGGTTTTAGTTGTTAATAGATTTTGTTTTATTTCTTCTAGATTTTGATATTTTGTATTTTCTTTTATGTCTTCAATTGTTTCTGATATTTCTTTTTTTATTTTTTTTGTTTCTTCATCACAGTTTTTATATAATCTTGGTAAAGTAATATCACAATTTTCTTTTATTTCTTCATATGTTTTTGATTCTAATAGTTGGGTTACTAAATTTATTACTTGTTCATAGTATTTACCTTCTGAGTAGATAAGTAAATTATTTAATTCTTTTTCTAATTTAGTTATTTTTTTTAATATATAGGTTTGATATTCTTCTAGAAATTTATTTATATTTTCTTCTTTATAATAGTTATCTATATAGTCATTTAAGAATTGTTCTTTATTTATTTTTAGGTCTAGTGATTGAGATAATCCTAAAATTAGATTTTTTAATTCTGAGTCATCTTTATAACAAAAGGCATTTATTAGAGTTATAAATTCTTCATTTTGCTCTTGGTATTTTTTTTCAAATATTTCTTCTATAAATTCTTCTTGTTTTATGTTTATTATACTTTGGTCTAGATTTTTAATATTTTTTGATATATTTAGAATGTAGTGATATTTTTTAACAATTGATAGTGAATAACTATCAAAGGTAGTAATGTAGGATGAGTCTAAGTAGTTTAATTGTTCTTCTAGGGAGGGGATTTTTTTTATGGCAGTACGAATTCTTTCTTTCATTTCTTGGGCTGCTTCATTAGTAAATGTTAATACTAGTAATTGGTTAACATTTATATTTTGTTTTAATTTTGTTATTACTCTTTCTGTTAATACTGCAGTTTTACCTGATCCTGCTCCAGCACTTACAATTATATTAGTACCAGATGTTTCAATTGCTTCTTGTTGTTCTTTTGTCCAATTAGGCATTTTCTTCACCTACTTCTTTTTTTATTACTTCAATATTTTTTTCTTTCATAAAACAAATGTCGTTCATAGCACAATATTTGCAACTTATATTTGTAATATTTTCTATCTTTTTAGGATTTATTTCAAAATTACAATTTTTTATATTGTAAATTGCTTTATTTATATTATCTTCTACTAAAGATATTATTTCTTCTATTTGGGTATTTGTTAAAACTTTAGCAGTAGAATAGAAGTTACCATCATTTTTTACTTTTAGACCTTTTATTATTTCACTATCTTTGTAACTTATATCAAATTCTTTGATTATATCTTCATCTATATTGCTATAACCTTCTAGTTTATAATTTTCTTCTTTTTCTTTTAGTATTTTTTGTAAATAGAATCCTGCAAATATAGGATTTTCTATTAGATTTGAGTTTTTTATTAAATATAAATACATTGGAAGTTGTAGTCCAAGACCATTTTTGATATAGTCTAAATTTAAATCTATTGTTCCTGTTTTATAATCTATTAATGATACAATGGTTTTATCTTGTTGTTTTTTATACATTATTTTATCAATAATACCTGTTATTGATACTTCTATGTCTTCTTGTTTATTTATAATTATTTTTTGTTCATATAATGCATCTTTTAGTTTGGTAAATTCTAATTGTTTTTTTATTTTTCCTACTAAGTTATTTAAATCTTTTGTTAGTTTGTTAAAGAAAAATCTTTCTTTATTAGTGAATTTTATATTGTTATTTTCTAAATATACGTTTATTTCTTCTTGGATATCTATATCATTATTAAGGGATTTTTCTAAAATATAATGAAAAACTTTTCCTATGATTGTTGAAAATGTTTCTTCATATGGTTCTAATTTTAAAATATTGGTTAAATAATATTTAAATGCACATTTATAATAGGTATCTATACTTGTGTATGATAGATATAATTTATTGTTTATATATTCTAAAAATTCTTGTTTATTTATTTTATTGTACTCATTGTTATAGGATAAGTAGTTTATATTGTTATAGTTATAAAGTAATTTTTCTAATTTATTTGTTTTTATATTATATTTTATATAATTATCTAGATATTTTGTTAAATTTATTTTATCATTTAGACATGAGTAACTTATGTTGTTATCTTTTATTTCCTGTTCTTCTAGGTTTAATTCTTTTATTAAAATAGATGGATAATAGGTTTTAGTATTGGTTTTTTCTTTGTATGTTATAGTTAAGTTTTTTATATTATTTATACTTTTTATTGTATTTTCTTTTTGTAGTTTGTTTTTTTCTATTGTTGTTTCTATATTTATATATTTTTTTAGGTTGTCTGTTATATAATCTTCATCTTTATATATTTTAGGAATAGAGTTTTGATTAAAGTTTAACATAAATATATAATCATTATCTTCTATATAGTCATTTAAGTAGTCTATTATTTTTATACTATTTTTTTGTTTTGGTTTAATATATTTAGTGTCTTTTAATTCTTGTTCTATTAAGGGTTTTACTTTTAAGTAGTTATCTGTCCAGGCAAAGGAGTTTATTATGTTTACTATTTCATTATATATTTTGTTTTCTTTGGTAATGTTATATTTTTCTTTTATGTATTCTAGAGATTCATTTATGTTTTCTTTATAGTTATTTAAAAAGTCTTTTGTTATATCGTAAGAGTATAATGAATTGTTTTCTTCTTCTAGGGTTAAATTAAATAGTTTAAATATTCTTTGTATACTATTGGTATAATCATTATCTAAGTTGGTTATTTTTATATTATTTATTGGAATATTATTATTTATTAATTCAGATATTTTTTTTGCTACGAATTCTACTTCTTCTTCTAGAGTAGTAAATTTATATATTTTATGTTTATATAATTTTGTGTCTTCTTCTATTATTGTTACATTTTGTAATTCGTTTATTATTGTTTGTTCTAGTTTGTTTAGGTTTTTTATTTTGTAAACAATTATTTTTTTGTTTTTTAAATATTCTTTGTAATTGTTGTCAAATATTAATAAGTTATTGTTTATTAATTCTTGTTTTATTTTTACTAAAAAGTTTAGTTTATCAGAGTCATAGTTTTTATTTTCTATGTAGTAAAGGTTTTCTAAATATATTAACGCTACTGTATATTTTAGGTTATATTTATTCATTAAATAGAATATTGTTTGTTCATTATATGAAAATAAATATTTATTTTTTAATTCTTTTGTTGTTATTATTTTTATGTCTAGAATTTTATCTATTTTATTTATTTCTTCTAGTAATATTGGTTTGTTATTTTTAGTTGTTATAATAATTGTACTTTCGTTTATGTTTTTTAAGAAATCCATATTTATACCTCTTTATAATTATATCATATCTTTATATGTTATTTTTATATAAAAAAAGTATCGGTTGATACTTTTATTTAACTAAATTATCTATTGCTTTTGTTATTCCTTTTTTACCATAGTAATATGTTAATGCACCTTGTTGATAGGCAATAAAAGGAGGTCTAATTGGGCCATCACATGATAGTTCAATTGATGATCCTTGGGTAAATGTGCCTGCAGCCATTATTACTTCACTATCATATCCTGGCATTGCCCAAGGTATTGGTTTGAAGTTAGAGTTTATAGGTGAAGCACTTTGAATTCCTTGACAATATTTTATTAAATCTTCTTTGTTGTTAAATATTATATTTTGAACTATGTCTACTCTTTCTTCTTCTGATGATGGTTCAACTGAGTATCCTAGTTTTTCCATTACTTTACTAGTTAATAAGGCTGTTTTTAATGATGACGCTACTACTGAAGGGGCAAAAAATATTCCTTGTAAAAATTGTTTATTAGCCCCTAATGATGGGCCAATTTCTTTTCCTAATCCTGGAGCTGTTAATCTTTCTGCTACTAATTTTATTAGATCTTTTTTACCAGCTACATATCCACCACTTGGAGCAATACCGCCACCTAGATTTTTTATTAATGAACCCGCTATTATATCTGCTCCTACTTCTAGTGGTTCTTTTTCTCCTACGAATTCACAATAACAATTATCTATCATTATTATGACATCTTTGTCTATTGTTCTTATTTCTTTTATTACTTTTTCTACTTTTTCGATTGATAAACTTTTTCTTGTTGAGTATCCTTTAGATCTTTGTATTTCTATTAGTTTTACTTTATTGTTTTTTAAATATTCTTTTATTTTTTCATAATCAAAATCATTATTTACTAGATCTATTTGTTCATATTTTATTCCATGTGATTTTAAAGAACTATCGTTATCTACTATACCTATTACTTCATCTAAAGTATCATATGGTTTTCCAGATATACTTAGTAGTGTGTCGTTGGGTCTTAATAACCCAAATAAGGTTATAGTTAGAGCATGGGTTCCAGAGATGATTTCTCTTCTTACTAATGAGTCTTCAGCTTTTAATATTGATGAGAATACTTTTTCTACAGTATCTCTTCCGGCATCATCATAACCATATCCTGTAGTTTGATTAAAATCAGCTTCGGTAACATTGTTTTCTATAAATGCATTTAGGACTTTATTAGTATTGTATTCTTCTAAAAGATTTATTTTTTTGAATTGTTGTTCTAGTTCTTTTTCACTGCTTTCTATTATTTCTATAGTTTTTTCTTTCATTGTAATTATTCTCCTTTTATTATTATATTACTTCCTGTTTTCTTTTCTTTTTTTATTAGTTTTAATATTTCTTTAGATATTTCTTCTTTTTTTATTAGTTTTTTTTGGCCAATTCTATTTAGTTCTTCTTTTAGTTCGTTAGGATTAATTTCATTGACGCTTGTTGTTTCAACCCAGTTTGGAGATATTGTATATATTTTGTTTTTTAAATATAGGCTTAGGTTTTCTGTCATATTTATTAAGGCTGATTTTGAGGCACAATAGCTTATTCTGTAAGGATTATATGTATTTATTCCATCTGTTGATGAAATGTTTATTATTGTTCCTTTGTTATTATTTTTTTCATAGTGTTTTATCATAAGATAAGGTCCTATAAGGTTGGTATTTATTATGTTATTGTATGTGTTTTTTGTTATTTCTAAGGGGTTTATATACATATCTATTGCAGCATTATTTATTAATATATCTATATTTTTATTTTGTTTTGATATTTTTTTATATAGTTGTTTGATATCTTGTTCTTTTGTTATGTCTAAGTGATATAATTTTATGTCTATTTGATACTCTTTTTTTATTTGTTTGACAAAGTCTTGTGATTTTTTTTTGTTAGTTTTATATGTTGTTATAATATTATATTTTTCTTTTGCAAACATAGTTATTATTGATTGGGCTATTTCACTTGATGTTCCTGTTATTAATAGTGTTTTGTTCATAAAAACATCTCCTTACAAATGCAAGGAGATTATATCATTTTTTGTTATTTTAGTCAATTTATGATAGTTGTTTTACTTTTGATATATTGTTTATGTTAAATGAGACTTCTTTACCATCGCTTTCTATTATATTTATTTTTTTGTTACACATATATCTTCCTACATGCCATAGGTAAAAATCATCACCGTTTGGTAAGTTGCAGGCTGCATCGATCCATGAATAAACTTCTCCTGGATCATTTATTCCATTTCCTAGTATTGATAGAACACTTGTTATTCCTTTATTGTATGCGAATACTGACGCTGCTAAATTATAGTTGGTTTTTTCAAGATAGTGTCTTAATATCATTGTTCCAATTTTAACATTTGTTTCTAAATCTCTTAGTTTTTCGTCTGTAATGTTCTCAGTTTCATATTCTCCAAGTCTAAAATTGTAAACTCTTAGTGGGTGATTAACCCAAACACTATATTGTACTTGCATTAAACCAATGCCTCCATCTGGATCTATTTCTCTTGAGTGTTCTCCTCTTTCTTGAGTGGCAATTGCAAGTACTAAGTTGGGGTCTATTCCATATTCATTAGCATATTTGGTTAATAGTTCTCCATATTTTTCTTTTGTATTTAGATATTTTTCATCATTAGTTCTATCTTCTAATTCTAAATCAATATTATAAATATTTTTAGTTGTAACGTTGATAAATTTTACTTCTTTGATTTCTTCTTTTTTTGTTTCTTGAGGTGGTTCTTCTTTTATTATTTCTTGAGGTGATTCTTGTTCTTTTTCAATTATTGTGTACTCTTTTTCATCTTTTTTGTTTTCTTCTTTATATTCTATAGTTATATTTGTTTCTGGTGTTATTTCTAAATCTTCTTTTTTTAGCTCTTTTTGTTTTTTTAAGTATGCTGACGCTAAAAGGGTTATTGCTAAGGCTGATGAGGTAATTACTGTCCATTTTGCATATTTATTTCTTCGTTCTATCTTTTTATTTTTTTGGAATTTTTTTATTTTTTGTTCACTTTTTTGTTTTAGAATTTTTGTTACTTTATTATTGTAATTATTTATTCCTGGAGATAAAAGTAAACTAGTATAATCTTCAATAACTACTGCATCATTAGTATGATTTATTCTTAAATTTTTACCTTCTATTTTTCTATCTACAACACCAGTGCTTATTAATAGGTCTAAGACTTTTGGAATTTTTGAGTATTCCATTCTTTTTATTCCTTCTTTATCTTTTATTTCTCCTATTATATAACCATTGCTGTTACGATATACTTTTAGTACACTCATAAACAACACCTACTCTATATTTTGTTCAATATATTTATCTATTATATCCCATTCTTTTTCATCTTTGATTGGTTTTAATTTTACTAAGTCATCTTCTATTTCGTATCTCGATGCATATAATTTTTCTTTTTCTTCTTGATCTTTGGTTCCGTCTGTAAATATCAAATAAGATTGTTTTGTTTCTTTTGAATAGAAAGCATCAATTATTTGACATTCAACTTTGTTACTGTGTTCATCTTCTAATGTTATCAGTTTTTCTTTTTCCATTATTCACCTCACATTAGTTTTGTTACATCTACCCATTTTGTATAGTTGGAGTATTCTTCCAGCTCTTTAATAGTTAGTTTTATAGCACTATTTGAACTACCACATGCCGGATATACCACATTCATTCTTTTTAATGATTCATCTAAATAGACTTTAATTCCATCGTTAATTGCAAAGGGACAAACTCCTCCAGGAGCATGGCCTATTTTCTTTTCAACATCTTCATATTTTATCATTTTTGCTTTATGTAGAAATTCTTTTTTATATTTAGCATTGTCTATTTTTGCATCTCCTGCGCAGACAATTATTATTTCTTTGTCTTCAATTTCAAATGACATTGATTTGGCTATGTCCTTTTCTTCGCATCCTATTGCTTTAGCAGCATCTGCTACTGTGGCACTTGATTCATTAAATTCTAGTATTTCTTTGTCTTTATTGTATCTTTTAAAGTACTCTTTTACTTTGCTTACTGACATTGTTGTTCTCCATTTCTTTTTTTACTATTTTATATATGTTTTCATACATTGGCATATTTTCTTCAATCATTTTATTTATTGTTTTTTTACTAAATTCATAGTCATTTGAGCTTGATAATATCTCTTTTTTATTTATTGGTCTTTGATAATTATTATCATTGACAAACTTTTTTAGTAATATATATTCGTCTTGTGTACATTCATTTTTGGCTATTAATATTATTTTATTTAATGGTATTTTGGTTATTTGATAGTAATTATATATATTAAATCTATAATCTTCTGGGGTGTTTTTTTCTATATCTTCTTTTAATCTGTTACAAATATATTTAATTTTTTTTATTATGTCTTGGTATTTTTTTACCTTTTCTTCTTTCATTTTGTTTTTATATTCTTCGTATAATTCATTATTTAATTCTTTTACTACTTCAACATATAGTTTTATTTGTTCTTTTGTAACGTTGTATTTTTTACAAAAGTCATTTATATTTTCTATTTTGTTACTTATGATTAAAGTTATAAATGTTTCTGCATTTGCTAGAGATGATTCATATAATTCTTTTTTATTTTTGTTTTTTTCTTCTTGTTTTTTTCTTCTTTCTTCTTCTAGATATTTTCTATAATCTTGAATAGATATAGTTATTATTTTTTCAATTGTTTTTTTAGTACTTTCTGATATATTCATATCTTGTTTTATGTATGATAAATATTCTTTTTTCATTTTATTTAAAGTATTGATAGATATTTTTTTTGATTCATATTCTTTATTTACTTGTTCGTAATCAGACATTGGTATGATTTTTTCAAATAAATCAATTGCTTCTAGTAATAGTTTTTGATTACTTACATTAGTTGCTAAATTATCAAATAATTTTTTTTCTTCTTCGTTTGCATAATTATTATAATAGATTAGACTATATTTTTTTACTAGTTTTGGATTTTGTCTTATATTCTTTTTTTGGTTTATAAATATATCAAAGTAGTATTTGGCTTGATTTTTTTTGTTATGGGATTTATTTTTTTGTAGATATTTTTTTTGTTTTCTTTTTGATTGATTTTTTATATAGTTGTCAAATCCTTCTTCTAGGGATTTTTCTGATATGTTTTTTTCTTTAGATATAATTTTTATAACGTAATCATATTCATGATCATTATTTACTACACTATCATATATTTTTTTGTATACTTCATTCATATGATTACCTCCACTTATTATATATAAGTAATTATAACATGTTTTTTTAGTATTTACTATTAGTTTATTTGTTTTTTTCTTTGTAAATAAAAAATCATTTTGTTTTAAAAATGATTTTTAATGTGTTATAAAATAAATTTTATGAGGCTGATATAGTTTTATCTTTACCCCATTCTCTAATTTTACTGATAATAGTAGGATTAGATTTAGTTAAAGGTATAACTTTTGATAGTTTGTTTAAAATAAGTTCTTCAGTAAGACTAATGTTATCAGATACTACACTATAGGCGATATCTCTTAGTGATGTTTCAATGTCTGCTCCACTAAAACCTTCAGTGATAGAAATTAATTTTTCCATTAATGTTTCATTAACACTTACATTTAGATATTTTGCTAAATAGAAATTAATTATTTCTTTTCTTTCTGCGGTATTTGGTAAATCTACAAAGAACATTTCATCAAATCTTCCTTTTCTTAAAAGTTCAGGTGGTAAAGAACTAGTGTCATTAGCAGTAGCTACTACAAATACTTCTTTTTTACATTCTTGTAACCAAAATAAGAATTGTCCTATCATACGAGTAGTAACACCTGAATCACTTTTGTTTCCAGATAGTCCTTTTTCAATTTCATCAATCCATAAGATACAAGGAGACACTCTTTCAGCAGTTTCTAAGGCTTCTTTTAGTTGTCTTTCACTTTGACCAACATATTGTCCTTGAACAGTGGCAAAATCCAATAAATATAAAGGTAATTCCCATCTTGACGCTACGGCTTTAGCTGCTAAACTTTTTCCACATCCTGGTATACCAACCATTAAAATACCACGTGGAGGTTTGATACCTCTTTTTTTCATTTCTGCTTTTTTAGTAGGAGATTGTAATTTTTTCTTATCATCTAACCATTTTTTTAAATTGTTAAGACCTGCAAAAGTAGTATCTTTATCAATTTCTATTTTTTCCAAACCATTTATATTAGAAAACATTTTATCTTTAGCAAATTTAAGATCAATTAGGTCTTGCTTTGTAATATTTCCTTTGGCAATAAGAGCTGAAATAACATTTTTTGCTTCTACTAAAGAAATACCTAATAATACTACTGCTGCGTTTTTATAGTCATCTTCATCCCATTCGATATTAAGATTGTTTTTATATTGATTAATATAAGAATGAATGAAATTATATAATTCATCTTCATTTGGTAAATCCATTGCTAAAGATATACCCATTCTTTGTAAGTTTTGATATACATTAGAATCTGTTAAGACTACTATAGCACAATTTTTTTCTTCAGCATTGCTTACAATATCACATAGATAACTAGTATTTATATTTTCACTATCAATGTTTGGAAAATCTGTTAATACATAGGTCTTATTTTCTTTTAATTTAATTTCATTACCAATGTAATCTAGAATGCCAATTAGACTTTTTTCATCTGTTATTTTTTCATTTGTTTTAATATTTGTTAGGCCTTTACTCATTGAATAAACATCAATATCTAAATTACATTCTATACTAAGTTCTTTTAATAATTCTACTCCTCTACTTTTTTCTATTGTATTAAAAGCAATAAAAGGTATTCTAGCTAATAAATACAATTTCATAGTTTCTTTAGTTTCGTTATAATTCATAAATCCTCCTTTATTTATAAGAATTAATAATATTTTTTAATTCATCATTAGATATGGCATTACTAAATTCTAGTAAGTGATCAAAAAGATCTTTTCTTTTTATATCAATTATATTAGTAATATTGTTTTTTACTTCATTAGGAAAAACATTTAAATTAGCATATTTTTTTAAATACTCTATTTCTTTATTAAATTCAATTAATTCTAGATTAATTTCTTCTGTTGGTCTAAAGTTAGAAAAACTTTCTACTAACTTGCGACAATCTTTATCTAATCTATTAATTATAAAGATAGTAATTTTATCAATAAATCTTAATAAAATATTACCATTAAAGTTTAAACTATTTTGATTAATAGTATTAAAATCATTATCATTTCTTGGTTTATCTTTTAATTCTTCTATTAACTCAACTAATTCAAAATAAGACATTATTTTCTAACCACCCTTTTTAATAATTGATGTGGAGGTAATAAGTTCCACTCTGGTAATTTTTGAACATATTTATCATCAACAACATTTTCTTCTTTGGTTTCATTTTTTTTGATTTGTTCTATATTTTCATTGTTTAATATAGTTATTGATTCTTCTTTATTCATCATCTTCCTCCTTTTATATAATTATTATAGTTGATATTATTAATAAATGTATTAAATTCATTATCATAGTTTATACTTTTTTTGTAAACTGAGTAATAATCAACAACTTCTGCTAAAGTATTTTGTAGTATTGATAAATTTTGTTTTATTAAGTTATTTAAATAGTTTATTTTAGCTTGTCTATTTTGAGAAGCTTTATATATTTCAAAACCATTGAATGCCGCTATTAAAAGTAATAATACTAACATAATTATAGGGTATTTATATAAGAAGATAATTGAGATGATTCCTATGATAATAGATATTAACATTTTTATGTTAAAAAATTTTTCTCCATATATAGCATTATGATATTTATTTTTTAGAAAATTAGTGAGGTCATTGCTTAATTCTTTTTCATTGTTTCCTATTTTTGTTGTACCAATCCATTCACCAATTGTTATTTTTATTTCTGGTAGTCTATCGAAGTTATCTATTTGCATGTATCTTTTATATCCTTCACTTATAAAGTCTTTAGTGTAAGCGATAGCAAATTTTCTAGTATTACCACTGCAGGTAATGTTTGAGTAGTCTAGGGAAACATTGGTTAAATGATCATAAAAACTATTGTATCTTTTTAAAGAATATTTACTATCTTCAAATTTTTCTAAGGCTTTTTTTGTGTTTCCGTTTTCTAGAATAATAAGTTTATTTTTGGCTATTTCTCTTTTTAAATCTAATTCTTCATTTTCATAGTTATAAACTAAATCATTAACTAGAGCATCTACATCATTATTAGTTGTATTAGGGGCATTAAATATGTCTTGTAATCTATTATATATTTTGGTTTTTGCTAAGGATATACTGCTTATATCTTTTATTCTATCAACATTGCTTCCATATTGTAAGAGATAAGGAAAGCAAGAGTTGGAAACTGGTTCTTTGAAGCTGTCGAAGTATTTATTCCATCTTATAATTTGTTCCTCTTTGATCTCTGGGATTGATGCAAGTTCTTCTTTCCATAATTTTAGTTTTTCTAGGAATAAATTGATAGCAGCATCTCCAAAATTACCATTGGTAATTGCATCAATAACTGTAATGATTTTTGGCTCCATTTTACTTGGATTTTGCATTGATAAGTATCTATCAAGCCATTTTATCGAAGCATCTATTCTTCCTGCTCTTAAGTGGACTAATGAGAATAAAAGGGAGGTTTTTTCATCATCTCTTTTTATTGCTTCATCAAGTGCTCTATCTGCTAAAGCTTTATTATCTAAGTACCAAGCACATATAGCTACAAGTGCTGGTGCAAGCCAATAATTAGGGGCATCAACAATGGTTTTTTCGGATATATCTAAAAGAGTGTCTTTTCTAACTGCTTTAATATCGGCAGATTGTAAGATACCGCTTATTCGTCTTCTTATTTCATCGTAGTGACCAAATTTTTTATCAATTTCTGTTTGGTTCATTAATATAGTTTGTCTTGCGTTAGAGACAATAGAAGATTCTCTTATTTCTATCATAAAAGCTTTGATTTCTTCTTCTAAGGATTTAACATTACTGGTAACTGTTTTAACATTGTTTTCAACATCATATAAATGGTTAGTTACTTCTCCTACGTGTTTATTTACCCCTCCTAGGTTACTTGCTAAATCTTGTAAAGAACGTTCTACAATATCTAAATCAGCCGCACTAATTGCATATGCACTCATATTTACACTCTCCCAACTATTATAATTATAACATACAATGACATAATTAGATATTAAAAAGATTGTTTATTGAATTTCATTATTTTTATTAGATAATTTTGAAGTTTTTGATTATTTTTTGTAATGGTTTTTAACTTTTATCAAATTTGATATTTATATTTTATTGTATATAATTACGATGGTGATTATATGAATGATAAAATTTGTGGATATTTTTTAGATAAACAACAAGAAGAAATAGTTACAGATGAAAGTGAAAGATTATTAGTAGTAGCTGGCGCTGGTAGTGGTAAAACTTTGACTATTTTAGGTAAGATTAATTATCTTATTAAATATAAAAATTATGATCCTTCTAGTATATTATGTATTTCTTTTACTAGAGATAGTTCTTTTGGTTTAAAGGAAAAAATAAAAAATGAGTTTAATATAGATATGCCAGTTTATACTTTTCATAAATTAGCTTTAAATATTTTAGGTAAAAAATTTGATATTGCTGATAATGATTTACTTTATGATATTATTTATAAGTTTTTTTTAATAGATATTTTGGATTCTAAAAAACATATGATTTTGTTTCTTAGATATTTTGGTATTAATGGATTATCTAATATAAAAGATAAATATATTAAATTTTATAAAAATAATAGTACTGATATATATAGATTTTCTAAATCAATTGAGATGTTTATTAGACTATTTAAGTGTAATAATTTTAAATTAGGGGATTTTTCTTTATTTTTAAAGAATATTAGAAAAACTATTTTTTATAAGAAATTTTTAAAAGAAAAGATATTTTTGATATTTACATTAAATATTTTTATTAAATATGAAAAGTATTTATTTGATAATAATGAGATTGATTTTGATGATATGATTATAAAAGCTTCTGATTATGTTCTTAATAATGATTTTTCTAATAATATAAGATATGTTATTATTGATGAGTATCAAGATACTTCTATTATAAGATTTAATTTAATTAAGAATATTCTTGATAAAACTTACGCTAAGTTAATGGTTGTTGGTGATGATTTTCAATCTATATATAGGTTTAATGGTTGTAGTTTATCGCTTTTTTTAAATTTTTCTAATATGTTTGATAATTCTAAGGTTTTAAAAATTGAAACTACTTATCGTAATAGTCAAGAGTTAGTGGATGTAGCAGGAGATTTTGTTATGAAAAACAAATCTCAAATTAAAAAGAATCTTTTGTCTAATAAACATTTAGTTAAACCTATTAAAATTATAAAGTATGTTTCAAAAAAGAGTATTCTTATTGATACTATTAAAGATATATTAAGTTATTCTAATGGTTCTATTATGATTTTAGGAAGAAATAATAATGATATTAATTATTATATTGATAGTAGTTTTAAGTTACTTGATGATGGTACTATTATTATAAATGGTAAAGATTTTAACATAAGATATTTAACTGTTCATAAGTCAAAAGGGCTTGAGGCTGATAATGTTATTGTTATAAATTTAATTAATGCTATAACGGGTTTTCCTAGTCAAATAGGGGAAGAAAAAATTTTTAGATTAGTTAGTAATAGTGAGAGTAAATTTTTGTTTGATGAAGAAAGAAGATTGTTTTATGTTGCTATAACAAGAACAAAAAATTATGTTTATCTTTTGGTTGATAATTATAATGAATCTATTTTTGTAAAGGAGTTAGAAAAAAATTATAAAAATAATATTGAAATAATAAAAAAAGTTAGAAAGTTCTAACCTTTTTAATCAACATCTTTTCTAGAAAGAATTTGTGCTGGTGTTTTTCTTATTACTCCATAAACAGGTATTAGTCCTACTAATAAATTAAATAAATATATAGATAATATTGATACGACTACTGTTATAGGATTAATTAAGAACATATTACTACAATATGATATTTTTGACATTTTAAATAAAATATAGGCCATAATTATTACACCTGGTAAACTACTTAAAGTAGTTAGGGCAAATATTTCTCCATAGAACATTCTATAGATATCTCTTTTCTTTACTCCTATCGCTCTATAAATACCTACTTCTTTTATTCTTGATAAGAATGAAGATCTCATCATTAAAAACATTTCTATAAATGAAATGGCTAACATTATTCCTGATACAATTAGTATATTAGTATAAGTATCTTTTAATGATTCTTTATATTTCATTTTGTCATATTCATAACTATCCTTTATATTTAGACCTTTATCTCTAAATACTTTTAGTGTTTCTTCTTTATTTTTTGTAGAAATTACAAAATTATCTTTATTTAGAATAAGATTATATTTTGTTGTATTTGTGTTTGTAAATTTAAAATTATAATTTTCTTTACTTATATAATATCCAACTACTTTTAATTTTGTATTATTAACTTTTTCATCTATTTCTTTATTTAATGGCATTTCATATTGATTATCTATGTTAACTATTATTTCATAATCATTTATTGGTTCTCTACCTTTTTTAATTTCTATATTATTTTTATAAATAGAATAATCGTTTAATGTTATGTCACTACTATCTTGTACTAATGATAAGTATGAGATTTTTATAAGCATATTATTATCTACATATATTGATGGACTTTTTATATCTGATATTCCTACTATTGTAAAATCATTTGTTCCTTTTAATGATACTTTTTGATTTAATAAGTCTTGATAACTTCTTATTCCTGACATTTTTAAGTTTGGAAAATTTGATAGCATATTATTTATAGATAATTTATCTACAACTATTTCATGGTCATTTTCAGGCATTTTTCCTAATATTAAATCATTTTTATTTATCATAGACATTCCACTTAGTGATCCAGATAATTCACTATAGTTCATGGAAGTTTGATAATAATCATTTACTCTAAATAAAAATTTTATATTTGAATCTCCTGGTAAGATATAGTTAATATCTTTTTCTTTTTCATATTCTAAGAAATCATTTACTTTATTATTCTTTTTGTTAACTACCAAGTAATTTTTATTTATTTTTATAAATGCTTCATCTTTTATATTAAATACAGGGCCAATTGACGCTACTGAGAACATAATAAATATTCCTGCTGCAAAATAACCTAGTAATAGTAGTTTTTTTAAGAATGAATAATTAAATACTTTTTTAAAACTTTTTAATATTAAATTAAAAGGATTGAATATTGACGAGTATTTTTTCTTTTTGTTATTGTCTATTATTTTTTCAAAATTAAACTCATATTTATCAATATCTTTTTTTTCTATTTTTTTGTAATTATCATTTATAAACTCTATACTTGAGTTTTCATCTACTACTTCTACTTTTTCTTTTGTATTACTTTTTATATATAAGTTACCATTTTTTACTACTATATCTATACTTACTCTTTCTTTTTCATTTGAATAAATATTTAAATCTAAGTTTTCATTTTCTATTGTTTTACTGTATTTGAAATCTTTTAGATAAAAACTATTATCTATTTCATAGTCAAGTTCATTGTTATCAACATTTTCATAGTCTTTTACTACTTTACCATCTTTTATTTCAATTATTCTAGAAGCATAAAATTTTGCTAAAGGTTGTTCATGGGTTACTAAAATGACAAGTTTATCTTTTGAAATGGCTTTAATTATTTTCATGATTTCTAGGGAGTTTTTACTGTCTAAATTTCCAGTTGGTTCATCTGCTAAAATTATTTTAGGATTTTTTACTATTGCACGAGCAATTCCTACTCTTTGTCTTTCTCCTCCAGAAAGCATATTACATGGTCTTTTTTTGTATCTTAACATTCCTACTTTATCTAGAACATATAATACTCTCTTTTTTATTTCTTCTTTGTCTTTTATACCTATCATTTTAAGTACTATGGCAACATTATCATAAACGCTTAAATCATCTATTAATTTGTAATCTTGAAAAATATAACCAATATTTAAATTTCTTATTTTATCTACTTTGTAACTGAATTTTGAACTTATTTTTTCATCATCGATATATATCTTTCCTTTTTTTATTTTATCAAGTCCTCCGATAGCATTTAGGAGGGTTGTTTTTCCACTACCACTGCTACCTAATAATGCTACTAATCCAGTATCTTCCAAGGTTAATGAGGTATTATCAATTACATGTAATTCACTTTTTTTTCTTCTATTGTAATATTTATCAACATTTTTAAGAGTTATCATATTAAACCTCCATATTCATAGTACTTATTGCACTATTTTTAAATAATTTTTTTGAGTATTTCATACTTAGTACAAATGACATAAATATAAGTATGAAGTATAAAATAATATAATCTCTAAGTTTTAAGTATGTAAATATTGATTCTGTGAATTTAACATTTAAAATATTTATTTTATTTAAATATAGGAATATCATAAATAGAAAATATGCAATATTAAATACTATGATTAATTCATACACTAATAATTGAATTGATATTGATTTATTAGCACCAAGTATTCTTATTGTTGTATAGTATTTATTTCTTGATTTTAAAATTATTTTGATTACAAAGTAAGAAACAAATATTAAAACTACTACTAAAATTATTGTAACTATTGTTCTAAGTACTTGTAATAATATTTCTGCTTCGGAATCTACTAAACTATCTTTTAGTGCTAAGGTTTTATAACCTAGTTTTTCTAAATCTTTTATTGTTTGATCAATTTCTGTTACATCTTTTACAAATACACTGCTTTGATATGTGTCTTTATTAAACAATTCATTATAGTCTGATTCATTTATAAAAATTTTACCATTTATATCATCATAATTATCAATGCCAAGTAATTTATTTAAGTTTTTCTTATTGTAAGTTTTGGCAATATTAAAGTCTTTGGTTTTACTTGTATATATATTTTTTATTTCTATTGTTATTGTTTGATTTATACAGTTTTCTTTTGGACATTCATATTCATAATCACTTGAAATATATATTTGACCTTTTTCTACCATTTTACTTGGGGTAATATTAAATTCAGTTGAATAATAGTTTGATTCTCTATATTTATTCATAAATAAGACTTTTATTGTGTCATAGTTAGCACTTATTTTTGATCCTATTTTGTCTATTATTTGATCATTTAAATATATATTATAGTTGTAATCATATTTACTTTTATTGTATTTAATTCCTACTACTTTTAATTGAATGTTTTCTAGTTCGCCTGTTTCAAAATTTCTTACATTTAAAGTTGATTGTAATAATTTTTTTTGTTCATTTTTTATATAATAATCATCCTTGTTACCTGCTATGATAATTTCGTTTTCTGCTTTTGGCATTCTACCTACATCTAGTGTTTCTTTGAAGTTATTAATATTATCAGCGTAACCATCTAACCATAAATTATTATCATCTGTTAAAGTAACCATGGTATCTAATAATAAATCATTTTTCATTATGTAAGATATATTAGATATTTTTTTTATTTTATCAAAATCATCATTAGTTATAATGGTTCTATCTTTTTTATTTATTACGATTCTCTTATCACTAGTATTTCTAAATACTGAGTTATATCCAGAAGTTTTATTTATATATTCTTGTTCTTTAAATGATGCATATTCTGATATCAAAGAAATTGTCATAAATAAGTACACTAATAATAATAGTAAAAATTTTGGTAAGATGTTAAATGTATTTCTAAAGGCTAGTCTAAATCTATTTAGTAGGGTAATATTTTTATATTCTATAAGATTTACATTTTTTACTTTTGGTGTGTCTTTGATTTTTTTGTCTTCTAGTATTTTTCCATCATGCATCTTTATTTTTCTAGTAACATATGGTTCAACTTGTTCATAGTTATGGGTTACTATTATTACTAATTTATCTTTTGATATTTCACTTAATAATTTGATTATTTCTTTTGATGATTTACTATCTAAGTTTCCAGTTGGTTCATCCGCTATAATAATTGGTGTGTCTTTTGCTAAAGCTCTTGCTATTGCTACTCTTTGTTTCTGACCTCCAGATAATTTTGAAGCTTTTGTATTTCTAAATTTGTATAATCCTACTTTTTTTATTAATTCAAGAACTTTATTTTTTATGTCTTTTTTGCGTTTTCCATTCAAAAGAAGTACAAGTTCAATATTTTGGTATACTGTATAACTATTTACTAAATTAAAATTTTGAAATATATTACCTATATATTTTCTTCTGTAATTTTCAAAGTCCTTTTCTATATAATGACTTGTTTCCTCACCATTAATGTAAAGTTCGCCTTCTTCATATGTATCTATACCGCTTATTACATTAAGTAATGTTGACTTACCACTTCCTGATTCTCCTGTTATTGCTACAAATTCACCAATATCAAATTCTAGGTTAACACGTGAGAAGCCACTTGCAACAACACCCTTACTATAATAAAATTTTGATACATTTTTTAATTTTATTATACTCATAAATCCTCCTAATGGTATTATACTATAAAAATTATATGTTTTATATATCTATTAATTTCTAATTATAATTTTACTTGTTTCTTTACAACTAAAAAAAGTTATGAACATTATAGGAAAAATTCAAGAAAAAATTATGATTTTACCTATACATACATTAACTTATTTTCTAATTTTTTTAAATTAAATTATATATTTATTAATTAATATCATCAAATAATTGTCTGATATCGATTTCTAAAGCATCAGCAAATTTTCCAACTGTTTCTAGTAAAGGTGTTTTATCTATTGATAAACATTCTAAATCTCTAACATAGCCATGGGTAAGACCTGTTAAATCGGCAAGTTCCTGAAGTGTGTACTTTCTCATTAGACGATATTTTCTTATATTTTTTCTAACAATTAATGACAATTGTTCTTTAGAATATCTACTAGTCAAAGTGCACCACTTCCTTTCTTGTTAAATTATTTCACAAAAAATGCAAAAAATATGTCGCCTGTGTGAAGTTTTTTGTGTTATAATACTTTTGAAAGGAGGTAAAACTTTTATGAAAACTAAAAAATGCAAACATTGCCAAGAAGAAATTGCTAAAAGTGCAAATAAATGTCCTAAATGTGGAAGTAATCTCGGGCTTCCTGTATGGGCTAAAATATTAATTATCGTGATAGTTATATTTGGTTGTATTGTTGGTTGTGTTAATGGCTGTGCTAATTCAGTAGATGATTCTATAAAAGATCTTAAAAATTCTTATAGTGATATAAATGGAAAAACATCTTTTAAAGTTAATGAAACATTTCAAAATGAATATGAAAAAATTACAATGACAGAAGTTAATACAAACTTTACTGATTATAGTGAATATTTTGGGCCTAGTGATGGCAATAAAATAATTGCATTAAAATTTGAAGTTGAAAACATAAATGCAAATAGGGATGAATTATATGTTAGCAGTTTAAGTTTTAATGCTTATGCTGATGGAGTAGCAGTAAATTCATATCTTTATGCAAATGATAACTATAATGATTTGTCTGCCACTGTTGGGAAAGGAAAAAAAGCTGTTGGTTATATATTTTTTGAAGTTCCTGAAAATGCTCAAAAAATAGTTGTTGAGTATAATGCTGATTTCTGGACTGATGGAAATTCTATTGAATTTATAGTTCAGTAATTTATATAAGTAAAAGATCTCATTCTTATACTATTCATAAACCCTAGATACTTTTCTAGTGGTTTTTTGATAAAATAATTTTCAATAAAAAAACTAACTATTTCTAGTTAGTTTTTATTGTTTTCAGGTTAAACCCTGATTTTTTTTAAATATGGAGGGGAAAATCTTGCATCTTGTTTAAGAAATAAAAAATTAAACTTAGAAATGAGATAAATCTCAATTACATTTTTATTGTAACACGAAATAAAAAATAGCAAATATTTTTGCTATTAATTGTATTACATAATTACTAAATATATTAATACTATCGATAAAGATATTTGTATTAGATAATTTTGTACTCCGTATTTTAAATAATTTGATATATTCCAAATCATTTTTTTTCTTTTTGAGTCAATCAGATTTGCTTCATTTACATTTTTAGATAGAACAAATCCTGCAGTTGCAGACCACATAAATAGTGAACTACCTGCACATATTGCTGAAGCATATGCTATTGCTATCCAGTTCGCTTGAGTTTTAAATGTTGTTTCGCACAAATATATTATTACAGGCATCATTGCCGAAGCAGCTGGGCCTGCTCCAAATACTCCAGATATTAATGATGTAAAGAGCATAATTGATATTAGCAACATTTTAGGATCTGAAATATGAGATTGCAAACTATTTGCTAAAGTTGTTAATACTCCAGTATTTGATATTACATTTGCTAAAAATAGAAATGAAGCTATTGTAAGTACTGGTTTAAAATCTATTAATGGTTTTATTTCAACTCCACAAATAACTGCATATACTATTCCTATAACACATCCTAAAAGTGCTATTACTTCCGGTGGTATAACATTTTGTGGAACTAGACTCCAACTTACAAACATTAACACAAATATTATCATTAGTCCTGCTAATACTTTTTTATTTACTTCTATATTTTTATATTTACTTTGAAGTAAGTCTATTGATAAGTTTCGTTTTTTATCATTTTTATTATTTTCCTTTACAAAAAGTTGCCACCAAAATATTAGTGCAATAGATATTATAAAGAAAAATGGAAATGCTCTAAATAAGTAATCGGAAAAAGTTGTTATTCCACTGCTCATTATTACTATTGCTGGAAAATCTCCAATTGGTGATGAAGCTCCTCCAGTATTTGATAAAGCAAGTATTGTTGCAAAAAATATATTTATATATTTTTGATCTTTTCCTATTGCTTTTAATAATACAAATATTATAGGTAATACAATTAGAACTGCTGTTATATTATTTAAAAATGCTGATACAAAGAACATCAATAATCCAAATAAAATTAAGCATTTCTTTTGTTTTCCTTTTGATATAACTGAGATTTTTAATGAAATTTTCTCAATTACTCCCGTACTAGATATTAAATTTGTAAACAACTCCATTACTATTAATATTATAATTACACTATATTGATAATCTTTCATTATTGTTGTTATTGACATTTTTGAAAGTAATGCAATTATAGTAGAAATTATAAATATAGCTGCCATAAGTAAATATCCTGGAACATCATCTTTAAACTTTTCTTTTTGCACAACCTCTCCCCCCCTACATTATTATATCAAAATAGTTCTTACTATTTATGCTTATAAAATTTCTTTGTCTAAGTTTCACATCATCACTAATGCAACTTATAAACACTTTTTTTCCTAAAAAACTTTTATATAACTCTATCATTCTATAAGTATTGCTAGTAACTATCGAGTTGTTACCATTTAAATATCCTAACACAAGAAGTATAGAATCTCTTGGTTTTATTATGTTTGGATATTCAAGCTCATGTATAAATGTAACATTACTATTTTTTGGCACATTACTTTTAATATTACTTACCTGTTCATCAGACAAGTTTCTAGATAAACATACAATAATATTTTGTATCTTATCTTTATGAAGTAGAAATTTTTCTATTAATGCTATCTCATTAGAAAGCATAAATATATTCTTTTTATTAAGCTCCAATATTTTATCTACAGCATTGTTTATTATTTCTTTAGTTTCTTTTTTCGTTGGAATAGGCATTTCAGATGACACACTATCTAATAATAATTTATCATCCATATATTTTTCTATTTGTATGTTTGTTTCTAAAATTCCTATTTCATCTAATGTATCTTTTATATTCATCTTGTTTTGAAATCAACTTTTCTAATCTATTTAATAAACATGCTAGAACTGAAACTTCATATGGAGCATTATTAAGAACTTCTTCTATTTCTTCTTCATTATCATCAAATAATTTTGCCAATGACTTTATGTCTGTTTCTTCAGGTATTGGCGAAGAAAATCTTATACCTATATTCATAATTATTCTCCCTTTGATTCGTTTACTTTGTTATATAAATTAATAACCACTTTTAATACTATTTGTATTTCTGTTGGGCTTGTTGTGATAATATCTACCACAGCTTTTGCAGTATCATTATCACCAAAGATTTCTTTTAATAATTCTTCATCTTGTTTAAAGTCGATCTTTAGATCTCTTCTTTCATGTGGTGGAATTGGTAAATGTGGATGTTTTTTTGGTCTTTCTTCCTTAATCATTTTTGGACCTCCCTCTTCTAGATATTTCTTTTCAATTTCTGATTTAATGCGTTGCTCTTCTTTTAACATCAAAATCACTCCTTTCACAAATAATATACTTCCATTTGTTTTATATCTCAAATATCTTTTTTTTATATATGTTATAACTTCAATTTATTTGTTTATATCTTTAATTATTACCCACATAACTACAGGTTATATCGTTTTCATAAAAAAAGCTCATACGAGCTAAATATTTTTAATAAAATTCTCAATAAATTCATTAGAAGCCATAGTGACCATATTATCTTTATATATTAAGTTCAAAGCTACTATGGGTAATTCTTCTTCTATTTTTACCAGTTTCATATTTTTGTTTTTAATATCATCTTTTACTATGTCGTACAATATATATCCAATTCCTAGTTTATTTTTTATTGTATTATATATTATCTCACTAGTTTCTATAGAAATAACATTACTAAACTCTACGTTTCTTTTTCTTGCATACTCATTTAATTTTTTGCGATGTGAGCTATGAAATACTGGTAAGATTAATGGTAAGTCTTTTAAGTCTGATATACTTTTAATTTCTCTTTCATCCGAAATATTAAATTGCGAACTCATAACAAAACAATGTTTTAAATCCTTTATTTTTTTGACATTAAAATGTTCTAGATTATCTTTATATGAAGAAATATCGATAACAAAATCAACTTCATTATTATTAAGCATATTCAATAGTTCACTACTTGATCTACTAATTATTGTTATATCAATATTTGGATACTTGTCATGGAATGAGTATATGTTATTTAATAGGAAAAATGAAATTATATGAGAGGGTGCTCCAATTGTTAAAGAGCCTCTCTCTAAATTCTCAGTTTCATTCATAACAATTCTTGCATATTCCAAATTACTTAATGATTCACTTACATATTTAAATAAATTTTCACCTTTTTGAGTTAAAATCACGCCACTAGTAGTTCTATAAAAAAGCTTTGTATTTAATGCGTCTTCTAAAGCCTTAATTGATTTACTAATAGCAGGTTGTGATACATAAAGATTTTTCGATGCTATGCTTATACTACTATTTTTCGCAACTTCATAAAATGTTCTATATAAATTCAAGTTAATATTATCTTCCATATTTATCACCTCTTATAGCAAATTTTTGATAAAAATATCATCGCCATCAATACTTTTTATTAATTTACCAGAACTTAAAACAATATAATGAGTTTTAAGTAAATCTTTGTTACTATTTATTATTATATTATAATTAGGGTTAATACTATCAATTGTTCTCAGCACTTCCTTGAACTGATCGGCTGTTATAGATAAATCCGCTTTATCAGTTAGTGCTTTCCCTCTTATTGGTATAAATCGTATAGCTTTCCAATTATCTATATTGTATTTAGTCAGTTCCAACATTAAATCTCTAATATGCTTGTAGTTTCCATTGAAAACTACTGTGTTAACCTGAATAATTACATCTTTGTTTATTTTTTTTGATAATGATAAAATTTTAGACAAATGTTTATAGTAATTTTCTCCAATACCATATTTTGCATTTTTTGTATCATCAATAAAATCTAATGATACAATCAATTTATCAATATACTTTAAATACTCTTGTATATTTGTTTCATTAAGCAAACTGCCATTAGTAATCAAACTATTGTAAATTCCTGCTTCTTTTGATTTTTTTAGCAATTTAACTATATCTTTATATAAAAGAGGCTCTCCCCCAGACCAAACAATTTCTTTAACCCCCATTTCGTATATATTATCAAGAATTTTTTTATTTTTTTCATATGATAAACAATCTTCATAAAATCTAAAACAATAACTACAATTTTTGTTGCACTTGCTTATTATATTCCAGCAAATCTTATTTATATTACTCAAAATCTTAATTCCTTAATTGACATAACATCTATTTTATATACATCATTATATATTGAAGTAACATCCAGAGTAGTTAAATTGTTTTTATTATATTCAATTTGTTCCAATAAAGATTGTATGCTTTTCTCACTTTTTGCTTCAAATTCTACATATGTTGGTATAAGAGGCCAGGAGTCTATCGATATTTCAACATCATTCAAATAATATACTTCTCTATAGTTTTCTTGATAGTTTCTATGACTATACCCTAATTGTTCCAAGATAGAATTTGCATTAGCAAAATCGGAGACTACTAACTCTAATTCGTTTGTCCCGTCTATAGCATTTCTATCTATTATTTCTTTAATTGTTAATGTTGTCTTTTCTCCGTTTGTTCTAAGTCTAATCCATTTATTATATTGAATTGGATTAAAATCATATACATATCTCTTTTGAAGAGCTTCAGATACTTTCTTTGCACCTAGATCGACTATGCTTTTAACAAATTGTTCCTTGTTAATATTCAATAATCTTATTTCAATTTCTTTTTTCATATTATGAACACCTTCCTAAAAAATGGCTGCAAATATAGTAAAAAACTAACGCAATAACTGCCACTAAAGCACTAGCAAATATATTTGTTTTTCTTCATATTCAGACCCAGCTTTTTTAGGTATTATATCATAATAATAGTACTCAAACAATAAAAATACACTATTTTAACAATTTTTATTTGATTTAAAAACTTTTATAATTTATTTAAATTATGGCTTTTATTTAAGTTGTTGACATAAAAAGTATTATATCATTAAAGAATTAAAAAATATATAATTATTGATTATTACTTTATATGAATCTACATACGGAATGTTAGCTGACTCACGTTTAATTAAACAGCTTTTTTACTTTTATAGAAACAAAATTATAGTTTTCAACCATTGTATCTTCTTTTTTAATTTTGGGTTCAAATCAGATTTTTCTTTAATAATCTTTAGCATATCATTATAACCTTTTCAGCAACAAAAAACTCAATTCTTTTTGAATTGAGTTTTATCTCAAGTCGCCTAGTGCGACGATTTTTACATATGGGGCGAAATAAGGGAATCGAACCCTTGCATACCAGAGCCACAATCTGGCGTGTTAACCACTTCACCAATTTCGCCATAAATGTTATATATGTATGTTAACATTTTTTTTGCTTTTATGCAAGTATTTTTTTATTTTTAGGCTGATGACTATTTCATTTTACCTATATTACATATTATAAATTAGGAGGTTTTTATGAATTATAATAATGATGCATATAAAGGATTTGTTAAGGGTAATCTTTTTGAGGATAGTTATGTTCCATATAAAAATTATAGAGTTCAGAATATAGTACCTAGTAATGATAAAGATTATCTTTTGTTACTTATTCAAACTTATTCTTTTGCTAGTAATGATTTAACGTTGTATTTAGATACTCATCCAAATGATAGTAATGCTATTACTTTAAGAAGTGATTATGTTAATTTATATAAACAAGCATTAAATGAGTATGAAAAAAAATATGGGGCTTTAAATTTGGGAAGTTCTCAATTAGATGGTTATCCTTGGAAATGGGATGTTAATAATTGGCCTTGGGAAGGTGATAAATAATGTGGAAGTATGAAAAAACTTTAGGTTATCCTATAAATATTAAGAAAAAAGATTTAAAAATGGCAAAACTATTGATTACACAATATGGTGGCCCAAATGGAGAGTTAGGAGCAGCTTTAAGATATTTAAATCAAAGATATACTATGCCTGATGATAAAGGAAGAGCTTTACTTACTGATATTGGTACAGAAGAATTGGGACATGTAGAAATGATTTGTACAATGGTTCATCAATTATTAAATGGGGCATCTTTAGAAGAATTGAAAGCTAATGGATTATCTGCAAATTATGCTGAACATGGATATGGATTATATCCTACTGATGCAAATGGAGTTCCTTTTGTTGCTAATTTTGGATCTACTGGTAATCCTGTAGTAGATTTAGCTGAAGATATGGCAGCTGAAGAAAAAGCTAGAGCTACTTATGAAAATTTAATTGATTTAACTAATGATGAAGATTTAATTCAAGTTTTATTATTTTTAAGACAAAGAGAAGTAGTACATTATAATAGATTTAGAGAATTATATGAAGAGTATAGAAAAAAATACAATTAAAAGATATCAATTGTTGAGTTGATATCTTTTTTCTGTTAATATTCTTATAATTTGACTAATATTTAATAATAGTAAACTTATTATTATGATTATTAGATTTATTTTTAAATAGTTTTTATTTAATTCAATATTAGTTATGGTTTTAAATTTATATGCTATTAAGATACTATAAATATATAAAATTATTATTACTATGTCATTAAAGAAACTATTTTTATTTTTTATAATATTTTCTATTAGTAATAGGATTGAATGTATTATTATCAATGCAATAAGAGTAATTCTGATTATTTTTAAATCTTTTATATAGGGTAATGTTATGATCATTGCTAACATGAATAATAAATATACAATATTTTTAAACCATTTGCTAATTAATTCTTTACTCATCTTTTAAAAATTCCTTTCGATATTCTTCTTCTTGAGTAAATAAATCTTTAAATTGTTCTCTTAATTTTATAAGTTCTTTGTTTATTACATCTGGGTATATTGCTTTGGAATTTTTTATAGCTTTTTCAATATGTTCTATTGTTACTATTTCTTTGTTATCAAAGACTGCTTCTGAAAAGGCTTGCGCTAACATATTTAAGGCAACATCTGGATATCTTCCTGCTGTTTCATAAACTCTGTTATATTCTTTATTGGCTTCTACTATGAATTTCATGATTTTTTCTTGAATGAATGGTGTATATGCCATTTTTGCACCTGTTTTATGTTCTATCTTTTTTAATGTTCCCATTAGAATTTTTACTGTTTCTTCTTGAGTTGGTTCTGCTACATCAATTCGTTGAAATCTTCTTGTAAATGCTTTATCACGTAGTATATATCTTTCATATTCATCACTTGTTGTTGCACCAATCATTTTTATGTCTCCTCTACCTAATGCTGTTTTAAACATGTTGGCAAAATCTAATGAGTTGTCAGGGCTTGAATTTATTAATGTATGTATTTCATCTATAAATAGGATGATTTTTTCTTTTGTTTTTATTTCATCTACTAGGGCTTGTATTCTTGTATCTCCTGTTTCTTTTACTGTACCCATGATTGCTTGGGTATCAATTTTTATTATTTGATAATTTTTTAAAGCATTTGGAACTTCATTTCTTTGAATTAAGTATGCCAAACCTTCTACTATAGCGGTTTTACCTACTCCTGGTTTTCCTGTTAATATAGGTGATTTATCAGGGGTTAATAAAACTAGAGACATTTTTTTTATTTCTTCATCTCTTCCAATAGCAGGATTGGTGATATATTTCTTTTCTGTTAAGTTATCTCCATATCTTTCTAAAATTCCATAATTATTTTCCATATAATCACCTTTCTAATCACTAATAGTATATAAAATTTTTGAAATTTATACAACATTTATTTGAATATTATTTTAATATACGTTATAATTTATTTAGAATAAAGAGGTGTTTTCAAGTGGTATTAATTTTAAGTGTTTTTGGACTATTATTTATTTGTATGTCCTCTATTTTAATTTATTTTATATATGATATTTTTTCAATAAATAAGGTTACTAATTTACTTAATCCTATAGAGAAAAGTATATGGAATAATATAAATATTACTATCATTCCTATGCTTTTATGGTATTTTATATGTATACCTGCTTTTGGTAAGAATAATTTATTTATTTTAATGGTTATTTTGTGTACATGTGTTGCTTCTGCTGTTATGTATATTATAAAATATGGGTTATTATTATTTAATAAAAAGGATTCTAATTTTATTAATGTTTTAGCTATTATTGTTTCTACTATAATTAGTCAATTATTAAGTTTTTTGTTATTAAATATTAATTCAAATTATAATTTTAATATTTTTTATTCTATTGTATTTGTTATTTTATATTTATGCTTTGTTATATATTTAAAATTATATCCTCCTAAAACATTTTTCTTTACTGAAAAAAAATAACCTTATGGTTATTTTTTTAATATATAGTATTTTTTCTTACCTCTTCTTATTATATTGTATTTTTTATTGTTGTCTATTATATATGTTTCATCATTAATAATATCACCATTTATACTAATAGCGTTATTTTTTATAAATTCTCTAGCTTCTCTTTTTGATGAGGCTATTTTATTTTCTACTAATAATTCTATTAATGGTATATTTTTTAATTGAAGTGTTTCAAAGTTTTTAAATGCTTCTTCTGTTTCTTCTTCTGTTAAATCTTTAATGTTTCCAGAGAATAATGCTTCTGTTATTTTTATTGCTTTATTAGCTTCTTCAATACCATGTATATCTTTTACTACTTCATACGCTAAAGCTTTTTGAGCTTTTCTTTGTTCAGGATGTTTATTTGTTTCTTCTTCTAGTTCTTCTATTTGTTCTTTTGTTAGGAATGTAAATACTTTTAAGTATTCTATAACTTTTGAATCATCAGTATTTATAAGATATTGATATATGATATATGGACTTGTTTTTTCTTTGTTTAGCCATAAAGCATTTCCTTCACTTTTTCCGAATTTTTTTCCTGTACTATCTAATATTAATGGCATTGTAAAGCCATATAATTGAACATTATCCATTTTATGTCCTAATTCTATTCCAGTAGTTATATTTCCCCATTGATCGGATCCCGCTACTTGGAATGTACAGTTATAATTACGATTTAAATGTACAAAATCAAATCCTTGCATTAATGTATAACTAAATTCTGCATATGTAATTCCTGTTTCTAATCTTCTACTTATAATATCCTTATTTAGCATATAGTTAACATTTATGTATTTTCCTATATCTCTTAGAAATTCCAAATATTTATAATCTTTTAACCAATCATAGTTGTTAACAAATATTGTGTTTTCATCTACTAATGATCTTACTTGATTTTGAATACCATTAATATTTTTATCTATTGTTTCTTTAGAAATTATTTCTCTTTCTGCTGTAGGTCTTGGATCTCCAATTAGTCCTGTTGCTCCTCCAATTAACAAAATAAATTTGTTTCCATGTGAGGCTAATCTTTTAGCAGTTACTAAAGATGAGTAATGTCCTAAATGTAGTGAATCAGCTGTTGGGTCTGTTCCCCAATAAAATGTTATTTTTTCGTTGTTTATTTTATTTTCAATTTCAGGATCTGATACATCCTTTACTAATCCTCTCCATTTCAATTCTTCAAAAAAATTCATATTGTTTCCTCCTAAATAAAAAAAATATTATAAATATAGAAACGCGTTACCGTGGTACCATTCTACTTCATAATATTATTATGCACTATTCTCTTAACGCGAGTAACGATTTAGTTCAGAAATTGTATTTTGTTATTTTATTTTGATTAGTTTTCACCACCACTAATTCTCTTTTTTCAATATAAAACTAACTACTTGGTTTTCATCATTACTAAATATATGTATATCTTAACATATTAACAATTTTATGTCAATAAACAAAAAAAATCCTTAGCAACGCCCTATTTTCGCAAATACTATCTTCGGCACTGAAGAGCTTAACTTCTGGGTTCGGGATGGGACCAGGTGTACCCTCTTCGCTATCGTCACTAAGGAAAAATGAGAAATAATTCTCTGAAAACTAAGATAATGTATGACATCAAATATTTATATCAATAACTATTTGGTTAAATCCTCGATCTATTAGTATCAGTCAGCTCAACATATCACTATGCTTCCACCTCTGACCTATCAACCAGATAGTCTTTCTGGGATCTTACTTTATAAAAAATGGGAAAACTCATCTTGAGGGAGGCTTCCCGCTTAGATGCTTTCAGCGGTTATCCTTTCCATACATAGCTACTCTGCAATGCCATTGGCATGACAACAGATACACCAGAGGTATGTTCATCCCGGTCCTCTCGTACTAAGGACAACTCCTCTCAATTTTCCTACGCCCACGACGGATAGGGACCGAACTGTCTCACGACGTTCTGAACCCAGCTCGCGTGCCACTTTAATGGGCGAACAGCCCAACCCTTGGAAGCGAATCCACCTCCAGGATGTGACGAGCCGACATCGAGGTGCCAATCAGCGCCGTCTATGTGAACTATTGGGCGCTATCAGCCTGTTATCCCCGGGGTAACTTTTATCCGTTAAGCGACGACCATTCCATACTGAATCGCCTGATCACTAAG